>DASQHA010000415.1:0-3887 GCA_035632335.1 Terriglobales bacterium
GAATTCGAACCGCGATTCACAAGACGGGTGCGGAAACGGGCTGCGGGGCACCTGCGATGCAATCGGACCGGAGGTCCGTCTGGCGCATTTTCCTTAAGTCCTTATCCAACCTCCGATTGCAATCGCCGTGAACAGTGGTTCGAAACTATGCCGGGGGTGCGCCGGGTTAAACCGGCATGTTGTAGGGGATGAAAGAGCCCTACAGGAAAGGAGAAGCGACTCCATCCTGACCCTGAGTCTTGCAATTGTCACCGCGAGGTTGCAGTTGAAGCGTAGATAAGGGCATCAGTGGGCCGTGCGATTGAGCTCCGAAAAGGATTGATCAGAGCGCCGACCCCATCCCCGACGGGGAAGGCAACACGGTGGACTGCGTAAAATCGCGAGCAGTCCGCCGGCTCTGCGTAGTCTAAGAACCCGCGCACGCTGAGAAACAACATGCACGAGAACCGGGAGATCTCTGGAGCCTCTCGATCCAACCAGGGTCGAGACCGGACCGAAAAGGCTGATAGCCGCACAGCGGGCCGGCACGTTTCAGAGGAGTCGGACCGCGCCGTAGTACCTGTGAACCTGTCGAACAATGAGGAGCCTTCCTCGGCGGAGACGGGGGAGGAAAGGGCGCGGGCCAAGGAGAACATCGCTCAGTTCAACACTCACCCGACACAGAGCGGGACGCGAGTGTCCCAGGGATTGCGCGGTGTGCGGAAAGTCGCTAGGGAAAGGAGGCAGGAACGGTTCACCGCTTTGCTCCACCATGTGAGCGTCAATCTACTTCGGGACAGCTTCTACGCGCTGAAGCGGCAAGCTGCGCCGGGAGTGGACGGCGTCACGTGGGACGAGTATGAGGTTGGGTTGGAAGATCGGCTGACCGATCTGCACAGCCGGGTCCATCGTGGAGCGTACCGGGCGCAGCCCTCAAGAAGAGTCTACATACCGAAGGCCGACGGGCGACAACGTCCGTTGGGCATCGCGGCGCTGGAGGACAAAGTTGTCCAACAGGCGGTGGTGACCATTCTCAACGAGATATATGAGGTGGACTTCCTGGGCTTTTCCTACGGGTTCAGGCCGGGACGTAACCCACATCAGGCGCTGGATGCGCTGAGTGTGGGCCTCCATCGGAAGCGAGTGAACTGGGTGCTGGATGCGGACATTCGTGGCTTCTTCGATACCGCTTCATACTGCCCCCGGGTTACTGAAAAGGCTCGGCTGTTGGTCCACAAGTTTGATTCGCAAGCCTCTACGCCGTCCTTGTCGAACTAACACGGCGGCGAGTTCGCCACGCTTTACACGCTGCAACACAGTCTGCCGCGAAACGCCGAGTTTCATCGTCGCTTCGAGCATCGGCAGATACTCCGGCGGCGACTGCTCGACGATACGAGCGCGCAGTTCATCGGTGATTCGAATCTGCCACGGCGCGCCCGGAGTTGCCTGCTCGCCGGCAATGAAGCCGTCAGCCAGCCAGCGATGAATCGACGACGTGTTCATTCCGAGAATCTGAGCGGCCTTGCGAATAGTCACCAGTTCTCCGTTTGGCGGCGTCGCCTGCGGCTGGAACCGTGGGATACTCCGGTAACGCCGTAGACTGCCGACCTGGTTCGCTGTGAAGCGCTCTCCGGTTGCCGTCTTGCGCCCTTGACGATTGAAGATTCCGGCGATGACTTCATCCGGGTAGAGAGTCGCCAGCCGGCGCAACAGTGAGATCGTATCTTCGTCGGTTCTCGGCCCCATGGGTTTGAATCGCGGCACCGGCACGTCCAACGTGGTGATCGCGCCGCCGCGCCACCGCAGAGTCAGATGGGCGCGGCCCTCGGCGCGTTTGAGATTCAAGATCACCTCCTCGAGCAGCGTGCGCAACAGTTGCTTGCGATCGCGATCAGTGGTGGTCGGCGCATTCCACACTTTGCCGAGATCGGCGCCGAGCCCGTGGAGCGCTTCCAACTGTGCGGGACCAAGCGAAGCGGGGCGCTGCTGTTCGCGTTTGCGCAATTCCGTTTCGGCATCTGCCACGGCGCGCAAACGTGTCTCCCATTCGGCTTCCAGACCGCGTGCGACGAGACGGTTTTCGGGATCCACACTGCGGTAGCGGCGCTCGGTCCGTTCCGCTTCGAAGCGGGTGCGTTCCACTTCCAAACGCCATTGAGCCAACGCCGCATCGTGATTGGCGTGCAGTTGCTCGACCGACATGCGCGTCGCTTCGATGGCGGCCGGCGTAATGGCTTCAAGAAATGCGTTGGCCACGGCTTGCTCGATCACCGTTCCGCCAACGTTGAGACAGTACACGCCGCGACCATTGACGAGATCCTTGCCGCAGCAATGATACCCCGGCGCCGAGTTACGCCCGCGATAATGAACATGCAGCGGCCGGCCGCAATGACCGCACGTGGCGAGGCCCTGCAACAGCGCCGCTCCCTCTCTCACCGCACCTCCCGATTCATGCGGTCTTGGCCGAGTGTTGGAATCGAGCCGCGCCTGGTTGGCTTCGAACGTGGCCCAGTCAATGTAGCCGGGATGATGATCGGCAATGAGAACGGCCCATTGGTCCATCGGTAGATGCCGGGTGCGTTTTCTGACGGCGCCGTGTTCATCGACGTAGCGTTCGTACTTCGTCTTGCCGTAGGTGTAAGCGCCAGCATACACCGGATTGGTGAGAATGTGATGGAGCGCGGTGTAGGTCGGAGTTACCCACCTGACGGGGCCGGGCAGACCGGCGGGCATGATTTGCAGCGGAAACAACAAGCCCTCGGAGCGGAACCAGAGCCACACGCGGCGCGCTGAGCCGAACTCGGCGAAGCGTTCGAAGATAGTGCGGACAGCGCCCGTGACGGCCTCGTCGGGATGAAACAAAACCTCGCCGTCCTGTTCTCCCCAGACGAAGCCGACGGGCAAACCGCGGCGCAGTTCGCCGCGGGCCGCTTTGTTGCGGATGCCGCCGTCGAGCCGGGCGCGGATGATATGCAGTTCGGCTTCACTCATCGTTCCTTTCAAGCCGAGCAGCAGCCGGTCGTTGAACAGCGCCGGATGATAGACGCCGTCGTTGTCGCCGATGAGCGTGTCGGTAGCGCCGCAAAGTTCCAGCAGCCGGTACCAGTCAGCGTTGTTCCTGGCAAGACGAGAGACTTCCAGTCCGAGAACGATCCCCACATGGGCCAAGGCAACTTCGCTGGTCAAGCGTGCAAACCCGGACCGTTTGTCGGTGCCGGAGCCGGACAGCCCGAGATCTTCGTCGACGATGATCACCTGCTCCTTGGGCCAGCCGAGTTGGCGGGCCTTGTCGGCCAGTGCGTACTGTCGGGCGGTGGATTCGCGGTTGTGTTCGACCTGGCCGGGTGTGGACTGGCGGATGTAAACATAGGCGGCTCGCTGGATGTGCGAGGGTTTGATTTTGGAGGGATCAGTCATCGGTCGGCTCCTGCTGCTGGGGTCGTGTTGTTTGGACAAGAAGGCGCGCCAGAATCTCGATGACGATCCGTTTGTGTTCGTCGTCGAGCTGCTCCCACAGGCGCGTCTCCGGAACGGGGATGTCGATGAAGCTCAGATGCAGTTGCGGCATGGCTCTCCTGGGCTGCTCCCGATGTTATCGGGGCCTCCGCGGAGCGGCGCTGGAGAGTGTCGACGAGGCAGCGGAGGCTGAGCAAGTGTTGCTGCGAGCCCAGAAGTTCCATGGTTGGTGGAGAAGATGCCGAGGCGTTGAAGTTCGTCCACTCGGCAGGAACCAGCGACTTACTTCCATCCGGCAGGATGAGTACAAACTGCAAGCCGGCGGGCATGCGCGCCTGACGAAGGACCTCTAACGATTGCCCGTGAAACGGATGATGCAGGCGGGTGATGGTGACGCGTTCAGGAAGGTGCTGATGATGGGTAGTGTGTGGTGGTGTTCTTTGACCATGTGA
>DASQHA010000416.1:0-3788 GCA_035632335.1 Terriglobales bacterium
CCGCGAAAATTGGCTTTTCTGAAGGCTCGTCTCAAGTCCGACATCAAGACCAAGCCCGGACTGACGCGATTCCTGCCGGCAGTACTGTCCGGAGAATTCGCCAACTCAGAGGTAGAACTCGCCAGGTGGCAGGGTTCGGGAGACATCGCGTCCATGATTCGGGCCAACTGTTATGTTGTAATTTCCCCAGATCGCGACCAGATTCAAGCCGGCGAATGGGTACCAATCCTGATGCGCTAACTGCCACGAATAATGTGCGGACAGGAATGTGGGGCGGACACTCTTGTCCGCCGCCTTTGAATTTGATCTTGGTCTGATCTTCTGCTTTATCGCCTGGTTCCAAGCACTACGGTCAAATTCTAGAGCGGCGGACCAGAGTGTCCGCTCCACACGCCTGCATTGACGACGTGTAAGATAACCTTTCGCGATGCTGAAAAAACTTTCTCACTTCGATGATTCCGGCCGCGCCAGCATGGTGGATGTTTCCGCGAAGACTCCCGGCAAACGCCAGGCCATGGCCAGCGCGTTCGTTGTCCTGAAGCCTGCCGTGCTTAAAGCGCTGCCCAAAAATCCCAAGGGTGATCCGCTTGAAGTGGCTCGGCTGGCGGGCATCATGGCGGCCAAGCGCACCTCTGAACTGATCCCCATGTGCCATCCCCTGCCGCTTTCCCACGTTGATGTGACCATGCGGCTGTGCGAAAATGGCGTCGCTATTAGCTCAAAAGTTATCACCACGGCGGTTACGGGAGTCGAAATGGAGGCCCTGGTCGCGGCCAGCGTCGCCGCGCTGACCGTGTACGATATGTGTAAAGCGCTGGACAAGGGAATCGAAATCCGGGAGATCGTGCTCGAGCACAAATCCGGAGGCAAGAGCGGTAACTACACCCGAGTTCGAAAAAAGGTCCGCAAGAAGACCTAGCCTGCCATGCCGAATAACGTCAAAGTCCTGCTGGTGGACGACAATCCCATGGTCCTCGGACTGCTGCACGGCGCGCTGACTCCGCTGGCCAACGTCACCACCTCCAGCGACACCGCCGATGCCCTGCTCAAGGCGGTCGACGATCCCCCCGATCTTCTGGTCAGCGATTACCGCATGCCCGGCATGGACGGCCACCAGTTGGTCGAGCGCTTGAGGAGCCGTCCCAAGACCGCCGGCATTGCCGTGATCCTCCTGGCCAGCAAGGCGGACATCAGCGAAAAGCTTTCCAGCCAGGAGCCGGTCGACGATTTCGTCGAGAAACCTTTCTTCCTGAAAGAAGCCACCCAGCGCATCAAGCGCGTGATCGACAAGATCGCGCTGGAAAAGATGGCCAAGACCGCGCCTTCCGACGGCGTGCTGCGCGGCAACCTGTCGCAGATGAACGTGATCGACCTGGTGCAGTCGCTCGAAATGGGACGCAAGAGCTGCGCCCTCACTCTCACCAACGAACGCGACAAATGCGAAATGTATTTCAGCGAAGGCCAGGTCACGCACGCCGCCTACGGCTCGCTCACCGGCGACAAGGCTGTCTTCAAAGTTCTGAGCTGGACCGGCGGGAGTTTCCAGATTAACTTCGAAGGCAAGACCAGCAAGCAGACCACCACCCTGAATACTCAGGGCCTGCTGATGGAAGGCCTGCGCATGCTGGACGAATCGAAACGCGACGAAGGCGGCGCCGGGGAAGAAGAGGAAGATGTCCTCCTCGAAGACTGAGCCGACTGGTCAGATTCTCACTGCTGCCGTCCTCACCGTCAGCGACTCTTCCGCCCGCGGCGAACGCGCCGACCTCTCCGGGCCCGCGGTGGTGGAAATCCTCAAGCGGAAGACATTTGCCGTCGTCGCGACTGAAATTGTTGCGGACGATCAGTCCGCGATACAACAGGCCATCATCCGCCTGGCCGGCAAGGCCCGCCTGGTAGTGACCGCCGGCGGCACCGGCATTGCAGAACGCGACGTTACTCCCGAAGCCACGCGCGCCGTTTGCGGCCGCCTGCTCGAAGGCATCGCGGAGCGCATGCGCTTCGAAGGCTCAAAGAAGACGCCCATGGCGGCCCTCAGCCGGGCGGTCTGCGGAGTGCGCGAAAAATCGTTAGTCCTGAATCTCCCAGGAAGCCCGCGGGGGGCAAGCGAATCGCTCGAAGCGGTCATTGACCTGCTGCCGCACGCGCTCGAACTGCTGAGCGGAAATACCAAACACACATAAGCACGTGGTGTGTGGGTCGGACACTCCTGTCCGACGCCGTTTAAGTTGTTTTTGGTTTTGAGTTGCCCTAGCGGCTCGAATCTCATTTGAACGTTCAAACTCAAAAGCGTCGGACAAGAGTGTCCGACCCACACTTTGTTTAGGACAGTTCGCGTAAACTGCTAGGCTTACGCTTTGAACACAATCAAGCACATCTTCCTGCGCTACACCGCGTTCCTCTGGGGGCTGCTGAAGCCGCTGGGCGCCTGGGGCGTCTTCGCCATCGCCGCCCTGGACGGCGCCGCCCTGGGCTTGCCCATGGACCCGATCGTTGCTGCCTACGTCTATCAAAATCGCTCCCGGTTCCTGCTGTATGTGCTGATGGCCTCCACCGGTTCGGCGCTGGGCAGCATCGTTATTTACGGGATCGGATATCTGGGCGGCGAAGAACTGCTGCGCAAGCGCATCTCGCCCGAACGTTTTGACAAGTTTCACCAGGCTTTCCAGAAGCATCCTTTCTGGAGCCTGATGTTTCCCGCGATGCTGCCTCCCCCCACTCCCTTCAAGCTGTTCGCGCTGGCGGCGGCCGTTTCGGAGATGAAGTTCACTCAATTCCTGCTGGCCATTTTTGCCGGCCGTTTCGTGCGCTTCCTTGTGCTGTCCATCCTCACCCTGGTCTTCGGTCCAGATTTCGTACGCATCTCCGGAACTCTATTCAAAGAGCATTGGCCGTGGGTGTTGGCTGCGGTCGCAGCAGGATTGGCTATCTGGCTGGTCGTGACCCGGCTCAGACGAAAAAAAATGTAGGCGCGAGCGCCCCGCTCGTGCGGGAGTCAGCACAGACCACTGGAGACTTCCGCTTTCGACTGCCTCGGGAGGGCCGCACGACGGAACAACTCTCGGCTATTTTTGTGGTTGCAAAACCCCTGTCGAGCTTCGCTCGACCGGACAGCCGGGGGCGGCTGTCCCCACGTGGCTGTGGTAGCCCTAGGCCGCGGCCGTGTGGTCGCTGTGGCCGAACGCCTCGGACAGGGCCGCCAGCACCACCGGCGTCGCGAAGAATGCTGCCGTAAACAGTAAATCGCCTTCCACCGCGTGGCGGAAGAAGGGCAGCGCCAGGGTGTAGGAGGTCATCAGCCCGCCGAAGTTTTTGGGATACATATCGTAGGCCGCCCACACCGCAAAATTGCTGATCACAAAGAAGGAAACCGAACTGGCCAGGGCAGCGCCAATGACCGGCAGGGGCTTGGCATTCGCCCGCAGCCTCGTTCCCAGCCACAATACCGCCGCGTACCAGGCCCAGGTGACGAAATGGTCCCAGACGAATGGGTAAGCGTACACCACTTTGGTCAGCACCACATCCGAAGCCATCATCGCCACCAGCGGCACCCACAGGTAGCGGCGCGAACCGCGAGCTCCGAAGTAAAGCAGCGCCCCTGTCACCGGGGTAAACATCCAGGGATGGGGTATGAACCGAACCGCAATGGCAACCGCCAGAAATAAGTAGGCCAGCATGATCACCTCAACAATCTCAGGTTAATGATTGTGGCCCGGCCCGAGCGCCGCGTCAAGCATCGGCTGGCGTGGCCTTAATGTGGTCGCGGGCGACCCGCCCGCGGCTTTTGA
>DASQHA010000417.1:0-8081 GCA_035632335.1 Terriglobales bacterium
GGCGCCCGCGGCCACATTAGATCCTTAGATCCTTAGACTCTCTCGCCGATCGCTTTGCCCTGCGTGAACAGGTACAAATAATCGGGGCCGCCGGATTTCGAGTCGGTGCCCGACATGTTGAAGCCGCCAAAAGGATGCGCCGCCACAGTGGCGCCGGTGCATTTGCGGTTGATGTAGAGGTTGCCAACGTGGAACTCGCGCTTTGCGCGCTCGATCTTTTCGCGGGACTTGGTGTAGACCGCGCCGGTCAGGCCAAATTCGGTGTCATTGGCGATCTCGAGCGCATGGTCGTAATTTCTTGATTTGATGACGGCCAGCAGCGGGCCGAAAACTTCTTCCTGCTCCAGGCGCGACCTGGCCGGAATATCCGCAATGACGGTGGGCTGCAGGTAATATCCTTCGCCGGCGTTCCTGGCGGGGCCGCCGCCGGTGATGACGCGTCCATCTTTCTTCCCCACTTCGATGTACTCCAGAATCGACTTCATCGAGCCTTCATTGATCACCGCGCCCATGTTGGCATTTTCCGCGGGATCGCCGACCGTGATTTTCTCCACTCGTGCTTTCAGCTTCTCCAGAAATATGTCGTAGATGCGCTCGTCGACAATGGCGCGCGAGCAGGCCGAGCACTTCTGGCCCTGGAAGCCGAATGCGGCCTGGGCCACGCCTTCGACGGCGGAGTCGACGTCGGCGTCGGCGTCCACGATGATGGCATCCTTGCCGCCCATCTCGAGAATGGTGCGCTTGATCCAGATCTGGCCGGGAGCGTGCGTGGCTGCGCTCTTGTTGATGTCCAGCCCGACTTCACGCGAACCGGTGAAAGCGATGTAGCGGGTCTTGGGATGCGCCACCACCGCGTTGCCGAAACTGGCGCCGGCCCCGGGACAGAAATTCACCACGCCTTCCGGCATGCCGCACTCTTCGAGCAGTTCCACGAATTTTGCCGCGATCGTCGGCGAGTCGCTCGACGGTTTCAGGATCACGGTATTGCCGCTCACGATCGAAGCCATCGTCATCCCCGCCATGATGGCGCAGGGAAAATTCCACGGCGGAATCACCGCGCCCACGCCCAGCGGAATGTAGGTGAGAGTGTCGCGCTCTCCCGGCATCTGCACCGGCAGTTCGGTGCGGGCGAGGCGCAATGCTTCACGAGAATAGTATTCGGCGAAGTCGATGGTCTCGGCGATATCGGCATCGGCTTCGGCCCAGTTCTTGCTGACCTCAAAAACCAGCCAGGCGCAGAATTCAAACTTGCGCTCGCGCAGCACATCGCCCACCTGGAAGAGCAGGCTGGCGCGTTCTTCAAACGAGGTCTGGCTCCATCCGGCAAAAGCTTTCAGCGCCGCCTGCATGGCCGGCTCCACGTGCTCCTTGCCGGCTTTCTGGTGCAGTCCGACGACCTGAGAGGGCCTGGCCGGATTGATGGACTTGATCTTGTCGGAAGTCCTGATCCGCTTGCCGCCAATAATCAGGTCGTATTCCCGGCCCAGCTGACCGCGCACCTTCTCGATGGCGGCACGCATTTTGCGGGCATTTTCTTCGCGCGTGAAATCGACCAGCGGCTCGTTGACGAACGGTCCTTCATGCAGGCGAATCTGTGGGCGGGTCGGAGCTTCAACGGTTGCCATAAGCGCACCTCGGAGATATTCGATGCCGGCGGGTAGCGGTAAGACTCCTCATTGTAGCACCGGAAAACGGTAGCGTCGGCGCTACGGGACCTTTACCGACTCGGGCTGTTCGACGGGCTGATAGCTCATGGCGGCGGTGCGCTCCAGTTTGTCCCATGCGAAAGGGCGGCCTTCCGCGGCGCGTTTCAGGGTTTTCAGCAAGACCACCGAAAACAACTGCCGGTAAGCGAAGCGTTGCAGCCACACCTGGCTGAGCAGCCACGGGTCTTCGGGCGCTTCCGGCCGGCGGCGTTCCAGCGCAAAGGCGATAGCCGAGGCCAGGAAGTCCATCACCAGGAAAGCGACAAAGAAAACGATCAGACGTTGAAAAGTGCCGGGATCGGTGGACTCAGGGTGAAAGAATTTCTGCACGAAATACCAGATCGTGCCGAAGAAAAACATGATGTCAATAAAGGGCGAAACCAGCGGCAGCAGGACCTGGAAGATGGCGATGTTGGGCAACGCAATCCAGCCCAGCACGCCTTCGCGGGCAAAGGCGGCGCGGTGCTTCCATACCGACTGCAGGATCCCGAAGGACCAGCGAAAGCGCTGCCGCATCAGGCCGCGGGCGTTGACCGGCGCTTCGGTATACGCCAGGGCCAGGTCTTCGTATTCCACCCGGTATCCGAGCTGCAGCAGGGCCATGGTGAGATCGGCGTCCTCGGCCACGGTGTCGGTGTGGAATTCGCCGGCCTCGCGCACCGCCGAGACCCGCCAGGCGCCGATCGCGCCCGGCACCACGCTGACCGCGCCCAGGGTGTTCAAGGCGCGGCGCTCGAAATTCTGGCTGGTGATGTACTCCAGCGCCTGCCAGCGCGTCCATAGATTGATCCGATTGCCGACTTTGGCATTGCCCGCGACCGCGCCCACTTTCGGATTGAGAAAATGCGGGATGAGGCGCGAGATGGCATCGGAGGCAATCACGGTGTCAGCGTCGATGCCGACAAAAATCTCCTCGCCGCTCATGTGCTGCAATCCGAAGTTGAGCGCGTCCGCCTTGCCGGAGTTGGGTTTGGTGAGGATGAGAAGCCGCCCGCTGACCTCTTCGCCGGCAAATGTGCGGCGCGCCATCTCGAGCGTCTTATCAGTCGATCCGTCATCGATCACGATGACATGCAGATTCGGATAGTCCGAAGTAAGCACCGAACGGATGGTCCGCTCGATGACTTTCTCCTCGTTGTAGGCGGGGATCAGCACCGCCACCTGAGGCAGATAATTGGCGGCGTCGCCCGCGCTTCCATAGTGATGCGGCCAGAGCCGGTCGTAGACGGCAAAGGCCCCGATGAACAGCAGGCGTCCGGTCATCAGAACGTCGCCCACGAAGAAAATCCAGGTCATGGCATTGAACGCCAGGGGGAACAGCGCGAATCCGAACAGGTTCAGGGTCGCGGTGAAGCGCTGGTTGGAAGGGATGGGCGGCATCACTTCCGCCCGCGTCCGCCCCAGCAACTCGTGGAGTGGGACGATCTTCAACCCCTTTTCCCGCACTCCCGCAATGATCCGGGGGAGGGCCAGAACGGTCTGTTGGCGATCGCCTCCACCGTCGTGCAGCAGGATGATGTTGCCGCAGTGGATGTCGTTGGCCGCGCACGGGGGCAGGTGGGCCAGCACGTCGGCCGCGATCTGATCGGCGCTTTGCCGGGGATTGTCGCGCCAGTCGTTGGGGTCGATCTTGTCGCCGATGGTGATGTAGCCCATGTCCTGCGTGATCTCGAGCGGACGCACCTGGTCTTCGGTGTCGGGTTCCGCGTCAATGGAATAAGGCGGACGAAACAGAATCGTGCGGATGCCCAGGCGGCTGGCAAAAAGCTGCTCGGTGAGATTCAGCTCCACGGCCCGCATGAATCCCTTGGAAATGTTGCTGATGTCGGGATGGGTGAAGGTATGGTTCCCGATTTCATGCCCTTCGCGGTAGATGCGGTCGGTGACGTCGGAGAACTTGTCGGCTTGAATTCCGATCAGGAAGAAAGCCGCCGGGGCCTGAGCCTGCTTGAGCACATCCAGAATTTTGGGTGTCCACTCCGGGTCCGGGCCATCGTCGAAGGTGATCGCGACTTTGTCCGGGCTGGATCCGTATCGCGCCACCCGGTAGGGCTGGGGGAGCGAATCGAAATTTTGATCGGTGATGATCCCCGTGGTCTGGTCCAGGGTGACGCTGCGTTGGCCATCGGCGGGGCGGGCCTCGATGCGCAGGATCTCGCCGTTGCCTTCCATGTCCACGTCCTGGCCGGGCGGGACGTCTTTTAACTTGTCTTCTGCGCCGGGTTCCCCCGGAATGTCCCACACCCGCCACAACGAACGGTCTTCCGAGCCCAGGCGCCAGAGCGCGAAGGTCTGAACGCCCAGGGACTGGGCGGCGCGCATCTGGTTGAGCGCGGTCACGGCGTCCAGAAACCAGATGTCGTGCTGCAGGTCGTGTTCGTCAAGGTAGGTGATGTGCGGATTGAGGCTGTCGCCGTCAAAATCCACGTCTGCTTCAGAGTCCCGGGCGGCCAGCCAGGCGTCCTGCACGGTCACGTTGATGTCCTTTACACCCGGCGGCAGCGGGCCGTGCTTCGGCTTGTGCACCCAGTCATAACCGTAATTGCCGATGGCCGAGATCAGCTTCTCTTTGGGGATCACCTTGATGGCTGCTTTGAGGTTGGCGAGGAACCAGTCTTGCGAGGCCACCGGTCCCGCCGTGCCGGGCGAAGGATAGTGTTCATCGTAGTTCATCAGCACCACGCCGTCGGTGTGAGACGCGATCGCGGCATAGTCGTATTCTTCGTTCCGCGCCTGCAGGCTCACGTACAACTTCATGCCTTTGGCATGCAGATCGTCGGAGAGCTCTTTCAGCAGCGCCAGATAACCCGGCTGCGCCTTCCTGGGCAGGGTCTCGAAATCAATCATCAGGCCGTGATATCGATCGGTGGCCAAAAAGGCTTGGACCTGGCGGCGAAAGCGGGCGCGGGCGTCGGGATCGTTCAGGAAGGCGCTGACGTCCACCCAGTCGATCCCGTCGAAGTTGTTGACCATGGGAAAGACTTCCATGCCGGTTTCTTCCGACTTCAGAAATGGCATCACCTTGTCGTCGACCGGACGGACGGTGGAGTTCTGTATCACGTCGAAGAACGTGTTGGTCTGTTCGTCGATGCCCTGCAGCCGGCCGTCGGGCGTGATGACATGCAGCCAGTCGGGATAGAGGAGATCAATCTGCCGGGCATATTCGCGCAAGGACGAAAAGCTGGCCGCATCGTAGGGCACGTAGAATGCGGCACGAACCCCCTCTTCCTGGTTCAGTTTTCCCGCGGAACGCGCTGACCTGGATTTGCGATGGCCCCGCAGCGCGGCTGCCAGTTTTCGCCGCTCTTTCGCTTTTTCCCGCTCTTTCTCCTTCAGCGCCCGATAGGGCTTCTTCTGCGGCGCCAGCAGAAGATCGGGCAAAGGCTCGTTGCGCAAGGCAGTGTAGGCAAAAAACGCCACCAGCAGCGTGATGCTCACGCCGATGACGTCGAAAGCCAGCCGGATGCGCTTCCAACGAGCCTTACGGGGATCGTAAAAAACAGGTTGTGCCATGAAAATACGTGTATATCCATCCTAAGCTGAGGGGTTGAGGCGGTCAAACGAGGGGAAATTCCTGGCCGCGGATTTGCGCGGATCACACGGATTAAAAGTAAAGAGGTTTATCCGTGCACATCGGTCCGATCCGTGGCGCCTTTGATTTGGATTTGCGGCCCCCCATGCCAACCCGCTTCGGCGCTGAGGTATATTCTTAGCGTGCGCCAACTCGTGCGCCAGCATCTCCGATTTTTTCTGTTCGCCACCCTGGCCGCTCTTGGGCTGCGGCTTTTCCTCCTGTTTCGCTTTCCCGCGCTCACCAACGATTCCTTCGTCTATGGTGATATTGCCAAGAACTGGCTGCAGCATGGAATTTACGGTCTCAGCGGAGACGAGATTTCCCCCACTTACATTCGCCTGCCGGGATACCCCGCCTTCCTGGCCGCGGTGTTTGCCGTATTCGGCATGGAACACTATCGCGCCGTCATGGCGCTGCAGGTGTTGGTGGATATCGCCACCTGCTTCGTGATCGCGGACATGGCGCGGCGCCTGGTTTCGGCGCGGGTCGCGAAAGCCGCGTTCCTGCTGGCGGCGTTGTGCCCGTTTCTCGCCAGCTACGCGGCCGCCGCCTTGACCGAGACGCTGGAAATCTTTTTCACCGCGCTGGCCTTCGACTTTGCCATCGTTGGGCTGGAGACGCTCGAACAAAAACGGCTGCGGCCGTGGCTGGGCTGTGGCCTGGCCATTGGGGCCGCAATTCTGTTGCGGCCTGACGGCGGATTGATTCTGGTTGCGATTGAGCTGTATCTGGCGGTCCGGTGGGTGCGTGCCTGGAGAGACGACGCGCGGGCGAGTCACCCGCGGCCACACAGTCCGGCGCACTTAATGCGGGTTGGGTTGATATTGGCGCTGGTTTCGCTGGCGCCGCTGGTTCCCTGGACCTGGCGCAATCTGCACACCATGCATCGCTTCCAGCCGCTGGCGCCGCGTTACGCCAATGAGGAAGACGAATTCGTTCCCGCCGGATTCAATCGCTGGGTGAAGACGTGGATGGCCGACTACGCGTCGGTGGAGGAAGTCTACTGGCGAGTGTCGGGAGGCACCGTGGATGCCGGCCAGCTTCCCAGTCGCGCTTTCGATTCTGAAGCGCAGCGCCAGGAGACCGAGCAGTTGCTGGCCGACTACAACCAGGTCCTGCACGTCACTCCAGAAATGGATGCCCGCTTCGCGGCACTGGCCGCCCAGCGCATCCGCCACGCGCCTCTGCGTTACTACCTGGGGCTGCCGCTGCTGCGGATCGCGGACATGTGGCTGCGCCCTCGGACTGAGACCTTTCCTTCCGATACCCGCTGGTGGGAGTTTAACGACGATCCCAGGTGGTCGGCGCTGGCGGTGGCCCTCGGAATTATAGGGCTAGTCTACGTGGCGCTGGCAGCCGCCGGACTGGCGAAGGCCCGGCACCTTCCGTTCATGGGGCTGCTGTTGGGGTTCGTGGCGCTGCGCTCCATCTTTCTCGGCACGCTGGAAAATCCCGAGCCCCGCTACACGCTGGAGTGCTATCCGGTAGTGATCATTCTCGCGGCCATTTTTCTGCGCAGCCAAACAAAACAGCCGCACTGACCTGTAGTCACGCTATGGAGTGTTGTATTTCGTGCTACGGAATCTCATAGAGACCAAGCTAATCCATGTCTCAGGTGTTGTATTGAATGCTTTTAATTCTGGACGAATGATTGCAGTAACCGACAACAGATATTTGTAACAAAACTTTACATTTGTTGGGTTTCGTATAACGGACCCTACAGGTCCGTTGAGATTCCAACCGAAGGTGATCTCATGAGACCAACTGCGGCTGCACCGCGGAGCGTAGTCGCGATCTGTGGATTGGCATTGCTGCTTGCCTCTTCGGTGTATGCCTCCGAAGTGACCGCTTCGCTCCTGGGAACGATAAAGGATGCTTCCGGAGCGGTCGTGCCCGCAGCCACCGTTTCACTCACCAACATCCAAACCAACGTCACTCAGAAAACGCAGAGCGGGACGGATGGCACTTATTCGTTCACCCTCATCCCCGTAGGCCAATACCGGCTGACGGTGGAGCGGACCGGCTTCCGCAAGTATGTTCAGGAAGGAATCATTCTTCAGGTTAACCAGGCCGCCAAGCAGGACATCTCGTTAGAGGTCGGCGCCCAGACCGAAGTGGTGGAAGTCACTGGAGACGTGGCGCAGGTGGATACGGTCACCGCAACCCTGGGCTCGGTCGAGACCCAGAAGCGCATCGTGGATTTGCCGCTGGTCGAACGCGACACATTTCAGCTCGGCCTGCTGCAAGCCGGCGTCTTCGCGCCGGACCCCGATGACGGCTCCGGGAATCCGTTTTCGGTCAGCGGACAGCGTTCCGAGTCGCTCACTTTTCTTATCGACGGGGTCGATAACAATGATTTTCTGGGCAACAACGCCGTGGTCGATCCCAATCCGGACGCGGTGGAAGAGTTCAAGATTCTCACCAACAACTACGGAGCAGAGTACGGCCGGACCTCGGGCGGGATCGTCAACCAGGTCATCAAGTCAGGGACGAATGCGGTTCACGGCGGCGTGTTCGAGTTCTTCCGCAACGACGACTTGAATGCCCGCAACTATTTTCAGCCAAGCCGTACGCGCTTTAACCGCAATCTTTTTGGCGGCACCCTGGGCGGCCCGATTCGCAAGGACAAGACATTCTTCTTCATTTCGTACCAGGGATCGCGCCGTATTGAAGGCCAGGTGGCCCCGGTGATGACCGTGTTGAGCCCGGCCCAGCGGGGATGCACCACGGTGACGGCGGGCTGTGTGGGCACGGTGGCTGATTTCAGCGGCGATCTTCCCGATACCCAGCTGGTCAATCCC
>DASQHA010000418.1:0-21623 GCA_035632335.1 Terriglobales bacterium
CTTTGATTTTGCTTATGGAATTGGACTGCAACCTGTGACCCAGAATCGGATGCGTCAGGAAAATAAAAGTCAAAAGCGGCGGACAGGAGTGTCCGCACCACACAGCGGATTACTCTGCGATCTTTGCGGTTAAGACTTTTCTTTCATCGCCAGACTGGCTGCAAATCCCACCGCAAACGTAACCACGGTCCCGATCGCCACGTACCAGGTCCACGGCACCTTCGTGAAAAGCCAGATATAAAGCTCAGTCACGAACCCAAATAACATGCCCACCATCGCGCCAGACTGATTGGCCCGCCGGGTCAGCACCCCGAGCAGAAAGACTCCGAGCAACGCGCCGTAGGCCACGGATGCGATCTGCAATCCCACCTCAACGACCCGCCCGACCTTGTGCAGCGAAAGCACCGCTAACCCGAACAGCAGCAGCGCCCAGAACAGAGTCGCGATACGCGAGAGTCGAATCTTGCGGCGCTCGTCCGTCTGCGGGCGCCGCTGCAGATAGAAATCGATGATCGAGGTGGAAGACAGCGAGTTGAGTGCGGCGCTCAGGTTGGACATCGCCGCTGCCAGAATGGCCGCGATCAGCAATCCCGAAATTCCGTGCGGCATCTGGCTCACGATGAAAGTCGGATAAATCCTGTCGGCCTTGCCAAAATTCGCCGCGGGTACGTGATAGAACTCGAACAGCATGACGCCAATCAACAGGAACAAGGCAAACTGGAACAGAACCGCGATTCCGCTGGATATGAGCGCGGTCGCGGACTGCCGCTGGTTCCGCGCCGCCAGCAGGCGCTGCACAATTAACTGGTCGGTTCCATGGCTGGCCAGGGTAAAGAAAGTCCCGCCAATCAATCCCGCCCAGAACGTATAGGGCCTCCAGAAGTCGGGGGTGAAATCGAACGTCCGCAGCTTGCCCGCGTTTTCCGCCAGATGATGAATCGCCGGCCAGCCCCCGGGCACGAGATGCAAGATCGTGACCAGACCCACCAGCGTCCCGCCAACATAGATCGCGGTCTGCACTACATCCGTCCAGATCACCGCCGCCAGGCCGCCTTCGAAGGTGTAGATGAGCGTGAGCGTCGTGATGATTGCGATGGAGGCGATCTCGCCCGTGCCGAATGCGATCGCAACCACGATTGAAACCGCGTAGACTCGCACTCCCTCGGCCGCAGCCCGCGTCACCAGAAAAAGGCCGGCAGTCAAAGAGCGCAACTTCGTCCCGAAGCGGCGTTCAATCAGTTGGTAAGCGGTGTAGAGATCGCCGCGGAAATAATGGGGCAAAAGGACAAAACTGATAATCACACGGCCTACGACATAGCCCATTACTACCTGCAAGAACGTGAAATCGGTATCGTAAGCCAGGCCTGGAATGCCGATGATGGTCAGAGTGCTGGTTTCCGCCGCGACGATGGAAAGTGCAATGGCCCACCACGGAATATTCCGGTCCGCCAGGAAGTAGTCGCGCAGGGTGCGCTGCTTTTTGCGAAAGCGCAATCCGAACAGCGTGATCCCGCACAGATATAGCGCAATGATGCCGAGATCGAGCTTGTCCAGAACCATAGCGTAGCGCCGGCGTCCCGCCGGCTGTCGCGAGCGCATCCTGCCCTCGCCGAATGATGCCATCCCAGAGTAGCGGGCCACAGACACAAAGGTCACCGAATCTGTCGCCGGGTACCTACCTCGTCAAGCGCGAAGTTTTCACGAGCCGGTGGTACTTCGGTGTCAGCAGCGAAAACAAACTCTTATGGTAGAACTACGCTCGTGGCCATCTTCCTCGGCATCGACGGCGGCGGCAGCAAGACTTCCTGCCTGATCGGCGACGAAAGCTCAGTCCTCGGCACCGGAACAGCCGGGCCCAGCAACCTGGTCCGGGCGGGCGAAGCGCAAGCGCGCAAATCGCTGGCGGCGGCCATCCGGCAAGCCTGTACGGTGGCCAATCTCAAGCCGGCCGAGATCAGCCGAGTCTGTGTCGGACTGGCGGGCGCCGCCCGACCCGAGATCAGCGAAGTGGTGAGAGGGATCATCGCAGAGATTATTTCAGGCGAAGCCAGGGCCGGCCAGATCAAGACCTCGGACATCCAAGTTGTTGGCGACAACGTGATCGCTCTTGAAGCTGCCTTCGGAGCTGGCCCGGGTGTGATCGTGATTGCGGGCACGGGATCGATCGCCTACGGACGCAACCGCGACGGTCAGACGGCGCGCGCCGGCGGGTGGGGCTTTGCCGTCTCGGACGAGGGATCCGGGCACTGGATCGGTCGCGCTGCCGTGGCTGCCGCCCTGCGGGCCTGGGACGAAAGTCAGGATGAGAAAGCGCCTTTGCTGTTGAGCGTGATGAAATCGTGGGGCCTGGAAAATCGCGAGAGCCTGGTGCTGGCGGCAAACGCCACGCCGGCGCCGGATTTTGCGGCGCTGTTTCCCGCCGTGCTGGCCCTGGCGGATTCCGGCGATCGCGGGGCGAGCGAGGTCCTGGCGCAAGCCGGTTCTCAGCTCGCGGAACTGGCGGGGATCGTCGTAAGACGGCTCTTTCCGGATTCTGGTGCGGTGGCGGCGGCCATGTCCGGCGGTGTCTTTGGCAGTTCCGCTCTGGTGCGCCAGGTTTTTTACAATGGTCTGCGTTCGGTGCATCCCGATATAGCCCTCAATCCCGGCGTAATTGAGCCAGTCAGGGGCGCGCTGGAGATGGCGCGCCAGGGCGCGGCGAAATAAGTTTGTTTGCTACGGTTGTGAGAAGCCACTGGGCTGGCAGTTAATCCTCATGTCTCTCGAACCTTCAACTACGGCTCGTATCACTGCTGAAGACTCTACGCATTCTCTTCCGGAGGCTGTCCGGAGCGCATCTCCAGACACTCTGGCGGAAGCCGCATCTGACCCGGCGCTTGGCGAAGACCTTGCTCTGGTGATTTTGAAACAGAGTGATTTGCCTACCCAGGTGCTCGACCGCCTGAGCCGGAACCGCGGCGTCATGAAGAGTCGCAAGGTGAAGCTGGCCCTGGTCGAGCATCCTCGCACCCCGCGACACATTTCCGTCCCCATGGTGCGGCACCTGTTCACTTTCGATCTTATGAAGGTGGCGCTTACGCCGGTCGTTCCCGCCGACATCAAAATGGCGGCCGAAGAGTCTCTGATCAACCGGCTCGAACGACTCTCGCAAGGAGAACGGCTTGCGCTGGCGCACCGGGCCTCGGGACGAGTGGCCGCGGTCCTCCTGCTCGATCCGGAGCCGCGCGTGATGAATGCTGCGCTGGAAAATTCCCGCCTGACTGAATCCGCGGTGATCAAGGCGCTGCTGCGGCGCAACGCCCCGGAAGCATTCGTCCGGGCGGTCTGCCATCATGCCCGGTGGTCGCCGCGGCGGGAAATCCGGATTGCCCTGTTGCGCAACGGCAAGACACCGCTGAGCCGGGCGCTGGAATTCGCGCGGTCGCTGCCCCCTGCCCTGGTGCGCGAGATCCTGCAGGGCTCGCACTTGCCGGCCGCTACAAAAAAGGGTCTGTTAAAGGATGCGGCGCAGAGAAGCGGTGGCTCGACTTAGAGTGCTTTCTAGCGCGCGGTCTGCGCGCTGGCGGCCGGCGCGGAATCCTTTTGCCGTCCGTGCAGTAACTCGACCAGCGCCTGGTACAACTTGGTTTTCATGGCGTGCCGCTCGCCGGCCCGCGTGATGTATCGCACGTGGACTTCGATTCCCGAACTGGTGGGACGCAGGCTGACGGCCGGGGCCGCCGAAACCGGTTGCGCCCGGTAGCGGCTGGCGGCGCGCTGCCATTCCTGTTCGGCGGCCGCCACGTTAGCCTGGGTCTGCTCGGTGATCATTTTCTGGATGGCATCAATGATGGGGTAAGGATTCTGGCTGGCCGGCACCAGAATTTCGACTTCGTCCCAGAGCCACTGTCCGGTGGT
The DNA here is from genome assembly GCA_035632335.1 of Terriglobales bacterium. Lineage (GTDB taxonomy): Bacteria > Acidobacteriota > Terriglobia > Terriglobales > Acidobacteriaceae > JAIQFF01. The sequence continues at coordinate 3,898 of DASQHA010000418.1, forward strand.
GGAGAAGTTAAAGAAGTGACCCTCAATCGCGAAACTGTTCACAAACGCGACCTTGCGGCCGGTCGGATGACCGCTGTCCGTCCAGTTTCCGGTTTCGAGCAATACCGTGCGCAGCAGACCGATTTCGACTACCTCGCCGACCACGCCATCAATCTCTACCCAGTCTCCTACCCGAAGCCCGTTGCGGCCCATCAGCAGGAACCAGCCGATAAATCCCATGATGAAGTCTTTGCAGGCCACGGTGAGTCCGGCGCCGGCGAGGCCGAGGATGGTGGACAGCTGGTTGGGCAGGCCAAAGAGAATGAAGAGAATCAAAGCCAAGCCCAGCGCTTGTACGGAAAAGCGAATTACCCCGCGCAAGGTATGCAGGCGGGTGCGTTCTACCGCCAGTCCGACGAAGAAGTGGTCGACCAGGCGATCACCAAGATACACGCCGAAGATCACCAGCAAAATCAACATCGCGGATTGCAGCAATTGGTGCTCAACCATGCGCTGGCGGACCTTGACGACATCGATCCAGCTGCTATATGCGGTCGCCAGATCGTCCTGGTCCTGAATGCGCTTGTCGAGATCGCTCAGGTCCTTCTGGTCGACAGAAATCTGGTGCAGTGTAGTGATGGCCGAGGCTGTGCTCTTCCCGCGATTGCCGCCGTCGCCTGAAGTGGCCTCGAGTTGGTCTTTGGCCTTTTGCGCAATCGCCTCCTTGTTGGAGACTTCCATGGCTACCTGGGTCTGGAGCCCCTGCCGGTTTTGCTTGAGGCCATCGCCGGTCTCGCGGGCTTCCGCCAGAGCGCGCTGCAATTGCGTCATCTTTCCGCGCAAGGCATTCCAGGCGGAAATCTGGGCGATGGCCGACGATGAACCAGTCTGAGGGTTGGTGTTCGTATTACCGGCACCCCCCTGCGGATTGCTGGTCTCGTACTCCTTCTGGGTGGCCTCGTGACGGTTGAACTGGCGCTGAATCCGGCTGAGACGGTCTGCCCCGGAACGGATCAGCTCGCCTTTGACGTTATCCAGTTCGTCCTGGTCGAGTTCCAGTTGGGCTTTGGTCAGGTCGATCTGCTGCTGCAGGGTGCCTCTCCCACGATCATCTTTCGCACTTGCCAGTTGCTTTTGGAGTTGGTCGATTTTGTCCTGATCGGCCTTTACCGCCGCTTCGCCCTGGCTGGCCTGGGCAAAGAGTTTTTTGCTTTCGGGAGTGGGCGGGGTCGGATGCTCGACCGCCTGTCGCATCTCGTAGCTGAAAGCGATGTCAACGGCGTGGTCGGCCACTTTGAGTGCCTGACGGGAAAATCGCTGCTCATCCCAGTCCGCGGCCAGGGGAGCCATGGCACGGGCGGTTTTCAACGGTTGCTCATTTACGATCGGAGGTCTGCGCCCGGTAGAGATGCTGGAGGTCGACTCTGCCGCCTGACGAGTGAAAATCAGACCCACGGCAGCCGCCAGCACCAGGGCCAGGAGACCCAGGGTGACGATCCATTGATGAGCTTTCATCCACATATTTTTTCGGAACCAAGCGCAGGCGTGATTATACGTCGCGAACGTCGGTGATGAATCCACTCAGAAGGGCATCGTCATGCTCCGACGCAGGAGCACTGCGGTAACCTGTCTCGCGAAGCGCGGTCCCGCTACAATTCGGCGGATGGGCGAGTACTTGCAAAGCATATTGGCGCAAGACTGGCGGCCCACGTCGCGCTACAGCGTTGCGGCCTGGGTGGTCTTCTATGTGGGATTCCTGATCTACGCTTTCAGTCGGCACGGCGCCTTCCTCTTTATCGACCGGGCCAACCTGGTCGTCCACGAAGGCGGCCATCTTTTGTTCGGCTGGTTTGGTCCCACGCTCGGCCTCTGGGGAGGGACCATTTTGCAATGGCTGGTGCCACTCCTCCTGGCGATTTACTTCTTCAGTCAGAGACAGACGACTGCCTTCGCTTTCTGCTCATTTTTCTTTTTCGAGAACTGGCTCTACACCGCAACCTACATGGCGGACGCGCGCGCCATGCTCTTGCCGCTCGTGACTGCCGGCGACTCCGATTACGTGGAGCACGACTGGCACACCATTTTCTCCAGCCTGGGCGTGCTGCGGTACGACACGAAAATCGCCGCAGTCGTAAGTTTCCTGGGCTGGCTCGGAATGCTGGGAACGGTGTTCTGGCTGGTCCGGAAAAGCCTGAACGCTGTCTCCACGCAGCCAGCGTAGTTGAAACCGGATGCTTCCACCACGAACCACGTAGGGACAGCTGTCCTCAGCTGTCCCGTCGAGCGCAGCTCGACCGGTCTTTGCCGCAAGGGAAACAAGCGGAGCTCCGCTCCTCCGGACAGCCCGGGCGGCTGTCCCCGCGTGGCTTGTGGAGATTGCGCCGGAGATCAAAGCACGTGTCGGAGTGGCAACCTTGACCGGCCTTGGCGAGGGTGTTAGTTTCGGGTTCACACCTGAATGTCCAAGGGGCGTCAGTCTGAGTCGGGCAGGGAAGAGGCGGCATCGTCTCCCGTTCATGATCCAGCGGACTCCAGCCGCCGCGACTTTCTGATCCGGTGCTGCCAGGGAGCCTCCGCGGCTTTAGCCCCATTGGGTTTTCGCGGCCTGGCCTTTTCTTTCGCGCAGGATTCCGATTCCGCCGCTCCGTCGCGCGCCGGCGATTTCCATCTGCATCCGAAGTATCGCGCCCAGTTGCCGCTCGAAGCCACGCTGCGCAAGACGCAGGCGGGCCTGGACGACTTTGTTACCGAGAAATACCACGACCAGATTGCCGCTATCCTGGCAGAGTGGAGCGCGGGCTTTTTACGGTCTGCGCAGGACGTGCGGGCGATCGAAAGAGCTCTCGCGGCGGATTTTTCGGGGGCATCGTTTCACCCGGTCGAATCGCGGCTGGCGCGCCCCGGCCCTGGGGTTGAAATCCGCCAAAACAAATTTGCCCGCGAGCCTGCCCTCGGGAAGGACGCCTTTCTCGCGGACTTGCGGTCCGCGATGGACTCTTTTTCGGCGGTCATAACCGCTGAACTCCAGGTGACAAGGATTGACGCCGGGCCGGCGCCTGATGCGGCCTCCAATTTCCCCAGCCGGATGCAAACGGTTGTGCGCTATGAACTGGTGGGCTCGGGAAAGGATTTCTACCGCGAACAAAGGGTGGGGAATTGGGAACTGGAATGGGAATTCTCGGCCGGAGGTGAATTTCGCCTGCACCGCTGGCGCTTCTCCGATGAGACGCAGAGCCGTTCAGCCGATCCTGTCTTTGCCGACATTACGGCCCGGGCGTTTGCCGGCAACGCATCGTATTCGTCGCAGTTGCTGCGCGGCGCGGACTACTGGCGGACCGTTCTCGATGTCGCGTGCGGCATTGATATTTACGGGCACAACGGCGTCTCGGTCGGCGATATTGACGATGACGGATTTGACGACCTGTACGTTTGCCAGCCCGCCGGCCTGCCCAACCGGCTCTATCGCAACCGTGGCGACGGGACCTTCGAGGACATCACCGAAGGCTCCGGTGTAGGCCTCCTTGAGAATACTGCGTGCGCGCTGTTTGCCGACGTCACCAATCGCGGACGGCAGGACCTGGTCGTGGTGCGCACCAGCGGGCCTCTCCTGTTTTTGAATCAGGGTGGCGGCAAGTTTCAGCCCCGACCTGGCGCATTCCGGTTCGCCCGGCCTCCGCAGGGAACATTTACCGGCGCCGCCGTCGCCGATTACGACCGCGATGGCTGGCTGGACATCTATTTTTGCCTCTATCTTTATTACCAGGGCACGGACCAGTACAAATATCCCTCTCCTTACTACGACGCGGAAAACGGTCCGCCCAACTTCTTGATGCGCAACCAGCGCGATGGAACGTTTCGCGATGTCACCGCAGAGGCCGGCCTCGACAAGAACAACACCCGCTACAGTTTTTGCTGTGGCTGGAGCGACTACAACCGCGACGGCTGGCCTGATCTCTACGTGGTGAACGATTTTGGCCGGAAGAACCTCTATCGCAACCAGGGCGATGGGACCTTCACCGATGTCGCACCCGAGTCGGGAGTGGAAGATATCGGTGCGGGCATGGGCGTGTGCTGGCTCGACTACGACAATGACGGAGTTGAAGACCTTTACGTCGCCGATATGTGGACTGCGGCAGGGACGCGCATCTCGACGCAGGATGCCTTCCAGAAGAACGCGCCTGAAAGTGTGCGCGCGCTTTACCGCAAGCATGCCATGGGGAACTCGCTGTTTCGGGGCAGTGGCGATACTTTTCAGGACAAGGGCGCGTCCGCCGGAGTCGAAATGGGGCGCTGGGCGTGGTCAAGTGACGCCTGGGATTTTGACCATGACGGTTTTCCCGACCTCTACGTGGCCAACGGAATGGTGTCTGGCCCTTCGCGCGACGACCTCAACAGTTTTTTCTGGCGGCAGGTGGTCGCAAATTCTCCGGTTGAGGCCAAGCCCGCGCAAGACTACGAACAAGGCTGGAACGCGATCAACGAACTCATCCGCGCCGATGGTACGTGGAGCGGATACGAACGCAATGTCTTCTACGCGAACCATCGGGATGGAACGTTCTCTGACGTTTCGGGCGCCGTAGGCCTGGATTTTATCGAGGATGGTCGCGCGTTCGCCCTGGCCGACTTCGATCATGACGGAAGGCTGGAAGTGTTCCTGAAAAACCGCAACGGACCGCAGTTGCGGCTCTTGCAGAACGTAATGCGGGATCTTGCTCCGTCGATCGCTTTCCGTCTGCGCGGCAGCAAAAGTAATCGGGACGCCATCGGCGCTGCGGTCACGGTGGAAACTGGAGCAGGGCGGCAAACCCGCATGCTGCAGGCGGGATCGGGATTTCTTTCCCAGCATAGCAAGGAGGTGTTCTTTGGATTGGGAGACGCCAAGGGTCCAGTGAGGGCGTCTGTCCGCTGGCCCAGCGGATTGGTGCAGGAACTTCGCGACCTGCCGATCAACCACAGAATCTGGGCAGAGGAAGGCATCGAGCCATCACGGATGGAACCGTTCAGCTCCCGGAGCTCCGGCACGATTGCCTCCCCGGCGCAATCAGTCGAGCCGCTTCCCACCGCGGTTGAAACCTGGCTGCTCGCACCCGTGGTTGCGCCCGCTGTTGTTCTGCCTGACTTGAAGAATCAGAGTCGAACGCTTGACGCGCTTCGGGGCAAGCCGGTCCTGCTGAATTTCTGGGCAGCGGGATCGGCAAGCTGCCGGGAAGACCTGAAACTCTTCAATCGCATGCATTCGCGCTGGGCCGGACTGGGGCTCCAGCTTTTGACGGTGAATGTCGACGGCCCGGAGGACGCTGAAAGAGTCAGGTCATTCGTTCGCGACAATAAACTTACATTCTCCATCCTGCAAGGGTCGGACGATCTGGCCGGCATTTACAACATTCTCTATCGCTATCTGTTCGATCGGCATCGCGATCTCACTCTTCCAACTTCATTCCTTATTAACGTCCGCGGGGAAATCGTCAAGGTCTATCAAGGTGCGGTAAATCCCGAGCATTTGGAGCAGGACATCCTGCACATTCCTGAAACGCCCGCCGCAAGACTGGCGAAAGCGCTGCCATTCCCCGGCGTGATTGACACTCTGGGGTTCCAGCGCAACTATCTCAACTATGGATCGATTTATTTTCAGCGGGGATATCTCGACCAGGCCGAGGCGTCATTCCGGCAGGCTCTGCGCGATGACCCAGAGAGCGCCGAGGCGCTGTACGGGCTGGGCAGTGTTTATCTGAAACAAGGAAAGGACCGCGATGCGCGGGACAACTTCGAGCGCGCGACCAAACTGCCCGCCAGCTATCCTGACACCCTGGCCAACTCGTGGAATAACCTCGGTCTTCTGGCAACGCGCGAAGGGCGCACGGCCGAGGCGATTCCATACTTTCAGGAGGCGCTCAAACTCAATCCCGATCATTTGATCGCTCTTGAAAATCTGGGCAACGCCTATCGTCAGCAGAAAAAATGGGACGACGCGCGCACTCTGCTTGAACGGGCGGTCGTGGTTGGTCCCGGCGACCCGGAGGCCAACTACAGCCTGGGGATGGTCTTCGCCCAGCTTAACGACACAGATCGCGCCTATGAATATCTGCAGCGGGCGTTGACGTTTCGTCCCGGCTACCCGGAGGCGCTGAACAACCTCGGCGTGCTCTACTTGCGCACGGGACGGCGGGACCAAGCCGTGGCCAGTTTTGAAGAATGCATCCGGGTGGCGCCGTCGTTCGATCAGTCTTATCTGAACCTGGCCCGGGTGTATGCGCTCGAAGGCGCGCCTGACAAGGCGAAGAGCGTGCTGCTCGACCTGCTCAAACAGCATCCGGAGCACGCGCAGGCGCAGCAGGCGCTGGAGCAATTGACGCGCTGATGGAGGCCGGGCGCTTCGCCCGGCCTCCATTAATGCGGAGTTGGGGCCGTCAGCAGGTCGACGAATAGTTTGTAGAATCTTTCAGTATCGAGATCGACCTGTATCTCAACCGGCTGGACGTCAATTTTTGGTTTGTCCCGGTCACTCCAGCTGAGGATGGTGCCGTAGCTGGCGCCGCGATCGAGGTCAACATCCAGGAAGCGGGTTTCCGTTTTCGTGATCAGGCTGGGATCAAGCCAGGCGGCCGACGCCAGTTCATCCCAAAGATAGTTGTATTCGCCCGACAGGCGGGAATACTTGACGACATACTGCGCCGCCGGCGAGTGGCCGGCTTTGATGCGGTTGATCAGCTCGGCCGTCATTCTGGTCTTCACCGAAATGTCCACGGTGGTGCAGACGATCTTTTTCCATGGCGCGCGCAGCACGATGTGGGCCGCCTCCGGATCGAACCAGATGTTGAACTCGCGCCGCGGAGTGTTGATGAATTCAGGGTCGTCGGTTTGAGGACTCAAGCTCGCGCCCATGAAGACCAGTTCCTTCGCCAGCCTGGGAAATTCAGGATCAATGGAAATCGCCAGTGCCAGGTTGGTCATAGGTCCGCCGGCGTAAATCGTGACCTCATGGGGATATTTGCGGACCATGCGCAGCAGAAAATGCGCCGCGTCTTCATCCAGCGGCTTGGCGGTAGGCGCGCCCTCCGGCATATCGCCCAGCTGATCGGGCGGATGATAAAGCCGCGGAGTCCAGGCGCCGAGCCAGCTGTAGTAGCCGTAGCGCTGCTGCCATAGTTCGGTTTCGTCCTTGCGGCGGACCAGAGGATACTCCGCACCCGCTACGACTGGAATATCGGTTCGGCCGATGAGTTCGAGCATGCGCAGGGTGTGCGCCACCTCGGATTTGAGCCACGCGTCGCCGGTGACCACGGTGATGCCGAGCACATCGGTGTGTGGAGACTGAATGAGAAGCAGCATCGATTGCTGATCAGTCCCGCCCGGCCCGGCGGCGTCCTGATCGATGATGACCTTGCGCTTCTCCTCTCCCCAGCAAGTCAAGCACGTGATCACCAGCACTGCCACAACCCAGACTCGGCCGAATTTCATGATTCACCTCGGAGTTGGACGGTTCCTGCTTGCAATGATTGATCGTCGCCGGCGAGCCGGAACGATAGCCGGACTCGACTTCGGACAGGTGGCGAAAAATATTCACGCCTGCCAAAAAGAACTTGCATTGTAACGCTCGCCTGGGGACACTGCCACTTCTCGAGTCAGTGGTCCATGTGCGGTTCCGGCCATCGAAATGGAACGTGATCATTTCAGGCTGCTGAAATGCCGGTAGCGGCAGTTTGAAACCTCCCATAAATGATTGACAAGGGGTGGGGTTGTTCTTGCGCAAACTGGACCACTACCGAAACGCCACGCCGATTGCGGACGCTGAATCCAGCGGCTAAAATGGTCAGCGCTCGCTTTTGTTTTGACCGCTGCCTTTCTGCGTTGTCCTATGGGCTGTTTCCGCATGACCGCACTGCAATCCGGGCGTCCTGGAGTCTCGGTCGCAACCCGCTTTCTCATTGCGGTGGCGCTGCTCACGCCGTTTCTGATTGGAGCCCAGGGCGCTCCGGGTTCACCCCAGAATCCTGCCCATTCGGTTGCCTCGGATTCGGCTACGTTGGAAGGATGGGTGCGAGATGCGACTGGCCGCCCCGTCGCCGGCGCGACCGTGTATCTGCAGGTCAAGGACGGCACTCAGTCTCTGTCCGTCCGCGCGGACGCAGCCGGAAGCTATCGTTTCTCCGGCCTTGCCGAAGGCATTTACATGTTGCGCGTGGAGACGGCGGGATATGGCCCGGCCGCGATCGGCCCCTGCATGATTGCAGCGAGAGAAGCGAAGAGACTTGACCTGACACTCGAATCCTCCAAAGCTTCGCCGGCCCACGCGAACGCGCCGGGCCAACACGCGCCGGAGTTTTTCGACGAACCGCAATTCACTGTGGCGGGGGTCACCGACGGCACCAATCTCGGTGGGCATGGCTCGAATACGATTGTCCGAACCAAGGAATCGCTCGCCAAAGACATCGCGTCGCTGAGCGCTTCGGAGTCCAAGGCATCGACGGGCAGCCTTCCGCCAGGGTCGAGTGCTTCGGTTGCTCCGGCGGAAGCCTCACTCCGCGCGACCGCCGAGCGGGAACCGGAAAACTTCGATGCCAATCACAGTCTAGGAAAACTCCTGGTCGAGCAGGGAAAGCCTCAGGAATCGCTGGCGTACCTGGAGCGGGCTGCGCAGGTCAAGCCCGGCGACTATGAAAATGCCTACCTGCTGGCACTCGCTTATGCGGACGCGGGTCAATACCAGCAGGCACGCACACATGCCCGGGCTTTGCTGACGCCGCAGGAGAATGCCGGGCAAGGCCTGCCACAACAAAACCAGGCCTCGCTGCACCACCTGCTCGGAGATATTGACGAGAAATTGGGCGATCCTCTCGAAGCGGTGCGTGAATATCAGAGAGCCGCGGAACTGGGCCCCACCGAATCCAATTTCTTCGATTGGGGATCGGAGCTTCTGCTGCATCGCGCGGCGGAGCCGGCCATCGAAGTGTTCAGCCGGGGCAATCGCCTGTTCCCGCAATCCGCGCGCATGCTGGTCGCGCTGGGAGTGGCCTGGTACAACAATGGTTCCTACGATCAGGCTGCAAGGCGGCTGTGCGAAGCTTCCGACCTGAATCCTGGCGACCTGCAGCCTTACCTGTTTTTGGGCAAAATACAGAACGTTGAAACCAATCAGTCAGAATGCTCGGGCGAGAGGCTGAAAAGATTTGTCGGGCTGCAGCCGGCGAATGCCCTGGCCAACTACTATTACGGAGTCAATCTCTGGAAACAGCGGAAGGGGCCGGATGATGCTGCGACGGTGGCGCAGGCGGAGTCCCTGCTGAAGCGCGCTGTCCAACTCGATCCGACCCTCGGGGCCGGTTATCTGCAACTGGGGATTCTGTACTCGGAGAGAAGAGATTTCTCCCGCGCCATCGCCAGCTATCAGGACGCGGTCCAGGCCAGTCCTCAATTAGAAGAGGCGCACTACCGGCTGGCTCAGGCTTACAAACGAACCGGAGAAAAAGAGAAAGCCGAAGAAGAACTTGAGCGGTACAACCAGATTTCGAAGAGCAAAGATGAGGCAGTCGAGCGCGAGCGGCGCGAGAGCCGGCAGTTTGTTTACACTCTGCGGAGTCCCGGGCCGGGAGCAGAGTCTCGTTAGGCTTGTGAAAGTAGCGCCGGCGTCTCGCCGGCTGTCTGGCGGGCATCCTGCTCGCCCATCGGGCCGGCGGGACCCCAGCGCTACGTTTGCGGTTAAGGTCTCTGCGGTTCAGCGCGTGCCGGTGGCCGCGCTCATTAGCTCTATGAACATCCGATAAAACCTCTCTTTGTCCAGATCCAACTGGATCTCGACCGGCTGCACGGTGATTTTCGGCTTGTCCTTCTCCGCCCAGGTCAGGGTGTTGCCGTATCCGGCGCCCCGGTCAAGATCGACTGCCATGTAGCGAGTCTCCCGCCGGGTGATCAGGATGGGGTTGATCCATGCGGCGGCAGCCAGTTCGTCCCACATGTATTCGCCGCCCTGGCCGGTCTGGTAGAAACGAGCGATGTAATGCGCCAATGGGGTTCCGCTGGCGTCGATCTGTTTGATCATCGCCGGCGTCAGGCGGGTCTTGACCGAGATATCGGTGGGGGTGCAGACGATCTTCTTCCACGGAGCCCGCAGGACGATCTGTGCTGCCTCCGGATCAAACCAGAAATTGAACTCGTGGCGGGGATTGCTGGCAAACTCAGGATCGTCAGTCTGCGGGGCGAGGCTCCCTCCCATGAAGACCAGTTGTTCCGCCAGCTGGGGAAATTGCGGATCGATCGAGATGGCAAGCGCCAGATTAGTCATGGGGCCGCCCTCGTAAATCGTCACTTCATGCGGAAACTGGTGGACTTTGCGAATCAGGAAGTGGACTGCGTCCTCGTCCGCGGGCCTGGTCGCGGGCGAGCCCTCGGGCAGGGGCGGAACCACGAAGGCATCGTGCCACCAGCGCTCGTCCCACGCGCCCGCGAACGCTACTTTGCCGAAACGCTGCTGCCAGAGTTGGCTCTCTTCACGGCGGCGCACCAGGGGGAAGACGGCGCCGGGCACCACCGGAATATCACTGCGTCCCATGATTTCGAGCAGACGCAGCGTGTGCGCCACCTCTTCGTCACGCCACTGGTTTCCGCTCACCACCGTGATTCCCAGGACTTCCACTTGCGGCGACTGAATCAGCAGCGCCAGCGTCTGCATGTTGCTGCCGCCGGGGCCGGAACCGTCCTGATTGATGATGACCTTGCGCCGCTGCTGGGCCCAGGCGGCAGAGTTCACCAGCAGCAGGCACATCAGGGCCAGGCACAACTTGCTTTGGGTCATTAGGCCTCGGGCTTGACAGAAAAGTGAAGGCAGGCTGTTCGCACTGGTATTTCCAGTCCGTTCAGCCTGCCCGAATTCAGATCGTCCAATTAGCCTGTCCTAGAAATTAAGCTTGAGGGCAAACTGGATCACCCGCGGGTTGTTCACAGTTCCATTGACGACTCCGAAGCTGGATGCCGAGTCCACATCCTGCATCTGGCCGGCGCCGCCGAGAAGATAAAACTGCGGGTGGTTGAAGAGATTGAAAAATTCAGCCCGGAACTGCACAAACATTCCTTCGCGGAATGATAGTGGGAAGTCCTTGATGGCTGAAAAGTCGGTATTCACAAAGCGCGGACCATAGATCGGGGCCCGGCTCGCCGTTCCCAGTTCTCCGGCGGGCGCATCCACGAAAGCGCAAGGATTGAACCAGTTCTGCAGGGTATGCACCTTTGCAGGCACGTTGGTGCAGCCCGGATTCGCAGCAACCGGTCCAGCCTTGTTCGGATCACCGACTTCGTTGGGACGGTTGAGGCTGGAGCCGTTCCACTGGAAGTTCACTCCCGAGCCGCTGAAGTTGCCATTGGCGCTGGCCACCACGAAGAGCGGGAACCCGGAAGTCACCTTCTCAATTACGTTGACTTGCCAGTTGCCCAGGATGGCGTTGCCTACGCTGCCCATGCCGCTGCCGAACGCCTTGCCTTTGCCGAACGGCAGTTCGTAAAGAATGCTGGCGGTGAACTGGTCATTGAGGTTGATTTGAGACAAGCCCCAATCGGCTTTTTGAGTTCCGGGCAACGGCCAGTAAATCGCACCCGGGGTGGTGCCGGCCCCGTCAGGAAAGCCGGAATCGAAGGTGCGAGACCAGGTGTAGCCCAGCAGTGCGTAAATGCCGTGCCGCACGCTCTTGGTTTCTCCCTTGATTTGCAGCGAGTCATATCGCGCCGCGCCCGTATCGGTAATATTGGAAACGTTGGTGAACAGACCGTAGGGCGCGGTGAAAGCCGCTCCATTCGGGCCGCAGCCGAAGGTGTAGCCAGGAACCACGCCGCCACACGCTGCCGGAGACCCCACGTTCATGTTCAATCCGTCCACCAGGATGCGCGAACTGCGTGAGCCCGCATATCCCGCCGTCAGGACGAAATTACCCGGCAGCTGGCGCTCAACATTCAGGTTGAACTGCTGCACCGTGCCCTGTTTGAAGTTGAGGTTCTGTGACTGAATAGTGCCGGTAAATGTGGAGGGATCGGGCTGCGCGGTAAACGGTTGCAGATTGGGTTGGAGAAAACCGAGTTGGATCCCGCAGTTGACTGGCGCCGCGGAGGTGGCGTTGCCGAAGGGACAAGGATTGCCGGGGAAGAAATTGAACTGGTCGATTTCCGCGTAATAGGGCGGGTTCTGCCATAGGCCTTGCGCACCCTGGTTCCAGGAGGAATCATGGTAAATCGCATAGCCGGCGCGAACGGCGGTGGTCTGGCTGCCGAAGGGCTTCCAGGCCAGTCCAATCCGCGGCTCCAGAGCTCGTTTGTCGAATTGAATGCCCACGGCTCCGTCGGTGTGGACGCAAATGGCACAGCCGGCCTGGGGGCTGTTTCCTGCCACCAGGTACTTGCCGGTCTGGAAGTTGAAATTCGCCTGGCGGCCTTCGGCTTCGGTTTCAGGCGTAACCAGGGCCCATGCCAGACCGATGTTCAGAGTCAGATTGGGGGTTACCCGCCAGTCGTCCTGCACGAAAGGACGAAACATCTTCCAGCGGCGTCCGGTGGTGGCGCCGTCAAACGTCTGGTCGTGAATGCCACCGGTGATCTGGCCCAGCAGCAGGTCCGCTACGTCGTCCCCGGTGTAGGAACCCGAACCGCCGTTCAGGATGAAGTAGCCGTCCTGGAAGCCATTGGTTCGCACGTTCATCTGGTTGGCGCGGAATCCGAGCCCCACACGGAGGTCGTGTTTGCCGCGAATCATATCCAGAGTCTCGTTCACTGTGTAGACGTTGGTGCCCCCCTGGAAGGGAGCGAAACCGCGATCGCCGAGAGAGAAATAACCCGACATCTGGGTGGAACTCAGGCCGCAACCGATGCAGTCCTTGGTGGACTGGTTCAGGCTGGTGGGGTAGCCGGTTATGCTGCTGCACTTACTTCCCAGATCGGCGCCCTGAATGCCCAGAATTGCCGCCGTGCAGGTACTGTCGCCGAAAGACTTGATGTGGTTAAAAATTCGATTGAATCCCAGATTCAGCTGATTGATGGTGCGATCAGAGAACATGTGGGTTTCCGAAATGGCCACATTTCGTCCATGGTTGTTGATGTCCTGCGTGCTGGCAAACGGATTCTGCTCAGCGAATCCAGGGGAGCCGCCGGGAACGAACGAAACCGCCTGATCGTAACTGAAGCGGGCGAAGACCGAATCCGAGCTGGAAAAGGTATGGTCCAGGCGGACGTCGAACTTGCCTTCATTGAGCTTTCGGACCGGAACATTGGTGTAGTTGAAGCCCAGCGGGCCGTTGTTGGCGTTGGGCAAAGGATAGAGCTTGATCATCTTTGCGCCAGCCGCGTCGAACATATTGACTGGAATCTTGTTGCAGGCCACGCCCCCTGCCTGACTTCCGTTGGCTAGCGCGGGAAGCGCATTGCCCGCCCCATCGCACTGGAAGGGGGTACCGCTATAGGGGTTGGTAAGGTCACCGAAGCGATCCACGTTGGTGGTTCCGTCGAACGTTCCGGGCCGGGCCACACCGAAGGGATCCGCACTGAAATCGCCGCCCAGCATGTCCTTGGTCGGAACCAAGCCTACGAACGGTATGCCGTGGCGCTGCATTTTGGCTTCGTAATCGGCAAAGAAGAAAGTTTTGTCCTTCTGAATCGGGCCGCCGAGCGAGCCTCCGAACTGATTCAGATTGAATTGTTCGCGGCTCGACGCAAAGAAACTTCGGGCATCCAGCTTGGTGTTGCGGAAGAACTCAAACAGAGAGCCATGCAAGCCGTTGGTCCCTGATTTGGTGGTGACCAGCACGGTCGGACCCGCGCGCGTGCCGTATTCCGCCGAGTAGTTATAGGTCAGGACCTTGAATTCCTGGATGGCGTCAATCGAAGGCAAAATCGCGATTCCGCCGGCGGTCAACTCGTTGTTGTCGTTTCCGTCGAGCAGCCAGTCCGTGCTCTGCACCCGCGATCCGCCGACCGAGAGGGAGAAAGTTCCGCGAGCCGAGACTTCGCTGCTGCCCCCGCCGTTAAAGAAGCTGTTGGGGTTGGTCTCTTGCGTGGTGCCCGGCGTCAAGGTTGCCAGTTGCACAAAGTCGCGGCCATTCAAGGGCAGGTCGGCGACTTGCTGGGACGTAATGACCTGTCCCAGCGTGGGATTGGCCGTCTCCACCGCTACTTCCGTTGCACTGACTTCGATGGTGGACGTGACCGATCCGGGCGCGAGGATGAAGTCCACTTCGCGATGCTCTTCCACCTGCAGCCGTACGTCCTTCTGTTCGCCGCTCTGAAAACCCTGGCTGTCCACTCGGAGGGTGTAGTCCCCAACCGGAAGCAGAGGGACGAGAAAATGTCCGGTCTCGTCCGTCTTGGTTTCGCGGGAAATACTGGTCCCCTGCGCGGTTACTTTTACGCTTGCCCCCACCACCACGGAGCCGGTCTTGTCGGTGACCGTGCCAAAAAAGCTGGCCGTAGCCTGGCCGTACAGAAGCGGGCAGACGGGAAATACCAGTGAACAGAAAAGGACGAGCAGCGCTTTTTTAGTCAGCATCAAATTCCCCCGTGCGTTCCTTCATCGAATGGCGATCGGGACGCGATGTGTCCCCACGTGATCCAACGCTTTGATTACGCGACCATACCCGGACACGAAGTCTACATTCAAGACTTTTCACGCCCGTCTTCCACAAAACTTCGCGGTTTGGTTGGTTTCGTTGTCGTCACGGACAACGGTCATTTGAGATCGAAGACTTCGATCCTAAGTCTGGTGCGCAAAACGATACTGCCATTGGACGGCAAGTGTCAACCGCACCTGGCCTCGAAGCGCCATTCGACGCACCCGAAGGCGGGCTATTGTGAATCCTTGAGCAGGAGCAGAGCCTGGTCGGTGGTGATGAAACTGGCCCCGAGCGATTCGAGTTCGGCTACGGTCCGATTCCCGTCCACGGAATTCAGCGTCTCGATGGCATCGCGCACCACGAATACGCGCCGCCCCCGCTGCAGCAGACCCCTGGCAGCGAAACTGACGCAATATTCCGTCACCACACCAAACACAACAAATTCGACATCCGGGCCCAGTCGCTTCACCAGTTCATCGGCGTGAAGGGTCTTGAAGACATCGAGAGTTTGCTTCTCCAGCAAAATCTGCTGGTAGCGCGAAAGGTCGTCCGGCAGGGAGGCGGCCGGCTGGTTCGGGACAGTGACGACCTGCCCGGTTAACGCTTCCGGAACCAACGCGGCTCCGGGCGTGCCTTTGACACAATGCGGCGGGAAGGTAGAGAACTCAGGGTCATTCTGGGTGTGAAAGCAGCCGTGCGACACCAGAAAAACGCGGCCCTGGCGGGCGGCATCGGTGAGGCGGCGAATGTTGGGCAGCAATTTCTCGGCGCCGGGCACGTAAAGCTTGCCGCCCGGCAGCATGAAATCGGCCTGGACGTCGACTTCCCAGAAAACGATGTTGCGAGATAACATACGCGTTCCGCCTGAACCGTCGTCAGTCTTCAGTCGTCAGTCTTCGGCTGGGACCAAATAGCTTATAACATTGTTTGTGGGGTGCGGAATTCCGGCGGCGATTCGGTTCGGTGGTTCTTTGCTTCCTTAAGGACGCAAAGTTCGCAGAGGAAATCATCTGGTTGACACTCTTCGATCCTAAGAGGTGCGCTTCATGGCCCACGATGAGCCTGTCAAGAAGACGCAAGCCCGGCTTCTGATCCGCAATATCGGTCTGCTGCTGAGCGGCGATCTGGAGCGGCCGATCCTCGACGCCGACACGGTCGTAGCCGTCGACGGAAAGATCACGGCAGTGGGCAAGGAAAAAGATCTCGACACCGAAGCCGCGACTCTGATCGTCGATGCCAAAGGCACAACCCTGGCTCCGGGATTGATCGACAGCCACGTGCATCCGGTGGCCGGAGACTGGACGCCGCGCCAGAACCAGATTGGTTGGATTGACAGCTACCTGCACGGCGGGGTCACGACGATGATCTCGGCCGGGGAAGTGCACACCCCGGGACGTCCGAAAGATGTGGTTGGGCTGAAGGCCATGGCCATTTTTGCGCAGCGCGCATTCTCGGCCTTTCGACCCGGTGGGGTGCGAATCCACGCCGGGGCCCCGGTGATCGAACATGGAATGGTCGAGGAGGATTTCAAAGACCTGGCCGCGGCGGGCGTGACCATGCTGGGCGAGGTCGGCCTGGGAAGCGTGAAGGACGGAGCCACCGCGCGCCAGATGGTGGCCTGGGCCCGCAAATTCGGTATTCAAAGCACCATCCACACTGGCGGCCCCTCAATTCCCGGTTCCAGTCTGATCGACAAAGACATCGTGCTGGCGGCCGATGCCGATGTGATCGGGCACATCAATGGCGGCCACACCGCGTTGCCCGATGATCAAATCGTGGCGCTGTGCGAGAAATCTTCGCGGGCCCTGGAGGTTGTCCACAACGGAAATGAGCGGGCCGCCTTGCTCACGTTGCGGACGGCAAGAGAACTCAAGCAGCTTGACCGGGTAATTCTGGGCACGGACTCGCCTGCAGGTTCGGGAGTGCAACCGTTGGGCATCCTGCGCATGATTGTGATGCTGGCGTCGCTCGGAGAGATACCGGCGGAGATCGCAGTCTGCTTTGCCACCGGCAACACCGCGAAGATCCGGAAACTGGACTGCGGACTGGTGGCCGCGGGCCGGCCTGCCACCTTCATGATGTTCGACAAAGCCCAGCATTCAGCGGGAAAAAACGTGCTCGACAGCATGCAGCGCGGCGATCTGCCCGGAATTGGCATGATGATTGTGGACGGTGCTGTCAGCACGCAACGCAGCCGCAACACGCCTCCGGCAACCACGGCGCCCGAGATGGTGCGGGGACAGTAGCCATCGCGCTACATCACGGCATGCCCAGTGACAGGGCGATGGACTTCTTGTACTGGCGCGCCTTTGCCATCGCTTCCTCCTCATTTACCGTGAGCAGCTTGTTATCGCGCATCACGATACGCCCGCCGATCACGACCGTCTCCACGTCGCTGCCCTTGAGCGCGTAGGCCAGTTGCGCGTAGATGTCGTACATCGGCACGGCGTTGGGTTCGTCCAGGCCGATGAGGATCAGATCGGCTTTCTTTCCCGGTTCCAGCGAGCCGATCTCTTTCTCCAGGTGGAGCGCCCTGGCCCCGTCAATGGTGGCCATTTCGACCACGGCCTTCGCATTCAGCGCCAGCGGATCCATCCGAGTGATCTTGGCCAGCTTGGCGGCGAGATCGATCTCCTCCATCAGATCAAGATCGTTATTGCTTCCGGCCGGACCGTCGGTGCCCAGCCCGACCGGAATTCCAGCGGCACGCATCTCGGGAACGGGAGCAACGCCGCTGGCAATCATCATGTTGCTCGACGGATTGTGCACGCAACCCACTTGCTTTTGCGCCAACGTCTTCCGGTCGGCCTCGTCCACGAAGATGCAGTGCGCGGACACCACGTCCGGGCCCAGCAGGCCGATTTTGTCGAGATATTGCACCGGTGACATGCCGTTGTTCTTCAGGCTGTCTTCCCACTCCTTTTTCATTTCGGCGGTGTGAATCAGGATGGGCGCATGATATTTCCGGGCGAGCGCGGCCGAATCCTGCAACGTTTTCCGCGAGCAGGTGTAGATTGAGTGCGGCGCCACTGCGGCATGGATCAGCGGATCGCCCTGCCACTTCTTCAGGAACTTTTCGGTGTAGGCCAGCATTTCCGCTTCGGTCTTATTGTCGGGCGCGGGGAAATCGATGAAGGTCTCGCCCAGCACGCCGCGCATGCCGGCGGC
>DASQHA010000419.1:0-11446 GCA_035632335.1 Terriglobales bacterium
GGGGACCAGGCGGTCGACGAAAGCTTCGAGTGTCTTGCGGTCCGCGGCCGAGAACACCGATGGAGCAGCGGATTGAGCGGCGGACGTGAGCGCGGCCACCGGGACCAGGGCGGCGCCGGCGATCAAGCTGCGCCGCGAAACGTTGCCACTTTTCTTATCTTCGTGGTGCATCGCAACCATCTCCAGTTTCGAAGCCGATTCTAGGCGACGTGGTTTCTAGTATATCGTTGCGGGCAGCGGATGGGGGCGCGGACGGCGCGCTTCGGAACATTCGTTTGGCGGCTCAGAGCAATGGCTCAGGATCTCTGGAAGGATGGACAAAGGTTCAGCTGATTCAGGCGAACTGCAAGAACGCGACAAGATACAAAGTTAGCGCGCACCTGAATGGTGAGCCTTGACGGTCAGGACAGTGTACAATCGCTAGGAGACCACGAGCAGATGGTGCTCCCCTTCGTGCCATTACGCACGATTTTAATTGATGCAAACGCCATTCCAGACCACCAGATTGCCTGAACGTGAACTAACCGTCCTCATCTCGGGTTGCATCCCCAGCGCGGGTGGCCTGTTTGTTCTGGAGGCGAACGGGGTATCCATGGTCGACCCGTTGAGCACCCACGGACTTGCGGTTCACGGCGACCGCTTGTACCGCGTGATGGGCTGCCAGGATCGTGGTTCGCCTTCGGGCGATCTGTTGATATACGACCAAGCAGGTGTGTGCAGATTCGATCGGCTGAGTGGCGTGGGGGACCCGCACGACGTGCTGCCGCGCAACGGGCATGTCCTGATCGCGTCTCCCATGGAAAATGCAGTGTACGCGATGTGTGACAACGGCGCAAAGTCCACTTTGTGGCAAGCGGCAGCGCCAGAGGACGCCTGGCATCTGAATTGTCTCGTTGAGGCAGACGGCGAGCTGTATGCGACCGCCTTCGGCAGATTCGACCAGCAGCGCGGGTGGTCGCTAGAGCCGAAAGCGCCAACCGGCGTACTCATCCGCCTTTCCTCGGAGGAAATAGTTCTGGAAGGGTTGGCCCAACCACACTCGCCGCGGAGAATAGAGGGCGGCTGGCTCATCTGCAATTCAGTGTTGAACGAATTGGCCGCTTACGATGGATGTGGAAGGTTGGTGAATCGCCGCCAGTTTTCCGGGTATACCAGAGGGCTCGCATTCGATGATCATTATCTCTACGTCGGCGAGAGTTCGAGCCGGCACATGAATCGCGACGGCGCTAGAGAGTCGCGCATTACGATTCTCGACCGATCGGATTGGTCTATGGTCGACTCCTACGAGGTTGCGGTCGCTGAGATTTATGAAGTGCTGCTGGTTCCGAAAGCGTTAGTGGAGGGGATTCGGATAGGGTTTCGCACCAACGTTACGCGCGTTGAACAACAGGATCAGTTCGCTATGTTCAACTCGGTTGGAGTCGCACCGCGCCGGCTTTGGGCGGTTGGCGAACCGCTCCCGTCCAGCTCTCTTCGCGCCAGGTTCGAAGGCCAAATTCCGGCCGCAATGGCTGTTGGTCAGATTCTCGCACTGCCATGCCGGGTCACCAACACGGGAGACGCTATCTTCATCTCAGCGCCGCCGAATCCCATTCAGTTTTGCTATCGCTGGTTCGATGCGGAGGGCGCGCCGGTTGGCGCCGGCCAATGGATTCACACGAATCTGCCGCGTGCTCTCCCGCCCGGTGAGACGGCAGAAGCGACGGTTCGAATCGCCGCTCCCCATGTACCGGGCACGTACACGCTCGCGGTGACCCTGCTTCAAGAGGGAGTCGCGTGGTTCGACGACCTTTCGCCGGCGTGCGCGATCCGTGGCACGGTCAGGGTGGCCTCGCATTAGCATGCCGGGGTTACCTGATTGAAGATCAGTTTCATTACGACTCTTCAAACGAACGTTGGGGACGATTTCGTACGCGAGGGCATTCGTGCGGTTCTAGACGAAACCTGCGCCTATCAGCCGTACTTCATTAACAAGCATCAAGCGGATTTAACTTGCGCAGGGCCGGTCGCTGGGGATGCGGCTCGTCCGATCCGAGACAAGATCCTGGACGCCGACGTCGTGATCCAGTGTGGCGCCCCCGTTTACTGGAATCTGGGTGCGCTCGCCGGACAGAAATGCTCGAATGCCGAATGGATCAAACCCCTCTGGTACGACCGGATCGGCAAAATATACGAAAGGAAACCGATCCTCAACGTGGCCGCCGGAGCATGCCAGGGATACTTCGGGTCAACGTCAGAGATTACAGAAGATTCCGAATGTGAGACGTTTGTCCGCGATATCCGCTGCTTCTGTTCGCTCCTCACAGTCCGCGATCGCATGGCGTATGAAGTGAACACATCGCTCGGTCTCGCGGCCGACCTGGCTCCGTGCACATCGATCCTCGCGTGGCGCCGCTGCTGGCCTTCCAAGCATAGTTCGTCCCTGTTAGGTCGCGGACCTATTGCGCTGAACTTCATGCGTCTGGGTGGACACTACGACCTGGCTGTCGGGTTCAACGCGGGCGAATGGAGGAGGCGATTTCGTGAAATCGCCCGTTTGCTGGTCGAGGCCGGCGAGGACATACTTCCTGTGGCCCATAGCCTCGAGGAAAGCAGTCTGCTGGCGGAACTGCTACCTGAATCTCAGCCGTTCTATTCGTCCAACTACCTGGACTACTTTCCCATCTATGCCGCATGCTCAGGCGGCGTTTTCAATCGCGTCCACGGAGCGATGCTTCTGGCCGGACGCGGCGTGCCTTCGGTCATCATTGGAAACGACTCGCGTACGCGCATGGCGGACGAGCTGGGATTACCCCGGTGGCACGTTTCTGAAGCGGAGCCTCGGGCGGTCGTCGACCGCTTGCTCGAAATGGTTCGCGACGAGCAAGTTGGCACCCGCCTCGCGGAGATCGAAAGGCGCTCTTTTGATGAGCTGCTGGGGCATTTGCGGCGAGTGATGCCGCAAGAGCCGGAAGGCGGCAGAACAGCCATCCAGCACGGCAAACAGTCCGTCCTGATTTTCCACAGCGGCGGGTTCGGTGACTTGGTTCTGGCATCCGGGCTTGTGAGTTCGATCAAGAGATCTCACGCCGATTGGCATGTTACCGTCGCCTGCCGTGCGAGGGCGGCGAGCGTTTCGGCTTTATATCCCATCCCCGCAGACCACGTGCTCGCGATTGATTTTGACCCATATGCGTGGTCGGCGCCTTCGGCGGCACTGCTCGACAGCTTGCGTGGCCTTGTTGAATCCCTAAAGCGGATTACTGTAGACACCTATCTCGCAGCCGAGTTGCACCCCACCTGGTTCTCATGGTTACTGGCGTCTGTTTTTCGACCACGCCAGGCAATATCCTGCACGAGCGCCTCGGAGCCTTCCGGATTTCTCTCACTGCTTTACGAAGAGCTTGGATTGAGGCGAGCAGCCGTAGAATTGGTCAGCCCGCCGGATGGAACTCACGAACTGCGCCGCTACGAACTCTTGCTGGGACACTTGCAGATCCCCGCTAGGTTCGCGTTTCCCTGGGAATCGGGAGAGAAAGCCGGCGATTATTTGGTTTGTTTTCCATTGGGATCGCCGGGTACCAAAGTAAAGCGCTGGCCCTTGGATAAATTCGAACAGGCGTTGCGAGGGTTCCAGGCGCGCTGGGGGCTCCCAGTCACGCTCATCGGAGACGACGGAGAGCGTGCTGAGCTGGAAGGTCTGGCGAACCGGATTGGCAGTGCGAAGGTTATGGCGGGTCTGCCTATCGCAGAGGTCGCTCGCGTTTTGGCGGGAGCACGCCTGTACTTCGGCAACGACACAGGGCCCATGCAGCTGGCCCAGGCGCACGGAGTACCGGGCGTTGGTACCTTCGGCGGTGGTCATTGGCCTTCGTACGCACCATGGGGTGCGGGTTCCATCGGATTGGTTAGCCCGCTACCCTGCTTCGGCTGTGATTGGGATTGCATTTTTGACCGGGGAGTCTGCGTGGAGAACATCCCGGTTGAGGACGTATCCCGCGCTCTGGATGATGTCATGACCCGTCGCGCCACAGATGCGGAATCGCGAATCTGTTCTTGTCCAGATCCGCGGCTCTTGCAAATTGCCGGAAGTGCAGCGTCCAAATATTGGGCCATTCAAAATGATCGCAGGAAGCGCCTGAATACCGTGTTCGAACTGAGCCTAAAGGAACGCCGGACAGGACGAACCATCGAAAGGCTCGAAACCGCGAGAGGAATCTCGGACGCAGTCATGGAGTCGCAGAAACAGCTTGGTGCGGAGTTCGAGCGAGCGGCTAAGGAACGGTTGGACGCGCTACTCGTGACCGATGCCGCTCTCCGGGAAGCTCGCGCCGAGGCGGGCAGGCGCGAACAGCGTCTTCACGAATTAGAGGCGGTTATCGAGACGCAGAACCGGCGACTGGCTGAGCTGGATCGGCTCGCGGCCGAGCGCCTCGACGCGCTGACCGCCGCACGGCAACACTTGCAGAGGCAAGTCACTGTACGAATCGCTGGCTTCATTAAGAAGCTCGCGGATTCTTGGAAAAGCTAGGTCGAGAGGTCCGTCCGCGCCGTGTGGCTTGGCGGATGCGATTGGCGAATCAGCCTCAGCGCCTTTCAAGCAGCGTCCACCTATTCCCAGGCAATCTCTCTACTCCTATCGCATGCCATCCGTTGGCCTCGTCGGACTTGAGGAATGATGCCTCCGGGGGGCATCCGTCAGGACCGATTCGTTGGCCAGAAAGAATTTGAATGCCCAACTGATCGAAGCCGGAGAGAGGCCTGCAGCCAGGCGCGTAAGTCGCCGCGGACCGTGACCCCGGACGGAAGCACGGTCGCCGCCGCCTGCCATTCCGGGCCGGTAGATTTCGAGATTCGGCCTGGTTGCGAAACGGAGATCATGGTAGAAAATAACACGGGGTGCATGCTAAGAACGGGGCAACGGGCGACTGGAAACAACCACTGGGCAACCGGGAGCCAGTCCCGGCGGCTAGCTGCCAATTGAAGAGAGAATCCCGCCAACACCATAAGCCACAAGCCAAGACTAAATATGTATGTTGGTCTGCCGTTCGGTGATCATGACGATGGGCGCTACGGAAGCGACACATGCCATTGTGATCCCCCAAATTACTTTGAGCCGCAGCGTGAAGAGTGAGAGACAGGCAAAGACGCGGCTTAGCGCTAAGAAAGCAAGCCAGTCGTGGACTCTGCCCGTTTCCTCTTGATCACGCAGCTCCGACCTAAACGCAGCTCCCATGCGAGGGCTTAAGTGGCACGCGGCTCGTCACCAATGCGCAAAGGAGCAATTCCACCGCACGGGGGTTGTCCGGTTGTTGGGTCGAAGCTCATATGGTGCCACGGGCAGTAGATCCGTCCGTTTTCGACGTAGCCCGCGCTCAGATCCCCGCCTTCATGCGGGCAGATGCGGGATACGATTCGCCGCGAGCCGTTTGTCATCACTTCGCACCAGCGGTCATCGAGCGCCGTTATCGTCCCGTCACCGGATGCCGGCGCGTACAAGCGGCGAAATTCTTCTACCGAATAGGAACGAGCTGTGTCCTCCAATCGCACCGTATTCTGCGCTGGGTTCGAGGTGGGTAGTTCCAGCCACTTGGTCGAGATCTCGGGTACAGTTGGGGGACTGCGTAATGAGAATCGATTGGTCAACACCACTCTGGTCCAAGCCGTGGAATTCAGCTCAGAAGAATGCAGATGCTCACCGTGAAAAAAAAGCAGATCGCCTGGATCCATCTGGAAGGTCACTGGCGTGCCGAAATGCTGCCCTCGCAACGGGCGACAGTTGTCGTCGTGCGGAATTTCGCTCCGCCACTTCGTCAGAAATAGCGCCAGCCCGTTTCCACGCCGCACCGGTTCGAGCGCCATCCAGAGGTTCAGACCTGACATGGCATGTCCAAACCATGTGTCGATGTGCGGGCCTTGGGGCTTGGTGTAGCCGGGGCGAGTGTCGAGCGTTTCCCGGTTCGACTTGTGGAAGGCGATTGGGACATAAAAGCGTATCACGGCGTTCTGATCGAAGAAACCAGGCCCTCTATGACCAATGGCCTCGCGCACCAGTCTTGGCACGTAGCCTTCTGCGACCGCGTTGAATCTCGCATGAGCGAATTCATTGCACCGTTTGACCTGATCGCCAGTCAGCAACTGGTGCATCGATCCCAGACCGAGCTCGCGTAAACGGGCGGTCATCTCGTGGCCGAGTGCATCGCCTATTGCTCCCCAAACCGTTGTCTGGATCTCTTCCCATAATCCGACCCGCTGAAGCGCGCGCCGCACCAGCAGGATGTCTCCGGATTCAATGTGCTGCACAGCATTGTTCAGCAATACCTCCGTTGGAAGGGGGCAATCTATATCCCAAATGCGAATGCAATTCGCGAGGTTCACGTCCAGTCCTCTACTAAAACACTTCGAGAGCAGAGTATACCGCAAATGCGAACCGAATCTGGCCGAAGGTTGACCCATCCCGCAGATTTTGGACTAGAGGGGTTGATTCGCCGCGGACGGCGGGCACCTCGGTACGTTCTTAAGTTGTTGAACTTGATGGGAGGTGCATCCCTGGCGGCGGAGGATCGTACAGAAAAGTTCGAAAGGCGTTGAGAGAGGGGAGCCACTCCGTAGTTCACCCGGCGACGCCGGCAGATGACCCATGCAGGGCGATCGGAGCAGGCGAGAGAGCCGCCCCAGAGCAGAATTAGACCGGATCCTTTTTTCTGCCACCGCTACTTCTTTAGAGACCTTCAGAATGAGAAGCGCGCCCCGAGTTGCACGGCCCGAGGCCCGCCCGAGCCGAAGGTCTGAAGGATGCGCTGCGTAGGCTGTCCAAACGCATTAGCCGCCGCATTGGCGTTCTTGGCATCCAAAGCCGCGCTGTAACCGCTCAGGTTGGCGATATGGAACGCATTGAACATCTCGGCAAAGACATTCAGCCGGTACCGCCCCTTGTAGCTGAAGAGCCGGCTCAGGCGGAAGGCCTCAGAGAACAGGCCAACCTGGTAGTCGGAAGGCAGCGCCAACGGCTTGATCACCGCGCCGTTAGCTCCTTTCGTGCCGGCGTACTTCGAAATTGAAGCCGGCCACCGCCGACTCCAGATCCGACTTGCTCAGGGTATAGTGGGACAGCGCCGGCGGCGGCGCCGCGGCTCCCGCGGGAACGGTACCGTGTATGAAAAGGCTGGGATCGACCGGCAGCACCGGCGTCCTGCTGATGAACAAAGAGTTCACGCTCAGGTTGAAACCCCATGGCAAATTCACCATCAAGAACAGCCTCTTGCAGCCAGGTGATCACTCCCGGCGGAAACACTAACTCCTGGAGTAAAGCCCCGAACTGGCCCTGCAGCAATCCTGGATGACGCCGAAGTATCACGCCGATTCCTTCTGCCTACGTCTTGCGGTCCGCGGCCGAGAACACCGATGGAGCGGCTCTGCATCCTATTTGTGGCGAACGACAGATTCAAAACTGAAAATAGACAAACGGGTTCGCGCCCGTTGCGCCGAACAGCAGCACGGCGAGTATCCAGCTCGCAATGAGAAATGCGCCTAAGAAACTCGGCCTTAGCAGCACGTAAACCCCCGAAAGGCGGCTGAATCTGGTTCGAAAAGCCGTGCGAACCCAGCGCCTGACTCCCGCCGCCGTGGCGCGCCGCGCTGCCATGATCCCAATCCCATGCGCGACGATCACAATCAGCAACGCCAGCAAGAAAGGAGAATAAAGCCACCGAACGCCGCCCGGCGCGAGACCCGCCATCTTGCCCAACACACTCAGCGCGGCCGAAAAGCTCGGCGCGCGGAACAAAACCCAGGTTGACAGGACAAAAAGATAGGTCGCCAGCCAACAGCCCAAGAGAACCCCAAAGGACCTGCCGGGCGCCCGCCCCCTGCTCACGCGCCGTGCGTTCCACCAATGGGTTGCGACCAGCCCCAAACCGTGCAGAGCGCCCCAGCACACGAACGTCCAACTGGCGCCGTGCCAAAGGCCGCATAACAGGAAAGTGATCACGGCGTTACGGTATCGGTGCCAGGGCTTCGCACGGCTGGCCGGCAGCGCGAAGTAGAGATAATCGCGCAGCCATTTGGACAGAGTAATGTGCCAGCGCCGCCAGAAATCCACCGGAGACACCGCGAGATACGGCATGTTGAAGTTCTCCGGCAAGTCGATTCCGATGATTTTCGAAACTCCGATTGCTATATCCGAGTAACCCGAGAAATCACAATAAATCTGCAGCGAATACGCGATCGCCGCGCTCCACACCGTCAGCGGCGAGTAGATGCCGGCCGCGGCGAAAACAGGATCGACAAAGATCGCCATCTGGTCTGCGATGAGAAGTTTCTTGGTGACTCCCAGCAGGATCATCTGGCAACCAGTGGTGGTGTTCCGCCACGATGGCCGCAGCGGCCGGTCAAGTTGAGGAAGAAAAATCGACGCGCGTACAATGGGCCCTGCGATCAGGTCGGGAAAATAGCTCACGAACAACGCGAAGCGCCACAGGCTTCGGCAGGCGGGCAGATCGCCCCGGTAGACATCGATGAGATAGCTGAGCGACTTCAGCGTAAAAAAAGAAATCCCCAGTGGCAGGACGATCTCCAGGTGCCGGGGAGCCGCGCGAAAAAGAAGCGCGATGTTAGCGAGAAAAAAGTTCGCGTATTTGAAATATGCCAGCAGCAGCAGATTCGAAGCCACGCCTCCCGCGAGCCAGGATTTGCGTACCTTCGCGGCCACGCCCGCCTGGATGCGAATCGCGCAGAAATAGTCGATCAAGACCGGGGTAGCCAGCACGAGCAGGTACGCGGGCTTGAAGGAGGCATAGAACCATAGACTCGCGATCAGCAGCAAGGCTTGCCGGAACAGGAGCCCGGGAGCCACTCGGAGTCCGATTGCGACCGCGGTGAAAAATTCGATGAAAGCCTTCGAGATAAAATTCATCGGCCTTCCAAGAACGACGAGTGCGCGCTCAGGAAGCGCCAGATTTCTTCGCCGATGATCTGGTGGCCGATGGCGTTGAAGTGCCCCGCGCCGGGAGCCGTGTTGTGGAATCCGCGGCTCAGCCGGGAGTGCTCGCTGCGGTCGCGCTCCAGCGCTTCCCGCGTCGAAACGAAGGACACGCCCTGCTCGGCACAAAGGCCCGCCAGTTCCATCTCGATCGGCTCAACTACGTCGCGCCCAGCGGCGGGCGTATAAACAATGATGAGCCGCACCCCGTAGGCCTTCTTGAAAGCTGCCACGATGGCGCGTGGGACCCGGGCCGCTTCCTCTTTCAGTCGAGGGTCGCGTTGCGCCACAGTAGTGTCCGTCATGGAAATCTGCCCGGCCAGTCTGTTACGGATCAGTCCCACGCGGCGCCACAAGGCGAGAGCAAGAACCGAGCGACCCGTCAAGAAATACAGTGTTTGCGGCAGGCGGGGCTCGCGCGAGGCCGGAGCTTCGATGAATCGGAATGAGTAGTCGGGCGACACTTCGATCGCCAAAGCGTTCACGGTCAACAACGCATTGACGCCGAGGTTGTAGGAGTTAAGAACAATCGCCACCCAGGCAGGTTTGCGGGCTTGGATCAGCGAGTCGGCGGCGGCCAGGAATGTCGGAGCGTTGGCAGCCGGCCAGCCGTATTGACGAACGTTGAGCGGATGGCCAGAGGCGCGGGCGAGCCGCTCCGCCACCGCGCCCATCGTGTCCTGGTCGCGGACGGAGTAGGCGACGACGTGTGAGTCTCCTACAATCAGTCCCTCCGGCGCGCCGGGCAGCGGTAGGTTGCCCGTGAGACGGTTCCCGAGCGGCCCAAGCCCGTCCGATTCGAAGTGTGCGCTGGCGATACCTTCGGCGTAGCTTCGGATCGTGCGAACGGGAACCGCTCCAGGACGAGTCGAGTCCGCGACAAACGGCCGAAGACCGATTTCAAACAGCGCCGCCGCCGCCAGCGCTCCGAGCGCGCATTGGAACCAGCCCACGTTGCGGCGCGGGCCCCGGGCGGCGCCCGCATGCGCCGATTTTGAAATCAAGGGAGCACCCATGGCCGGCCGTGAAAGCCCATGGTAGCGCCGTCGCCGCCTGCGGAGAGACTTTCCAAACTCGAACCTCTGGCTCCCCAGTCTGGACGCATTTCGAACTTCTTCTGGCCAAAAGCGTCGGAATGGGCTTCGACGCGTTGCGTTGCGCCCAGCGGCCCCTAAGTGCCATGTCGGAAAGCACTTCTAAGCGTTTAAGGCGGTTCCACTCGCAAGACTCGTCCCTCTTGTCCCGGAAGGTAGTCGTTTTGAAACGCTTCCCACGTTCTGAAAAAACTCACCAGTGCGCTTGATGAAGTAATATTGTCAAACAGCCATGGCCCTCTCCGCTGGGACTCGTCCGGGACCCTATGAAATCCTTGCGTCTCTCGGCGTGGGCAGCATGAGCGAAGGCTGCGGGTAAGCCGGATGCGAAGGGGCGTCTTAAATTCCTCCTCGGTTAAGGCGTTCATCCATGAGACAAAATTAGAACGAGAAGCGCGCCCCGAGTTGCACCGCCCGAGGGCCGCCCGAGCCGAAGGTCTGAAGGATGCGCTGCGTAGGCTGTCCAAAAGCGTACACCTGAGCCGCCGCATTGGCGTTCTTGGCATCCAAAGACGCGCTGTAACCGCTCAAGTTCGCGATATTGAACGCATTGAACATCTCGGCGAAGACATTCAGCCTGTACCGCTCCTTGTAGCTGAAGAGCCGGCTCAGGCGGAAGTCCTGGGAGAACAGCGGGTCGCCAAACTGGTAGTCGGAAGGCAGCGCCAACGGCTTGATCACCGCGCCGTTAGCTCCTTTCGTGCCAGCGTACTTCGAATTGAAGTCGGTCACCGCCGACTCCAGATCCGACTTGCTCAGGGTATAGTGGGACAGCGCCGGCAGCGGCGCGGAGGATCCTGAGGGAGCGGTACCGGGTATGAAAAGGCTGGGATCGACCGGCAGCACCGGCGTCCGGCTGATGAACGAAGAGTTCACGCTCAGGTTGAAACCCCAGGGCAGATTAGCCACACCGGAAACGTTCAGATTGTGGTGCGCCAGAATACTCCCGTATACCCCCAGCCAGTTGAGCTCGTCCACTATGCTGTTCACGCCCAGATTGCTCTGAAACGCATACGAAGCGGTGAACTGGATCCGGTTGGACATGGGCTTGCTGAGCTTCACCAGCAGACCGTTGTAGACATTGCGACCCTCGGTGTTCCAGAATGTGATCGGACCCGCTGAACACTCTATAGCCGGATTCAATAGCTGACCTGGCGCGCAGGTCGGAATTACGGGCACATTGGTGGACGTACCCTGGTAACGGTTCCAAAGATTTCGATCCACTTCTCCGAGGGCCACATTCTCACCCTGCCTGCGGGCCCAGTCGGCGGTTAACACCATTCCGTGGCCGAGGCTGCGCTGGATGCCGATGGAGGTCTGGTAGCTGCGCGGCATCGGGAAGTTGGCCGGGAGAATCTCGACTCCCTGCTTGGCGTAGTTGATGGTGCTGTAC
>DASQHA010000420.1:0-7134 GCA_035632335.1 Terriglobales bacterium
AAGAGCGTGACACGTTGTTCCCAAGCAGTTCCCACACCGGGCTGTTGTGGGCACTTGAATCGTTGGCGTGGGACCCGGAGTACCTTGGAAGGGTGACGCTCGATCTAGCAAGGCTGGCACGGATCGATCCTGGTGGTAGACTAGCGAATCGTCCGGTGCGAAGTCTGAGTACCGTGTTCAAGGCGTGGATGCCACAGACCAACGCCTCCTTGAAACAGCGCATGGCCGCGATTGATCAGATTATTCTGAAGGTGCCGGAGATAGGGTGGGAATTGGTCTTGGGTCTACTGCCGGTCCGTCCGGATTCGAGCATGCCCACTTCGCGGCCTCGGTTGCGCGAAGCGGGAGCGTCAATTCGGGAGACTTTGACTAACGGGCTCGTATTTGCGACCTACAGGGAGATTGTGAGCCGTGCAATGCGCTTGGCAAAGGGCGATCCAGGGCGTTTGCTGGTTCTGGTCCAATCGATGGCACCCTTCGAACTGGCCGAGATGGTGCAGGTCTGCGACGAAATCGAGAGATTGTCTGGATACTCCGGTAACCAGCAAACCGAGTTATGGACGGGGCTACGCGAGGTGGTCAGCAGGCACGCCACGTATGAAGGCGCGCAATGGGCACTTCCTGCGGCGATCACAGATAAGTTGAGAGTGCTTCAGAAGCGATTGGAGCCCACCGACACTGTTCTCAAAATCAAATGGCTTTTCGATGAACATCTTCCCGATCTCCCGAATGTGAAAGGTGCTGAACGACTTAACGCGGTGGAAGAAGCCCGCGTATCAGCCCTCAGGAGTTTACGCTCCGAACAGGGAGATCGTGGCATTGTGGAACTGGCGCGAGAGGCTAGGTTTCCCGGTCTTGTGGGGAATGCTACCGCGGCGTTATTGGATGATGTCGAGAACTTTGATTCCATGATTAGGTTGGCCTTTGTAGACGGAACGCCGGACCCATTTCCGATAGCGCTGTCTAGTATCGCACGAAACAGATTTGGAACAGAGTGGGAGGTGAGGATCGCGGCTCGCGCGTATGAGGGGTTCAGCCCACACCAATTGGCCACTCTACTCTTGGCATGGGACAACGAGCGCGCGGCGTGGGATCTTGCTGCATCCTTAGGAGAAGATACAGTCCGAGACTACTGGTCGCGACGGG
The DNA here is from genome assembly GCA_035632335.1 of Terriglobales bacterium. Taxonomy (GTDB): domain Bacteria; phylum Acidobacteriota; class Terriglobia; order Terriglobales; family Acidobacteriaceae; genus JAIQFF01. The sequence goes on from DASQHA010000420.1 coordinate 1,147, forward strand.
TACCGTTGCCCGTCAGAGGAGAGACTGCCGATCTTGAGCGCGCTGGCCGGGAATACCTGCGTGCGGGACGCGCGCTCGCAGCGATTCACTCACTTTCTAATGCGGCGGATAAGCTTTCGGGTGAACTGGTGCTGAAGATGCTGGATCGAGCGTTGGATGAAATAGCGGCTTCGGGCCGCGGATTTGACCGTAACATCGCCTATGAAATCGAGGCGGTTTTTGACAAGTTGGATGCCCGGAACGACATGGAAGTTTTCGAGGTTGCGAAACGCGAGTTTGCGTATTTGCCGCTGCTCAGTCATGGCAACCGCAGCCTTAACCTGCACCGGATGATGGCGGACGATCCCAACTTCTTCGTCTCGGTTTTGTGCACCGTTTTCAAACCAGCCTCGGGCGGCGAGGGTGAGCCCTCTGCCGAAACGAAAGCTAGAGCGCAGCATGGATTTGAATTACTCGCCACCTTCACGCTGGTGCCCGGATACGGTGAGCGGCCAGACGAGGCGGAATTACAGAAATGGGTCACGGAGGTTCGGAGGATTGCCGAAGAACAGGACAGGGCGAGGATTGCGGATCAGTATATTGGGCAAGTGCTTTCCCACTCGCCAGTCGATCCCGACGACAACGCTTGGCCCCATCGCAGGGTCCGGGATCTGCTTGAGACGCTGCAGTCGGATGAGATCGAAAACGGAGTCGAGCTTGGACGCCACCACATGTTGGGCGCTCATGCAATTGACCCGAAGAATCCCGCCGCCGCGGAGCGACGCCTAGCGGCCGAGGCACGCGGATGGGCCACGGCGACCGTCATCTGGCCAAGGACGACTGCCATGCTACGCGGAATGGCTTCGCACTGGGAGTCGTTAGCCGATGCCATGGAAGAGCAAGCGCGCCAAGAGGCCATGCGCGATTAGATCGCGGATGCTTCCGCGCTTCCGCCAGCGGACTATAGTGTAGGATGCCACCATGCTCCGGCGGAGCGCCTGGCTGCAGGTGCTGTTGACGGCCTATCTGTGGCTGGTGGCCTCGGTCCCGCTGGGCAACTGGAACCGGCAGCGCGATCCGCAACTGATTCCCGCGCTGCTCCAAGGCCAGGGGATCGGCGCCGGCGACCTGGCGTTGCTGGCCTTCATTTCGCTTCCTGCCGTCCTTTTCTGGCTGGCTTACAAAAGTCGCTGGTTCTGGTCGGGCGTCGCAGCGTTGTTGGTTGATGTTGTCTGGCTCGGGTTGCAGATTCAATCCTGGTGGATTCCGTACGTGTTGGGAACCAGCATCCGCTGGCAGCTCGAGTATGCCAAGGGCCCGACCACCAAAGTCCTGCCGTCGTTCGGCAACCACGTGGCGCCCGACGGCATGCACTTCGCAATCCATGTTCTTCTCGTGGCGGCCCTCATAACCGGCGTAGTCGCGCTGCGGCAGATGCGCCGAAACTCCCAGGGCTATGGGGTCAAATGACTCTTTCCGCGGCCGAGGAACAGTCTCTTGTCCCGAAATTGTGTGATACAACGCTAGTGGTACGCGCCTTGCAGTAGGGCCACCAAATCATGGAACAACCGCGCCGCAACCTTTTGCGCTGGCTGCTGGGCGGCGGGTTGTCGACTTCGTTAGCTGCCTTCTTATATCCCACTCTGAAGTTCATGTATCCTCCGGAAATTCCCGAGGCTTCGGTGAACGAGGCGGCGGCGGGAAAAGTCCAGGACTTAAAACCTAACAGCGGCAAGATCGTGAAGTTCGGCAGCCTGCCGGTGCTGCTGGTGCGCACGAGCGAAACCGAATGGCGCGCGTTTTCCGGCGTTTGCACGCACTTGAACTGCACCGTGCAGTACAAGGAATCGAGCCACCAGATCTGGTGTGCTTGTCATAACGGGCTTTATAACTTGAACGGGCAGGTGGTTTCGGGTCCTCCCCCGCACCCGCTCGAGCCATATTCCGTGCACATCCGGGGTGATAACGTCGTGATCTCCAGGAGAGCCTGAAAGGCAAACTAATGGCGGCGAGCGGCTGGCTGGAAGAGAGGCTGGGGTTGGCCTCGATCCGCGGGTTCCTGGCTCACAAAACGGTGCCGCTGCATGCCCACACGCTGTGGTACTACTTCGGCGGCATCACGCTGTTTCTGTTTGTGATCCAGGTGCTGACCGGCGCCTTACTCCTGCTCTATTACCGGCCTACGCCCACGGAAGCCTACGAGAGCGTGCAGTTCATTGTGACGCGGGTCCAGTTCGGCTGGCTGATCCGGTCGATCCATAGCTGGTCGGCCAACCTTATGATTCTTACGGCCTTCATTCACATGTTCAGCGTGGTGTTTCTGCACGCTTTCCGGCGGCCGCGCGAGTTGACCTGGCTGAGCGGGATTGCGCTCTTGGGCTTAGTTCTGGCTTTCGGCTTCAGCGGCTACCTGCTGCCGTGGAACACGATATCGTATTTTGCGACCAAAGTCGGCACGGATATGGCGGCCGCCGTGCCGCTGGTAGGACGCCACATCGCCCGGTTTCTGCGGGGCGGCAACGACGTTGGCGGCGCCACGCTGACGCGCTTCTTCGGGTTCCATGTGGCCGTTCTGCCGGGTATCACGACGATGTTTCTTTTTGCGCACCTGGTTCTGGTCCAGAAGCACGGAATGAGCTCGCCGCGGTGGGTCAAGGAACCAGTTCCCCAGATGCCGTTCTTCCCCAACTTCTTTCTGCGCGAGTTGATGGCATGGTACGCGGCGCTGGGGGTCTTGGGGTCGCTCGCGGCCATCTTCCCGTGGGACCTCGGCGTGAAGGCCGACCCGTTTGCGCCGGCACCGGCAGGCATCCGCCCGGAATGGTATTTCCTGGCGCCGTTCTACACCCTAAAGCTGATCCCCAGCCACGTTTGGGTTTTTGAAGGGGAACTGGTTGGTCTTTTGGGATTCGGGCTGCTGGCGCTTTGGTGGGTGACGCTGCCGTTCTGGGCTGTGGACCGCCGGGGCGTGGAGCGCACGCGCTGGGTGACTGGGGCGGGTGTCGCCCTGCTGGCTTATCTGGCGACTTTTTCCGCGCTGGGGTACTGGCGATGAGATACGGTCTGCTGGCGCTGTGGTTCGCGGCTTCGCTCGTGGCGGCGGATTCCTGCGTGGACTGCCACCTGGTGCTCGAAGGCAAGTTGCAGGCTCCGGCAAAAGCGTTTGCTAACGACATCCACGCCCACTTTGGGTTCAGTTGCGCGGACTGCCACGGTGGAGACCGCAACCAAACCGACCCGGAAGCTGCCATGAGCAAAGCGCGCGGTTTCGTGGGAAAGATTTCCCGCACCTCGATTCCCGAGCGCTGCGCGCACTGCCACAGCGACGCCAGTCTGATCGAAAAGTACAAACCCCGGCAGCGCGTGGACCAGATGGCGCAATACAAGACGAGCGTTCACGGCAAGCGCCTGGCCGCGGGCGATGTCAAAGTAGCCAACTGCGTCGATTGCCACAGCGTGCACGACATCCGCGAGGTCAGAGACCCGCTTTCGCCGGTGCATCCGCTGCGGTTGCCGGAAACCTGCGCACGCTGCCACGCGGATGCGGCGCACATGGCGGGCTACAAGATCCCCACCGACCAGTTTGCCGCCTACCGCAAAAGCGTGCATTGGGAGGCGCTGGCGAAGCGCGGCGACCTCTCGGCTCCCAGTTGCGCTTCCTGCCACGGCAACCACGGAGCGCAGCCGCCGCAGGTGGAATCGGTTGCGGCGGTTTGCGGAAGCTGCCACGTGATGATGGAAGACCTCTATAAGGCCAGCCCGCACCAGCCGGTGTTCGCCGCCATGGGAGCAGGCGGGTGTGTGGTGTGCCACGGGAATCACGAGATCCGGCATCCGGTGGCGGGGATGCTCGCCGGGCCGAATGCGGTGTGCAGCCAGTGCCACGATGCCACGTCGGCGGGCGGGCTCGCGGCTGCGGAGATGGGGCGCGCGATCACCGGTCTGGAGCAGGCTCTGGAACGATCGGACCAGATCCTGGCCCGGGCGCAGGAATCCGGCATGGAAGTTTCCGAAGCACTGCTGCGAGAGCACGAGGCTCGTGAAAATCTGGTGAAGGCGGCGGTGGCCGTTCACGCTTTTCGAACCGCGGCGGTGCAGAAACCGGTCGGGGAGGGCCTGGCGATTGCCGCCCAGACTTACCGGGCGGGTGTGGACGCTCTTCGGGAACGGGGAGTCCGGAGGCTTGGCCTGGCGGTGTCGCTGGTCGCGATCGCGATGACGATCCTCGGGCTTTGGCTGGCCCTGCGTGCCATCGAGGGGCCTGCGAGGAAGACCCCGGAGACGACGGGGAGGTGAGTGATGTTGATGATGCCGCTGTTCTGGCTGGCGCTCGGGGCGCCGGGCGGCCTGGAGTCACCGACGAGCGCGGAATTCTGCGGCCGCTGCCACACGGCCATTTTGGAGGCATGGAAACTCTCGGCGCACGCGCACGCCATGGACAGCCGGCTATTTCAGGATGCGCTCGAGGTGGCGGAAACCGGCTTCGGGTCCTCCGCGCGCCGGACGTGCCTGAAGTGCCACGCGCCGGTCGCCGTGGATACGGGCGACCTTACGCTGCAGCGGAAGGTGAGCTGGGAAGGAGTCACCTGCGATTACTGTCACGCGATCCGGGATGTTTCGCTCGGGGGCGCGAACCCCAAAGCGGCAGTGGAGTTCTCCTTCGTCAGGCATGGGCCGATCAAGGACGCGGAGTCGATGGCACACGGCACGGCGTACTCGGCGGTGCACACCTCGGCGGCCATTTGCGCGCCCTGCCATGAATACCGCAATGCATTGGGATTCCCGGTGCTGACGACCTACTCGGAATGGGCCAACAGCAGCTACGGCAAGGAAGGGAAGGCCTGCCAGTCGTGCCACATGTACCGCACGGCGGGAGACGTGGTGGATCCGCGAGTGATGCAATCGAGCACGCCTATCAACCTACATCAAATGCCGGGAGCACGATCGCTCGAGCAACTGTCGAAAACCATCACGGCGCAGCTTGCGGCCTTCCGCGAAGGGGATCATGTGCGCGTGCGAGTGGATGTGACCAACCGGGCGGCCGGCCATTATGTGCCGACTGGATCGCCGCTGCGCCGCTTGATTCTCGAGGTGAAGGCAGACCCGTTCGGCGGCGAGCATTTCCGCGAGGAGCGGGTGTACGGGCGCAGTGTGGCCGACCAGGCGGGGACGCGGATCGAACAGGAACACCTGGCTTTTCTGAGTGCGGCGAAGGTGCTGGAAGATACAAGGCTGGCTCCCGGCGAGAAGCGCACCGAATCGTTCACCTTCGCCATACCCGCGGGCAGCCCGACGCGGGTGACCGCGACGCTGCGGTACTTCTACTCGCCGTTCGCCAGGACAGAGTCGCAGAAGCGGATGACATTTTTGAGCATGAGCCGGCTGGTGCGGTAGGCGCCGGCGTTTCCTGAAATCTGTTAATCAGTTATTCATGCATCTTTCATTACGGCGTGGCAAAATGAGGTCGAGATGAAACTTCAGATACTGTTGCTACTTGGTGTGTCGATGGTCCCGGCATTTGCGGGGCCGACGGAGGGCAAAGAAGTCTTCGATAAATCCTGCAAAGCCTGCCACGGCGCGCAGGGGCAGGGCAATCCGGGCATGGCCAAGATGATGAAAGTGGAGATGCGGGCTCTCGGGTCGAAGGAAGTGCAAGCGCAGTCGGACGCCGACCTGAAGAAGATCATCACGCAAGGCAAGGGCAAGATGAAGCCGGTGGCCAGCCTGTCCGCCAAGCAGGTGGACGACGTGGTGGCGTTCGTGCGGACGCTGAAATAATCTTCCGAGGCCCTTCAAGCCAGACGAAACCGCACAGGCAAGAATGCCTGTGCCACTTACGCCGTGCGCATCAGCTCGGCCTTATCGCCCGAAATGGCGGCTTGCGCCGCGGCCAGGCGCGCGATGGGCACGCGGTAGGGCGAGCACGAAACATAGTTCATGCCCACGCGGTAGCAGAACTGCACCGAGCTGGGCTCGCCGCCGTGCTCGCCGCAGATGCCGACTTCGAGA
>DASQHA010000421.1:0-10326 GCA_035632335.1 Terriglobales bacterium
AGGAACTCCCGCCGACGTGAAGTTTGAAGGCTGGAGCGCGCCTCCTCCGAATGCGGCCATGCTGGCCTTTGGCAATCTGGGCGTGTCCGGCAACGGCATGACCGTGCAGGGCTGGCTCTACGACGTGAAGAACGTGACTTCCCCGCAAGTGCTGGGCAAACAATATCAGGATGCGGCGACCAACGACGCCGCCCGCACCACGGCGCACAAATTTGCCGATGAGATCATCTTCCGCCTGGGCGGCGGCATTGCCGGCATCGCCGAGAGCAAAATTTATTTTGTGAGCAGCCGCAGCGGGCACAAGGAAATCTGGTCCATGGATTACGACGGCGCCAATCAGCAAGCCGTGACCCGCCTGGGCTCGATTTCACTTTCGCCGCGAGTTTCACCTGACGGTTCGCGCATCGCCTTCAGTTCCATGACGAAAACAGGTTGGGAAATCCTGATGTATTCGCTCGACCTCAACCGTCTGGTTTCGTTCCCACACTTCGGGGGAACCAATCTTTCTCCGGCCTGGTCTCCGGACGGAACCAAAATAGCTTTCTCGTCCTCGCGCGGCGGCGATCCTGAGATTTACACGGTGGACTCTTCCGGAGGGAACCTGAAGCGCCTGACAGCGTTCAAGGGCCCTGACGTTTCGCCGGCCTGGAACCGCAAGACCGGCGGGCAAATTGCCTGGGTCAGCGGACGGACCGGACTGCCGCAGGTTTACACCATGGACGCCGACGGCACCAACGTGCAGCGGCTCACCGACCAGGGCTACGCGGTTTCACCGGCATGGTCGCCGAACGGGCAGTTTCTGGTGGTGTCCTGGATGCGCAAGTATGGCCCGGGAGCGCCCGGGGCGCAGGATATCTACATCATGGACATTGCCAGCAAACAGTGGGTGCAGCTGACGCACGATGGCGGGCGCAACGACTTCCCGTATTGGTCGCCGGACGGACGGCACATCATTTTCCAGTCCAGCCGGGCCGGGAGTCTGCAGATATGGACCATGCTGGCCGATGGTACCAATCAGAAGCAGCTGACTTTTGCGGGTGCGAATAGTCAACCGAACTGGAGTTGGAAGTGATGGCGAAGAATTACTTACGGAATCATATTTGATGTTTTGCAGTTAATTCCCGGACGATGCGGAAGATGATTCCCCTCGCCGGACCTGAGCCGGGCGCCGCGACCGCGATCAAGTTCGCCAATCAACGCGCACCAAGAGTACGGAGGAGCAAGTGAAGCAACGAAACGTAAGATGGATGATGTTAGCGTTCACATTGATGGCGATCATGACGCTGGGCGCCTGCAAGAAGAAAGTGGCCCCACCGCCACCGCCGCCACCCCCACCGCCCGCGGTGCCCACCGCTTCGCTCTCGGCCAACCCGAGCACGGTCGACAAAGGCGGTTCCACGACTTTGACCTGGCAGACCAGCAACGCCACGGACGTCAGCATCGACGGCGTAGGCGCAGTGCAACCGAACGGATCGCAGAGCGTGACCCCGACGGATTCCACCACCTATACCCTGACCGCGAAGGGAGCGGGTGGGACACAAACGGCCACGGCCCGAGTTACCGTGACCGCGCCACCGCCAGCGCCACCGCCTCCGCCCTCGGCCACCGAAGAAGAGCTGTTCTCACAGAGCGTGAAGGACATCTACTTCGACTACGACAAGAGCGATATCAATGCGGACCAGCAGTCGGCCATGCAGGGTGATATCGAGTTCCTGAAGCAGCATCCCAACATCAGTTTCACGGTGGAGGGTCACTGCGACGAACGGGGATCGACGGAGTACAACCTGGCACTGGGCGATAGCCGCGCCAATTCCGTGCGCAATGCCCTGGTCCAGGGAGGCGTAAGCGCCGACCACGTCAAGACCATCAGCTACGGAAAAGAAAAGCCGTTCTGCACCGAATCGAATGAGCAGTGCTGGCAGCAGAACCGGCGTGGTCATTTCGTGTACGGAAAGTAAGGATTTGTAGCGCCGGCGGCGCGCTGGCTGTCGCGAGGGCGTCTCGCCACCGCGCTCTCGGAGGTGCTGACGTCACCTCTCTGCCGCGGCGACAAGCCGGCGCTACATCTCTGCTTCGTCCTCTGGCCCGGACGCGACACATACTCTTCGCCTCGTAGGTATTGAACAATGAAAATCCAACGATATCCCGTTTTGTTTGCTCTTATGGCCCTGCTCGGCATGACACCGGCGTGGGGCGTCAACAAGGACATGGTGCAACTGCAGACCCAGGTCCAGGACCTGCAGGACAGAATTGCCCACATGCAGCAATCCTTCGACGAACGCATGGGCGTGCTGCAGCACCTGATTGAGCAGAGCACAGACCGCGCCAACAAAGTTGCGACTTCCGTCACCGACCTGCAAACGATCCTGCAGAAGCAGCAGAGCGATAGCGGCGCGCATGCCGACCAGCTTTCGGGCCAGATCCAGTCGTTGAACGACACCCTGGATGAACTCAAGGCGAGGCTGGGCAAGGTGAGCAAACAACTGGAGGACATGCAGGCGGCCCAGCAAAGCCTGGCCATCCAGCAGACCCAGCAACAACAGCAGGCGGCAACCGCTCCCCCGCCCGACGTTCTGTACAACAACGCCCTGCGCGACTACCAGGCCGGCAAGAACGACCTGGCGGCGCAGGAATTCGGGGATTATGTAAAGTTCTATCCCAACACCGACCTGGCGGGAAATTCGAGCTTCTACCTGGCGGACATCCAATTCAAGCAGGGCAACTATGCGGCGGCGGTCAAGAGTTATGACCAGGTGTTGCAGAGCTTCCCGGACGGAAACAAGGCGGCATCAGCCGAGCTGAAGAAAGGCCTGGCCTTGGTTGAGTTGGGACAACAGGAAGCAGGAATCTCATCGCTTCGCCATGTCATTCAGCGCTATCCCAAGTCCAATGAAGCCTTGCAGGCCCGGGACAAACTGCGCAAGCTGGGAGTGGCCACGACCGGCCGGTAAAGCGGTGGGAGGCCGCAGTAAGATTTCGCTCGAAACGCGCGGCTACGCTGCCTGATGATGGCGACGATGGCGGCGGGCGTGCTTCTGGTGACGGCGGCGGGCGTTTCTTTTGGCTTCTTTTCGATGCGCGGCCACGCTGGCGCGCGCCTGCTCACCTGGCTTGAGCTGTTCTCCCCAAGCGGTCAGTGTCAGCAGCAGGATTGCCGAAAGAGCGATTATCAGACGCTTCATCGCACTCTCCATGTTCTTTTATTCTAATCTACAGGATTAAGCTTCCCACCAGCAAAAGTTTCGCGATAGGCTAACCGTCACGGCCGTTGCGAACCTCCCGGCCTATGGGAAGAGGGACTTTCATGACTGAGTCGAAAAACGATCTGGATCCGTCGCTGGCTGATGACCAGGACCGCGGCAAGGGCGCGGTGGAGCAGGATAGACCGCAGGAACCGGCCGGCAATACGTCCATGCAGGGCCAGTTGGGACATCGCGACCAGAACCCGATGCTGAAATCCTCGGACTCCGATTTTCCCGAGCCCGGCGGAAGCCCTGAACACTCTGAAGAACCCAATCAAGAAACCAAAGGCGTCAGCAAGAAAGACGTGGCCTAGCGTCGGGCCTCGCCTTATTCTCCCTTGTCCTTGTCTTTATCTTTATGGCCGAAGTCGAGGCCGAACGATGGGTGCTCCCGCTGGCCGGTAATCTTGATGGGCAACTCGGTCTGGCCGTTCTTGCGGAAGAAGGGATCGACCGCCTTCAGCACGAAGGACTTTGCTCCAGTCATGGTCTGCGAAATCTTGGCCTGCATCCGCAGCTTGCCGTGAAATTCGAGGTCTTCTTTTTCCAGCCCGTAGGTGCCATTAAGCGCCACCTGGGCCCCGGTGACACTAAACGTTAGACCTCGGAACGTGATCACGCCGTTGTCCAGCACAAAATTGCCTTTCAATTGGGATACGCTGCTGCCCGCATCCTTGTTCTCCGGCTGGCCTTGACCCTTACGGCTGAGAGTTTCGATTTTCGCGGTCACCTCTGGGCTGGTGAATCGGGCTTGTTCCACGTCAAACTTTCCGTTCAGATTTAAACGATCGGCGAGATCTCCCTTACCATGGGGCAGATCAAATCGTGTATGAAAGTTTATGACGCCGGTCAGGGGAGGCTGATCGGCCTTCACGGCCAGGCGCAGCAAATTTTCCAGCCGGCCTTTGTCGACGGTCACATCGAGTGTGATTTCCTTGCCCTGGTGGTCAGGAGATCGCACCACGCCGCCCTGGGCGACGATGACCGTGTCCAACAGGTGTGCGGTCACCGGGTGGAGGAGCGTGTCTCCGTTGGTGCCGTCCACGGTGGCGCTGAAATTCGTTTCCAGATCGACCGGGTGGCCGCCAAGGGTGACGGTAAAGTCCGGAGTCGAAGTCTTGCCTTCGACTTCGATCTTCTCCAGCACGCCGCCAAACTTGCCGGTCGAGGATAGTATGCCGCTGATGCCCTTGAATACTCCCAGATCGGCTTTGTCGAATGTGTATGCGGCCGACAACGGTGTCTGGCCTGGATCGTCCGGGCTCCAGGGGCCGAAACTTCCGTTGGTTTCGATTTCGCCGGGCGGGACGGCATTGGTAAGCTGCGCGGTAAACGATGCGGGACGGTCGAGCCCGACCGAGTGCATCACCAAACGGTGGATGGCAAACACGTGAGGATCTTTGTCGGCCGATTTGGGCAGCAGACGGAGTTCGGCGTCGTCTGAAACAATTTCTCCGATCAGAACGGGCACGTCGCGCGCTTTCGACCAATCCTGTTTCCGGCGTTCGCCCTTGGGCGGAACTTGTATGACCAGGCCCTTAAGCTTGACCTGCTCGATTTTCCACGGCTTCCCCAGCAGTCCCAGGATGCCAGCCTCGGCGGAGAACTCGCCAATCGAAATCAGGGGTGGGACATCCGTGCGGCCTTCGTGACGCAGCACAAGTCCGGAGCCTTCGATCCGCGCCCCTGGAAACAGGGAGACATGGAAATCCTTGAGCTCGACGTCAGCATGAAATTTTTCGCTGAGCATCTCTACAACCTTCCTGTGCAGGTACGGATTGGAGAGATGGATTCCAGTCAAGATGAGCGCCGCAATCGCAAGGACGACCAGTGATACCACGATCAGCAATATTTTGCTCACCGGCCTGGTGGTTGGTTCAGTCATTTGCGTCAGCTCTCAGACGCCGATTCGGAGCCAAGGGTTGGCAGCGAAATGTTAGCAGACCCGTTTATGGTGTGCCGATAAGGTGTGACGATAATCCGGGTCAATCCCCGCAAGGCCCGTCACTACCTGGACGTGACATCCGGCGGGGGAGGAAGATTGCGGTGTTTCAGCCACTCCAGGCTGATGTTCTGGCTTCCCTGGTTTTTCGGCAGATTGTCCAGGTCAGGCATGAAGATTTGCAGGCCGGCTTCCGGAGTCATGCGGGTGTAGCCGTTGACCAGCTGGTTTTGGTAGTTGTTGAGATCGAGATCAAACCATGCGTCATTCGAAAGATCCACCATGATGAGATCCACGTGATGCATGGTCAGCTTTCCGAAATCTATGGTGCCGTCATTCAGCCGAAGAAAGTTTCTCCATTGTTCGACACGGGTCAAAGTGTCTTCGCCGTTTCCGAACACTTCTTCGATATCAGGAGTAACCACGCGCACTTTGGTCAACTGACCACGAATGTGGGGCGGGGGAAGCAGCTTGACCGTATCGAAGAAGATGTCGTTGCCGGAAACTTCGATGCCGGGAATGCCCTTGGGATGGATGAGGTCCGCGACCGTGATGTGCAATCCGCCGAGAAGCCCTTTCAATGGAAGTTTCAGGACAGAGAGCTTTGTGACCTGGAGCTGAATTCGGCTGTCAGCCGTTGCGACCACGGTGCCCAGCAATTCGACGGGCAACGGAATAATCTTGTGCAGAGTGCCCTTGAGCCTGATCTGGTCGCCATCGGCAAGCAGCGAGATGCCGGTGAGCGGCGAGTTGGCCACACCCCCAGCGTTGAGAAAGTTGCCGATGTCACCGATATTGGCGCGGATCACGCCGGTCTTGATATCAAGCAGGAAGGACTCCGGATCGTCGAACGTGGGATTCACCGCGGGGTTGGTGCGCACCATGTTCCCGCGCAGCCAGCGAACGTAAATGCGAAAGTGGGGTCCTTTGCGCAGCATCAGGTTGTGCGCGTACACCGTGGTGGAGGCGGATTCCGAGGTCGCGGAGGCTGTGGTTGCCGTCGGCGGTGGCGTTGGCGCGGACGCGAGGGGCGCAGGGGGACGGCTGCCTGGAGGCGATGCTCGCAGATGCCAGAGCACGAATACCAACAGAACCGAAGGAACGATGATGAGGGCCGCCAGGCGGGGACGCATACAGGATCATTGTATGGGAACAATGCGAGAGGCAAGTCACGAAGCAGGGAAAAGGTAGTGGGTTAGTCTGAAATCTCCTCTTGTCCAGGCGTCATCCTGAACCGCCTTCAGGCCGTGACGGATCTGGCGTGAAGCAGATACACTGCTTCGCCGCGGCTTGTTGCCGCTGCGCGCCAGATCCTTCGGGACTGAAGTCCCTCAGGATGACGCCGTTGTAAAAGGATGGTTTCAAACTGACCCGCGACCAATGGAAAAAGCGACCTAGCGCAACTCTTCCATCACCTGTTCGAGCACTTCCCTGCCCGGCCGCACCGCGGATTCCGGAAGCGTGGCCAGAGGCTCTTCCGTCATGTTCAGCAGATCGACAAAAGTTGGCGTCTTGGAGTTGACGTAGAACACGCCGGTCAGGACTTCGCCTTTTTCGTGGGCTTCGTTCAGGCGGGTAATGGCCTTGATGCGGTTGGTGGGGTCGTACTCTTCTTCAAGTTTGCGCAGGCGAAGATGAGAGCCGTCGTGCATGGTCACATCGATGGTGGTTCCGGGATCGTAGTCGATGGCGATGTCCTCGAACACGGGCACGAAGCTGACTTCCTGCAACGGCTCTTCGTGGTCTTTCATGTATTTGTAGGACTTGGTTGAACCCTCGTGATCGTTGAAAGTGACGCAGGGCGACACTACATCCAGCATGACCGTGCCATTGTGAGCGATAGCCGCTTTCATCATGGCGTGCAGCTGCTTCTTGTCTCCGGAAAACGACCGCCCCACAAAAGTCGCGCCCAGCGTGATGGCCATGGCGCAGGTGTCGATGGGAGGCAGATCGTTGATCACGCCCGTCTTCAAAGTGGATCCCATGTCGGCGGTGGCGGAGAACTGCCCTTTGGTCAGTCCGTAAACCCCGTTGTCTTCGATGATGTAAATGATGGGCAGATTGCGCCGCATGAGGTGAACAAACTGGCCCACGCCGATGGAAGCCGTATCGCCGTCGCCGCTGACGCCGAGGGCGATCAGGTGGCGGTTGGCCAGCACGGCGCCGGTCGCGACCGACGGCATGCGGCCATGCACGGCGTTGAAACTGTGGGAGCGCCCCATGAAGTACGCCGGGCTCTTGGACGAGCAGCCAATGCCGCTGGGCTTGATCACGCGCTCGGGCGGAACCCCCATTTCGTACATGGCGTCAATGATGCGCTCGGAAATCGCGTTGTGGCCGCAACCCGCGCACAGCGTGGTCTTGCCTCCGCGATAGTCGATGACAGACAAGCCGATGCGGTTGATCTTGGGTGCCGGTGCCGGTTTATCGGGCGTGCTGGTCGCCATTTACTTACCCTCCATGGTCATGAGTTCGTCGGTGACCGAGCGCGCGTCTAGCGGCAGGCCGTGAATGTGGGCAATGCTGCGCAAGCGGGTGTGAAGGGCGGCCTCCAGATCCATCTTGAGCAAGGTGAGCATCTGGGCGTCGCGATTCTGTTCGACTACGTACACCCGGTCATGCTGCTTCACGAAATCGTGCACTTCGCGGGTAAACGGATAGGCGCGCAGACGCAGATAGTCAGTCTCGATTTTGTATTCCTGGCGCAACTGGTCGCGGGCCTCGATCAAGCCCCAGTGGGACGTGCCGTATCCGATGATGCCGATCTTTGATTTTCCGGCGTCGACCTCGGGGCGCGGCACGAAGGAGCGGGCTGTCTCAAATTTGCGGTTGAGCCGCTCCATGTTGCGTTCGAAGTCGTCGGGACGCTCGCTGTATTGGGCCTTCTCGTTGTGTCCGCTGCCTCGAGCGAAGTATGCGGCAGCGGGATGATCGGTCCCAGGCAGAGTGCGATAGCCGATGCCGTCTCCGTCAACGTCCTGGTAGCGGGCAAAACCGCCAAGCCGGTCGAGGTCCGCTTTACTCAACACTTTGCCGCGGCTGATCGGCTTCTCGGGATATTTGAAAGGATCGGCCATCCAGTTGTTCATTCCGAGATCAAGGTCGGACATCACGAAGACCAGCGTCTGAAACTGTTCGGCCAGGTCGAAAGCGTCGCCTGCCATGGTGAAACATTCCTCCGCGGAACACGGCAGCAGCAGGATGTGCTTGGTATCTCCGTGGGAAAGAAACGCGGTGGAAAGAATGTCGCCTTGCGAGGTGCGGGTGGGCAAACCGGTGGAAGGACCGACGCGCTGAATGTCCCAGATGACGCCCGGAACTTCGGCGTAGTAGGCGAGACCGGCGAATTCCGCCATCAGCGAAATACCCGGCCCGGCGGTGGCAGTCATGGCGCGCGCGCCTGCCCAACCCGCGCCCAGCACCATGCCGATCGCAGCCAGTTCATCTTCCGCCTGCACGATGGCAAATGTGGCTTTACCGTCGGCGCGGATGCGGAAGCGCTTCATGTAGTCGATCATGCTCTCGGGCAGTGACGACGAAGGCGTAATGGGATACCAGGCCACCATGGTGGCGCCGGCGAACATACACCCCAGGGCAGCGGCGGAGTTCCCGTCGATGATGATTTTGCCCGCGGTCTTGTCCATGCGCTGGATGAAATAGGGATCGCGTTTGGGAAGATTGGCCACGGCGTAGTCGTATCCGGCTTTGACCGCCGCCAGGTTCAGGTTGGCGGCTTTCACTTTCTTGGCAAACTGTTTGCGGATGGCCTTCTCGACTTCGGCAAAGTCGATTCCCAGTAACTGGGCCACCACACCCACGTAGATCATGTTCTTGACCAGCTTGCGCAGCTTGGCTTCAGGACAGACAGGCGCAACCAGTTTGTCGTAGGGAACGGCATAGAAAACCAGGTCAGAACGAAGCGTGTTGAGATTCAGAGGCTCGTCGTAGAGAACGGCTGCGCCGGGGGCCACCGACATCACATCCTCGTGCGCGGTCTCGGAATTCATGGCGACCACAAAATCGATTTCCTTCTTGCGCGCGATGTAGCCGTCTTTGTTGGCGCGAATGGTGTACCAGGTGGGCAGTCCGGCAATATTTGAAGGAAAAAGATTTTTGCCCGAAACTGGAACTCCCATCTGGAAAATGCTGCGCAACAGCACGGTGTTGGAGCTTTGCGATCCCGAACCGTTGACGGTCGCGACCTGGATACTCATGTCGTTGATTACGCGTTTTTGCTCTGGTGGGCGACTCTCAGCGTGGAGAGATACATCCGTGGTGGCCATTCCCCTGTCCTTCCCTGTCCCTGAGCGGAGTTTCTCCGCCCGCAAC
Organism: Terriglobales bacterium; assembly: GCA_035632335.1. GTDB lineage: Bacteria > Acidobacteriota > Terriglobia > Terriglobales > Acidobacteriaceae > JAIQFF01. The sequence continues at coordinate 9,514 of DASQHA010000421.1, forward strand.
AACCAGTGACGCAGAACTCTTTATTATACGGCAGCGAGCGGTGGAGAGGGACGGATGTACCTGTCTGGGAAATAGAACACCGTCGCCGGTCACGGCGTCGCGGGTTCGCCTGAAATACTCTGGCCTTCCGGGCACAGCCGCATATCCGGGAGTTCCAGTTATTTAACACAGCAATTTATCGGGCGGGCGGTGATGATTGGCGTTGGCTTCTACTCGTCGCCAATAAAAAATTGCGCCATGTTGCGGAATTTCGCATAGCGCGTAGCCACCAACTCTTTGATCGAACTCTTCTTCAGGTCGGAGAGATGTTTCTGCAACGTGTCATCGAGCAGCGCGGCGGCGGCTTCGTGGTCGACGTGGGCGCCGCCTTCGGGTTCGGGAACGATGCCATCGATGCAGCCCAGTTCCTGCAAGTCCTCGGGCGTGATCCGCATGGCCTCGGCGGCGAGGGCTTTTTTGCTGGGGTCGCGCCACATGATGGAGGCGCAGCCTTCGGGCGAGATCACCGAATAGATCGAATTTTCCATCATCAGGACGCGGTCGGCGACGGCGATGGCCAGCGCACCGCCGCTGCCTCCCTCGCCTGTAATGGTGGTGATCACGGGAATCTGAAGCCGCGCCATCTCCCGCAGGTTGTGGGCAATAGCCTCGGCCTGGCCGCGCTCTTCCGCTCCCAGTCCGGGATAGGCGCCCGGCGTGTCCACGAAAGTGAACAAGGGGCGGCCGAATTTTTCCGCTATTTTCATGACCCGCATGGCCTTGCGATAGCCTTCCGGGTTGGGCATGCCGAAGTTGCGATAGACCTTCTGCTTG
>DASQHA010000422.1:0-6232 GCA_035632335.1 Terriglobales bacterium
AGAAGCCAGCCTTTCGCCGGACGACATCCAGTACGTCAACCTGCACGGCACCTCCACGGAAATGAACGACCGGGTGGAAACGCGGGCTCTGAAGTTGGCCCTGGGCGAGCACGCGAGAAAGATTCCCATGTCCGGATTGAAGTCGCAGATCGGACACGCCCAGGGGGCCTGCGGCTCGGCCAGTCTGGCGGCCACTCTGATTGCGATGGAGCACGGCAAGGTTCCGCCCACCATCAACCTGGACGCGCCCGATCCGGAATGCGATCTGGATTACGTTCCTGACATCGGCCGCAAGGTCCAGATCGAACATGCGATCTGCAACTGCGTGGGCTTTGGATCAAAGAACTCCGCCCTGGTGCTGAAAAAGACCGCGTAGACAAAGACAACTCATCAGGTAATCGCCACTGGCCACGGAGGGGCAGGTGTCTCACCTGCCCAGCGGAGCGGAGCTCCTCAAGAACTGACGGGTTCCCGCACAACGTTACAAGAACAGGCGAGCTTCGCTCACCCGCCCAGATGAGGACATCTTCGCCTACGTGGCCCGGAGCGCTTAAAACCTTTTCCATCCCAGAGACTTCTTTCTCCATCTATTTAGGGTATCTTTAGTCGATAGCCCCGCTATAGCCGATGGCCCAAGAAGAAGAGGTACTAGGTAAGGCATATGACAGCCGCCTGATGAAGCGGCTGCTCCGGTATTTGCGTCCCTATAAATGGCCGGTCGGTATTTCCTTGATTTCCATTCTCATCAAGTCCGGAGCCGACGTTCTCGGACCCTATCTGGTTTCCATCGAGATTGACCGCTACCTCGTGCCGGTGCCCAAAACCACGCCGTTTGATCTTTTTCTGAGCACGAACCCTTATGTCGGCATCGCTCAGATTGCGGCCATGTACGTGGGCCTGATCGCGCTGGGTTTCCTGCTGGACTATCTCCAGACATATTTCATGCAGTGGGCGGGCCAGATGGTGATGTTCGACCTGCGCAAGCAGATCTTCCGCCACCTGCAGCGCATGCACATCGGCTTCTACGACAAGAATCCGGTCGGCCGCCTGGTCACGCGCGTGACCTCGGACGTGGACGCGCTCAACGAAATGTTCACCTCCGGCGTAGTCTCGATTTTTGAGGACGTGTTTGTGCTGGCCGGCATTACCGCCATCATGCTGTGCATGAACTGGAAGCTGGCGCTGATCACCCTGGCGGTCCTGCCGCTGATCGCCTACGCCACCAGTATCTTTCGGGACAAGGTGCGAGATTCCTACCGGCGCATCCGCACTGCCATCGCCCGGATCAACGCCTACATGCAGGAGCACGTCAGCGGCATGGTGGTGTTGCAGCTATTCAACCGCGAGCAGCGCTCCTTCGACAAGTTCTCCGAAGTCAACGCGGTGCACATGGAAGCTTTCAAGGACGCGATCATGGCGCACGCGGTCTATTATCCGGTGGTCGAAATTCTGTCGTCGACGGCGATTGCGTGCGTTATCTGGTTTGGCGGGAATGACATCATCCGCAGCCTGACGGTGGGCAGCGTTGCCGTGGACTTCTCGCGCCAGCATTTGCTCTCATTCCGGGTGGTTCATACGGTTGTGAGCATCGGCGTCCTCACCGCCTTCATCCAGTATGCCCAACGCTTCTTCCGGCCCATTCAGGATTTCAGCGAAAAGTACAACATCCTGCAATCGGCCATGGCGGCCAGCGAGCGGGTTTTCAAGTTGCTGGATACACCGGCGGAGATTACTTCGCCGGCGGTGACCAAAAGCCCGGTCGGGCCGGGGCGGATTGAGTTCGATCACGTTTGGTTCGCTTACCGCGACACGCCGGTTGAAGCGGGCAAGAGCGCGGGCGAGTCGCCCGCGGCCACACAGTCGGGGCGTCCTCCCGGCAATTTGGCGCCGGGCAATGGCGGTGTGGGGACGAGTTTTCGACCCGTCCAGGCCGAGCCCGACTGGATTCTCCGCGACGTTTCCTTCACCATCGAACCGGGTGAGACGGTCGCTATCGTCGGCCATACCGGCGCCGGCAAGACCACGATAATTTCCTTACTCATGCGCTTCTACGATGTGCAAAAGGGCGCGGTGAAAATCGACGGCGTCGACGTAAAGGACATGGACCTTTCCGACCTCCGCCGGCGTTACGGCGTGGTTCTGCAAGATCCGTTTCTGTTCACCGGGACGGTCGAGGGCAACATTCGCCTCGGCACGAAAGAGATTACGGACGAGGACGTGGAAAAAGCCGCTGAAGACGTCAACCTGGCCGACTTCATCCGGGCGCTGCCTCAGGGATTTAAAGAAGAAGTCCGCGAGCGCGGTTCAACCCTCTCTACCGGCCAGAAGCAGCTCATCTCCTTTGCCCGGGCGCTGGCGCATGACCCGAAGATCCTCATCCTTGACGAGGCCACGTCGAGCGTGGACACCGAGACCGAGATGCGGGTACGGGACGCGCTCAACCGCATGGTCGAGGGCCGCACATCGGTGGTCATCGCCCACCGGCTTTCCACCATCCAGCGCGCCGACAAGATCATCGTCATGCACAAAGGCCAGGTGCGCGAAGTAGGCACGCACCAGCAACTACTAGCCCAGCACGGCATCTATTACAAGCTCTACCAGTTGCAATATAAAGACCAGGAGATTCCGGTGGGCGCGGGCGGGCAGGTCACGGCCGGCGCCGACGATTAGTAAGCCGCAAACCATAGCGCCGGCGTCCCGCCGGCTGTCCGGAGGGCGTCCCGCCCTCCGCTTTCAGGAGAACACATCTGGCAGAAGCGTGATTTTGCCGCCTTGGCGTGAGGCAGCGGAACGCCGCCTCGACAGCCGGCAGGATGCCAGCGCTACTGCGGGCGAGTCGCCCGCGACCACAGGCTCTCCCTTTACAATGTCCTGCGTGCGAATTCTCATCTCCGCCGGGGAGGCCTCCGGCGAAATGTACGGCGCGATGCTGATGGGAGCTTTGCGGCGTCTCGCGGGCGGGGGCGCCCGCGCTACACGGAACGATCTGGAGTTTTTTGGCGTGGGCGGGAATCGCATGCGGACCGCCGGTTGCGACACGGTGGTCGATACCAAAGACTTGGCTGTCGTCGGCATCTCGGAAATTCTCAGCCATCTGCCCAAGATCTGGGGGCGGTTTCACAAGCTGATCGCGGAAGCCGACAAGCGCAAGCCCGATCTCGCCGTTGTCATCGACTCTCCCGCATTCAACTGGCGCGTGGCTCGCCAGATGCACAAGCGCGGCATCCCTGTGGTCTATTACGTCTGCCCGCAATTCTGGGCCTGGCGCCAGGGGCGGGTGCGTCTGCTGCGGAAATATGTCGACAAGGCGCTGGTGATTTTTCCTTTTGAAGAAAAGTTCTACCGCGACCGCGGGGTGGACGCCACCTTCGTCGGCCATCCTCTCGTCGATGTGCCCCGCCCTGAAGTCGATCGTGCGGCTTACGCCGGCCAGAATCGTTTGGACCCTTCGAAATCGTGGATCACGCTTATGCCGGGCAGCCGGGTGAAAGAAGTGCGCATGAATCTGCCGGTGATCCTGGAATCCGCGGCGAAGCTGGGCGCGTCCTACGAATTTCTGCTGCCGGTCGCTCCCACGCTGGATCGCAGTTTCCTGCTATCGCTGATCGGGGACATTCCTTCCATCCATCTGGTCCCAGAGACCCTGCCCGCTCTGGCCCAGTCGCGCGCCGGGATCATTGCCAGTGGCACCGCTACCGTCGAGGCGGCGATGATGGGAACGCCTTTCGTGATGGTGTACCGGGTCTCGCCCTTGACCTACCGGGTGGGACGTCCTCGAGTCAAAGTTCCGTACTTTGCCATGGTCAACCTGATTGCCGGAGAGGAGGTTGTGCCGGAGTTGGTGCAACAGGATTTCAGCGCCGGGAAGGTTGTGACCAAGCTCAATGAAATCATCGCGGAAGGACCCGTCCGGAATAAAATGATCGCAGGGCTGGCGGAAGTGAGAGTCCGGTTGCGCGGGCCCAGTCGAGACCAACCGCACCCGGTGGATCGTGCGGCCGAGGCGGTTCTGCACGTGCTGGACGCCCGCCCGATGTCAAAAACTGGCTAAACCTTGTCCTGCCAGCATCTTTTGGGACACAATCTTCATCTTACGGTTTATCGTAGTTGTGTGAGGAGACTGCTTTTGATCCATTCTCAACCGCAGCGCCGGCGCCGGGCCGTGTTGTTCTGCCTTGTCTTCTCGTTCTTCCTGATGTCATTGCCATCGTGGGCAGCGGAAAAGATGCGCCTGCGGGTGGACGATTACCAGATCGACGCCGAGCTGACGCCGCACACCCACAAAATCACCGCCCGGGCCAAGGTGAAATTCACCGCGCTCGAAGATCTGAATATCGCCACCTTCGAGTTGCACAATGCGCTGCGCGTAACCAAGGTGATCGATGCCGCGGGCAAGCCGCTGACCGCCGAGCGCGTCACGCAGGACTCGAGCATCCGGGTTCCGCTCGACACGCCGGTGGCGAAGGACAGTTCAACCACGCTCACTTTCGAATACGAGGGCGTGCTCGATTCGGCCGACGACAGTCCGGTACAGGGCCTTAAGCTGGCCTACATCGGCGACGACACCAGCTACCTGTTGTACGCCGGCCGCTGGTTCCCGGTGAATGCTTACGGCATCAACCGCTTCACCGCGACCATGAACATTACCGTGCCGGCGCACATGATGGTAATCGGCAGCGGCAAAGAGAGTCCGGGCTCTACCCCGGCAACGAAGCGCCCAGTGGGCGCCCTGCCCACCAAGACCTTCACTTTCACCTGGGACAAGCCCAGTTTTCCCGGAACCATCGTGGCCGGCATTTTTCAGGAGTTCAAAAGCGACGAAGCCGGCCTCGACCTGCATGTCTTCTTTAAGCCAGCCCATCAGAACATGGGGGCCACTTACGCCACCACCGCGGTCAAGGAATTCACCTACTACGTGACCCTGTATGGCCCCGCGCCTTCGACCACTCTGAAAGTGGTTGAAATTCCGGACGACACCGTGCCCGCCGCCTGGGCGCCTGAAATCGCCGCCATCTCCAGCCGGGCGGTCACCGAGAAAGTGAATTACCGGTTGCTGGCCAACACCATCGCCCACCAGTGGTGGGGCGTCTCGGTGAGCCCGGCTTCGCGGGACGACTGGTGGCTGAGCGACGGCTTTGCCCGCTACTCCGAGGCGCGCTACGTGGAACAAGCCGCCGGCCAGGCAGGTCTCGAAGAGACGGTTAAGGATATGTCAGTGGGCGCCCTGGCCTACGACACGGTCCCGTTGTCGAGCGCCGGAAAGCTGGACATCTTTTCGCCCGAATTCCAGTCTCTGGTGACCGATAAGGGCGCCATGATCCTGCACATGTTGCGCTGGGTGATCGGCGATCAGAAATACGACCTGACCATGCGCGCTTTCGCCGCCAAGTATGCGGGGAAATCGGCATCGATGGACGATTTTCGCGCTCTGGCCGAGCAGAACTATGGCCAGCAGCTGGTCTGGTTCTTCTCCCAGTGGCTGGACTCGACCGGCGCTCCCGAGTTCAAGACCAAGTACACCATCTACCGGCTGGGGAACGGCAAAGGCTTCCGGGTGGTAGGCCAGATCGCGCAGGACCTCGACCTATTCCGCATGCCGGTCGACCTCAAGATCGACACCGACGGCAAGACGGAGAATAAACGGATCGAAGTGGTGGGCACGAACTCGGCCTTCAACATCGAAACCTTCGGCAAGCCGCGCCGGATCGTGGTCGATCCCGATGACCGGGTGCTGAAAAACTCGTCTGAGATCCGGCTGAGAGCTTCCATCCAGCGCGGCCAGGGCCTGACCCAGCAGGGCGACCTGGCGGGGGCGCTGCTCGAGTTCAACAAGGCGCTCGAGGTCAACAAGAACAGCTCCCTGGCGCACTATCGCATCGCCGAAGTTTTTTTCCTGCAGCGTAACTTCCAGGCCGCCGCCAACGCCTACCGCGACTGCCTGAACGGCGATGGCGAGCCGCGCTGGACCGAGGTCTGGAGCCACATCCAACTGGGCAAGATCTTCGACGTCACGGGACAGCGCGAGCGCGCCACGAATGAGTACCGGCAGGCGCTGCAAACCAACGACAACACCCAGGGCGCGCTCGACGAAGCCCGGAAATACCTGCAGAAGGCCTTCGAGCAGCAGAAGAACGGCTAGTCACGTCCCCAAGCTGTCATCCTGAGCGGAGCTTTTCCTGTACGCTGGTCGATTTCAGTGTGGGCGCGAGCGTCCGCGCTCGTGCGGCAGAGC
>DASQHA010000423.1:0-10397 GCA_035632335.1 Terriglobales bacterium
CATGTACGTGGTCTTCACGGTCATCGTGCTGTCTATTCTCATTTTCAGCCTGGCCGGATCGTTTCAAGGGTAATGCTTCACGATACAAATGGCGGGCGGTGGCGCAGATTCGTTTCTGCTCGCGGAGGTTGCATGGTCCGCTGGATCATTCTGCTGTTGTTCCTGCTACAGGCTGGTTCGGCTTTATCGGCGGCGCAAGCGATTCCGGCTCCCGACACTCCCGAGGCGGGCTCGGTTGAAGCCATCTCTGCTGCCACCGGCGACAAGCGCTTTCTCTCACCCTGGGTTTCCTACCTGCCGCAGTCGGCGACGGTGCCGTCGCCCCTTCACTTTTTGGGCAGGATCGCGGGCGCTCCCGGTGAGTTTGTGGATTCCGCAAAAGCCTATGCCTACTGCCGCGCCCTGGCGGCCGCATCTCCGCGGGTGCGAGTATTTACTATTGGCCACAGCGAAGAGGGACGCGAAATCCTGATGCTCGCCATCGCGGATGAAAACGGTATCCGCGAACTCGATCGCCTGAAGGCCGCCACCGCCGCTCTTGCCGATCCCCGCCGCACTGACCCGGCCGCGGCCGAACGCCTGATCGCAACCGCCCGCCCCATCTACTACTTCAACGCCGCCCTGCACTCTGACGAAACCGGCTCCACCGAAGCCATGCTGGAGATGGCCTATCGCCTCGCGGTTTCCGAACTGCCCATGATGCAGCGCATCCGCCAGCAGCTCGTGGTTTTGATTAACCCCGTCTCCAATCCCGACGGTCGCGACAAGATGGTGGAGTGGTTTTACCGTTACCTCAAGGGCAAGACCGACCGCGCCACCCTGCCCCGCCAGTCTCCGCCCTACTGGTCGAAGTACGCTTTCGTCGACATTAACCGCGATACTCACCAGCAGACCCATGAGACCACCAAGTCGGTGCATCGCATGTTTCACGAGTGGCACCCCACGGTCGTCCACGACCTGCACGAAGGCGAGCCCTTCCTCATGACGTGGAACGGCACCGGCCCTTACAACCCGAACATCGATCCCATCACCTACTCCGAATTTCTGGAATTGAGCTTTCACGAGGTCCAGACCCTGACCGCCATGGGCATGCCCGGCGTGTCCACCTGGAACTTCGGCGAAGCCTTCGCCCATCTTTATCTCGATTCCGTCGCCATGAATCACAACAGCATCGGTCGGGGATACGAAACCTGGGGCAATGGCACCGCCGAAACCCTGCGCCGCACCATCCCGCCTTCCGAGGCGACTATGGAGTGGTACCGGCCGCTGCCTCCTCCCGCCGGAGAGGTCATCTGGTCAGCCCGCGACAATCTCAATTATCAGGAGACCGCGGCGCTCGCCGCCCTCGACTACAGTGCCGGCAGCGCCAAAGCCATGCTGCGCAACTTCTACAAGAAGGGTCGGGACTCCTGGCAGAAAGGTTTGAACGAACCTCCGTATGCGTTTCTGATTCCTGACGGCCAGGGTGACCGCACGCGAGTTGCCCAGATGGTCGGCCGCCTTCTGGGCCAACACATCGAGGTTGGTCGCGCCCAGCAGGAATTGAAACTGAAAGATGGCAACTACCCCGCCGGCACTTACGTGGTTCGTCTCGACCAGCCGTACCGAAACTATGCCGTCGATCTGCTTACGCCGCAGCATTATCCCAAGGATGGCAGCGAACCCTACGATGACGTCTCCTGGGAGTTGCCCGCGCACTACCATCTGCAGGCCATCCCCACGGCGGATGCGTCGGTGCGTTCGGCGGCTCTCACTCCGTTGTCTGAAGAATCGCATCCGGCAGGCGCGGTGACTGGCGTCGGCCCCGTCTTCCTGATGAAAGACACGGGCCAGGAGGAACTGCTCGCCGCGCGTTACCGGCTGGCTGGGTTCAGCATCAAAATTGCCGAGCGTTCATTCAGCGCGGGCGGATCAGACTTCCCCGCCGGATCGTGGATCCTTCCTGCCCAGGATGGTCTGACCGACGCGGTTCGCGCCACGGCCAACGATTTAGGGCTCGACTTCACCAGCGCCGACGCCGTGCCTGACGTGCCGCGGCACGCCGCCAAAGCCGCGCGCATCGGCGTATGGGTGCCCTGGGCTGATACGGATTCGATCGGCTGGCTGCGCTATTCGCTCGATCAGCGCAAGGTCCCTTACACCTATCTTCGCGACGAAGATATTCGAGCCGGAGGGTTGCGCGACCGCGTCGACGTCGTGCTCTACGGCCACGTGGATCTCGAACTCGCGGAGCAGATACAGGGTTTGCCCAAGGCGTGGGGCCCCATGCCCTTCAAGAAAACGCCGCAGACGCCGAGCTTCGGAACGCCCGCGGAGTCTGACGACATCACCGGCGGCATCGGATGGGAAGGCCTGGCGCAGCTGCAGCGCTTTGTTGAAGATGGCGGTTTGCTCGTGACCCTGGGCAGCGGCTCCATGCTTCCGCTGGAAGCCGGCATGGTGCGGGGAGTGCGCCGCTCTTCGGGAGGCGTGCCGCGCAGTACGCAGGGTGGAGGAGCGGATTCCGCCGCCGCAGCGCAGCAGGCAGCCACGCGAACTCCGGGCGCGCATGTGCGCGTGACTTTCGATCAGCCTGATTCCCCGCTGGCCTACGGTTACCCGGCAGAGACTTACGTGTTTCGCCAGAACTTCCCGCTTTACGATGTGCCGCGGCACTGGCTGCGAATGGCCTACTGCACCACCTGCCTCGATGGCCCCGAAGACCGCAGCCACATCGTCATGGAGTGGGGTGCGCGCAGCGGAGCGCCTTTCGTCGTAAGCGGCCAGGCCTGGGGTGAGGCCCGGCTGATCGGACGCCCAGCCATCCTCGACATGCCCGCAGGCCGCGGTCATGTGGTCACGTTCAACTTCAATCCCATGCATCGCGATCTCAATCGCGGCGATCAACGGTTGCTCTGGAATGCGATTCTCAACTGGCAGGCGATCCTGGCGCGCATACCCGCAGCAACCGGACCCGTCAAGTAAAATTGCCCCTTGCCTCTGCCGGTCTGACGGGGGCGGGCGGGACGCCCGGCCTCCATTAAGAAGTTCGTGTTCGAGAGCCAATAATTCGTCGGTCATTCTTACGGAGAGAAAATGAAATTACTGCGCTACGGCCCGACGGGCCAGGAAAAACCGGGCATTCTCGCTTCGGACGGAAGCATTCGTGATCTTTCAAAGCTTGTTCCCGATATTTCCGGGGCCTCGTTGCTTCCAGACTCGCTTGAAAAACTGCGCCACGCTGACCTTTCCAGTTTGCCTCGGGTTGACGGCAAACCTCGGATTGGCCCCTGCGTGGGCGGCGTGGGAAAGTTCATCTGCATTGGCCTGAACTATTCCGATCATGCGGCGGAGTCGGGAATGGCAGTGCCAGCCGAGCCGGTGGTTTTCATGAAGGCCACGTCCGCCATATGCGGCCCCGACGATGACGTCGTGATCCCTCGTGGCGCGAAAAAAGCCGATTGGGAAGTCGAACTCGGCGTGGTCATCGGCAAACCGGCAAAGTATGTCAGCCAGTCCGATGCCCTGTCTCACGTCGCCGGATACTGCGTGGTCAACGATCTTTCCGAGCGCGCCTTCCAACTCGAAGGCACCGGCCAATGGGTGAAGGGCAAGAGCGCGGACACCTTCGGTCCAATCGGGCCGTGGCTGGTCACTCCTGACGAAGTGCCCGACGCGCAGAATCTCGATATGTGGCTGGAGATCGATGGCCACCGCTACCAGAACGGTTCGACCAGGACCATGGTTTTTCCCGTGGCTCATCTGATCAGTTACTTGAGCCGCTTTATGAGCTTGAGGACAGGCGACATTATTTCGACCGGCACGCCTCCCGGCGTCGGCCACGGCCAGAAGCCGCCGGTGTACCTGCGCCCGGGTAATCGCATCAAGTTAGGGGTATCGGGGCTCGGGCAACAGGAACAGAAAGTCATCGCCGACTCGTTGTAGCTGCGGGGCGGTAGCTATGATGGCGTCATCCTGAGCTTGCGAAGGATCTAGCGCGTGACACCGGTCGGAACCTTTAAGATGTCGCGGGCTTCAAATCACCGACCACGAACCAGTAGGCCAGGAGTCCCGCAAGAAGAACGACAGTGCCGAGCTCGAAGCCCGGAACATAGGAACCGCTGCGCCGGATCAAAAGTCCTACCGCCAGCGGCGCAACAACTCCGGCAAGGTTTCCCGCAAAGTTTTCTGCTCCAGTCCATATTCCGATTTTCTCGAACGGCGCGCAGCACTGGAGAATTACCAGCAGATTGCCGGTCGCGAGGCCGACCAGTGCGCCTCCAATCAATAGCCAGATCGCCGCCCCTGTGTTCGAGGCCCGCATGGCTGCGATCAGGAACAGGCCCATGAAAAACGCTACGGTGACGATTCCTTTCCGGGTGAGCGTTTCATCCCAGCCCCGGCGGATCAGGGTGTCGGCGATCCACCCTCCAATTGGTTCGGATACGCCGAAGGTGAAGAAGACAAGCGAACCATATAAGCCGGTCCGCACGAGGCTGAGATGGCGGACAGTCACCAGGTAGTCGGGGAGCCAGGTGACCAGCACGTACCAGTAGTAGTCAAAGCAAAAAAATCCCAGGCAGATGCCCAGCAGGTTGCGGTTGAGCAAAGCCTGCCAGCGAATTGTCGACGGTGGCGCAGGAGAAACCATGGCCGGCCTCGCTGCCCGCACGTGGCGAGGGAAGAGCCACAGCCAGGGCACCATCCACACCATGGCGGCAAATCCCAGCAGCAGGAAAGTGTGGCGCCAGCCATAGCGCGTCAGCAGCCAGGGGACCAGGATGCCTTCGAGGATCAATCCCGTGCGAGTTCCGAAATCGAAGAGGCCTGAGGGCAAGCCGCGATCTTTCCCGGTGAACAGCAGACTGATGATCTTGACTCCTCCCGGCAGGTAAATGGATTCTCCGACGCCGAGAAGAATGCGGAACCCGATCAATACTTCGAGGCTGCCCGCCAGCCCGGTAAGCCCCTGGGCCAGTGACCACAGGGCAAACGCCCCGGCGTAGAGCCAGCGCAAATTGAAGCGGTCGGCCGCCCAACCGATCGGAACCTGCATGAGGGCGTAAGACCAGAAGAAGGAAGACAGCAGCAGCCCCTTGGTTTCCGGCGTGAGATGGAAATCACGGGAAATCAGCGGCAGGGCGAATGAGATGGCGGCGCGATCGAGGTAGTTGATTAACGATGCGGTAAAGAGCAGGCCAACGATTCCCCAACGGCGCGAGTTGGAAACGACCGGCAGATCCATTCCGGGTCCTTTGGCCTTGCCCCGCGAATCTTAAAATGACGTCCGGCCAGAATAGCCTAAAACGGCGTTCTTCAGTATGACGCCGGCAAAAGGGTAGTGACTGCGGAAGGAACAGAGCACACCAATTTTTGTCGGTCAGGCGCGCCCGCGGAACTGGATGATTCTCCGGCGCTCACGCTTGGATGGCCGCCCCGCGGGCAACTGCTCAAACTGCTTCATCGCTCTGCGCTCCGCTGCTACTTTCATCCGCAACTCCCGGCTTGCCTCGGTTTCGCGGTAAAGGGTTTGGGCAACGGAGGCCGGGCCGCGCACCTCGCTGATCAGCAGCACCTCCACCTCAAAGTCGCCGCCGTCGTTGGTCACGCGCAACATGTCTCCCACCTTCACCGGGCGCGCCGCCTTGACGGCTTGTCCGCCCGATTGAATTCTGCTAAGTGCGCAGGCTCGCGCCGCCAGGGCCCGGGTCTTGAAGAACCGCGCCGCCCACAGCCACTTATCGATTCGGACCGAGCTCACGATCTATTTTCCCTTCCGCATCGCCGATCAGTCAGGCTCAGGACCCTGGCCCCGGCGGTTGTGCTTCACGCAATCTGCACTCGCATTGGTCGCGATTTCGCGGCTCTTGCGGCTTCCATCGCACGAAATTGAAGTGTAGTCCGGAAGCTGGTTGCGTCGTCTATTCCTTTCAAGCGCCACTTAAGACTGACAAGCGAAAGGGGAAATCATGACCAGGCTGTTCTGGTTTGCCATTATGCTTACTCTATGCGCGGGCGTAGTGTTCGCCCGGATAAACGTAGCTCCGAAGGACTCGTTTCCCAAAGTGCGCGAGAATAATCTGCTTCATACCCTCGGGCCATTTCGCGATGGTCTATATCTCGGCCGGCTGGCGGCCGGGAGAGGCGAAGACCCGCACATTTCACTGGGGCGCTGGTCAAATCCGGCGAACCGTGAATTGTTTGTTGCGGGGTATCGGCAAGGATATGACGAGGCCGCTGCGGTCCAGCCCCTTGCCCTCAACCGTGAACGCTAGCGAGGGCAGCGCGGCCTTGTCGGAATCGCATGATCGTCCGTGAATTGCTCGCGCCTCATGCCGATTGCAGGACGTTGATCGGCAGCGCCAAGGTGATCAGAGCGCCGCCGCCCGGACGATCGGAAATACTCGTCGTGCCGCCGTGCGCCTGGACCACCGCATCGACAAACGCCAGACCAAGGCCGTGCCCGGGAGAATGGTTGCCTTTCACGAAGCGCTCGAAAGCCCGGTTGCCAATTTCGGGCGGGAATCCCGGGCCATTGTCTTCGATCACCAATTCTGCCGAGCCTTGATGCGAATGCAGCCGGACCATCACCCGGCATCCCGCGGGCAAGTGGGTCAACTCGTTTTCAAGCAGATTGCTTACCACCCGATTCAACAGCGACGCGTCGGCTTCCACGATCACGTGCGGTTCGAGGTCAACCGTCACGTCGTGGTGCCGCTCTACCATGGCGGGCTGGTAAATATCCACCAACTGTTTCACCACTTCGGAGAAGTTGACTGGCCCCTGATTCATGTGGAGCGCTCCCCCTTCCGCTTCGGCAAGGTCGAGCGCGGTGTTCAGCAACTGCAAAAGCCGGTCCAGTTCTTCGATGGCTTCGCCGACCGAATCACGCCACTTCTCGTTTTCGTCATTGCACAATGCGGACTCGAGCGTTCCACGAATCAGGGTCACCGGGCTTTTCAGGTCGTGCGCCACTGCGCCCGTAACCGTGCGCAGCTGATTCACGGAAGACTCGAGCCGATCCAACATATGATTAAAAGTCTTGGCCAGCCGGGAGATCTCGTCCGAATTCGCCGTCTCCGGCAAGCGTTCATTCAAGTCCTTGGTGCCGATTCGCGCCACGGTTTCCGTGATGCGCTCGACCCGCAGCAGCGTACGCCGGGCGCTCCAGTACGAGATCACGAAGCCCAGCAGAAACATGCCGCACCAGACCATGAGGAAGCGGAGCTCGAGGGCGCGCAGTAGATGATTGGCGCCACGGTCCGAGAGGCCCAGGTAGACCGTCTTTCCGTTCTGCACCTGAACCACAACCCGGAAGGTCTGGTCCCACCCGTCGACCCGGATGGATCGCGGTGTTCCTGGAACTAGTTTCGACCGTTGTACCGCCCCGACGAAAGCATCCTCGGAGCCCGGACCGACCCACAAAGGAGGTTCGACGCCGGTGGAGTCGATTGCCAGGAAAAATACGGAATTCAGCCGCTCGCCCCGGGCGTTGCGCTCGTCCGGCACTTCCTGCGCGGCCAGCTCGGCCACTTCTCCGACCACCCGGTGGTACAGGCGATCTTTGGGGGTATCCGCCGAAACGTGGGCCAGAACCTCGGCTTCGCCGTTGAGCCAGGTGTCACTGCGCTGCCGAATTCCCCGCGCCACAAGGAAATAGACGATGGAGAAAGCGACGGCCGTCCCCAGCGCGAAAGCCAGGGTGGTCCAAATCGAGATCCGCCAGGCGGCGGTCGCGCCCAGTTTCTTAGACATGCTTGAGAACGTAGCCCACACCGCGAATGGTATGAATCAGCGGACGCGGGGTGTCGTGGTCCACCTTGCTGCGCAAACGGTAAATATGAACGTCCACCACATTGGTCGCCGGATCGATTTGCATCCGCCAGACGTGGTCCAGAATCATCGTGCGAGTCACCACCCGGCCTTCGTTCCGGCAAAGATATTCCAGCAGCGAAAACTCCTGTGGAGTCAATTGCAGCAGCTGATCGCCGCGTCGCGCCTCACGACGTACCAGGTCGAGTTGCAGATCGGCGGTTTGCAGGCGCACGGATTCACTCTGCGGGACGGCGGACCGCCGCAGCAGATTTCTGAGCCTGGCCAGCAGCTCGGGAAGAGCGAAAGGCTTGGTGAGGTAGTCGTCTCCTCCCCGCTCCAGCCCGCGGACGCGCTCATCCACGGAGCGCCGCGCCGATACGATCAGGACCGGCGCCGAACTGCCCTGGGCGCGGCAGCGCGCGATCAGGTCCAATCCATCTGCGTCAGGAAGGCCAAGGTCGATGATGAGAGCATCGTGAACGCCCTCCAGGGCCGCGGCTTCCGCCGTCTTCGCGTTGCTCGCCGTGTCCACCTGGTAACCGGCTTCCACCAGGGCCCGCTTCAGGAAGCGCTGAATGGATAAATCATCCTCTACCAGAAGTAATCGCATGGACATCCGCTCCCGACCAAGACTTTACACCCAAAGACTGTATGGGCTCAAACCTATAAAGGGAGTTGGCGGTGGTTCGAAGCCATCCCCGTGCGCGGCGTCATCCTGAGGGACTTCAGTCCCGAAGGATCCAGCGCGCATCGCCACTAGCGACGCGAAGCGTGTATCCGCTGCACGCCAGATTCTTCACGGCTGACGGCCGTTCAGGATGACGCCTGGGTTGAGAGGTGAAATTTCACGAAGCCGCTACCAGGGTGAGTTCGAAGGCGCGGCGGACCGCGAGGGTTTAACCGTACATGGGAGGCAGGCTGCGCACGACTAACCGGGCCAGCGTGGAGGCGCTGCTGGCCGCACTCTTCCGGTCTTGGCGGAGGACCGCCGGGCGCATAAAACCGAACATGAATCCCAGCACGGTTACAAGCTGTATGAGCGCGTCGAGTTCCGCGGCTGGAAGCGCCCGGCACTCTTTGAATTTCCGCAGACGCTGCGCGATTGCCTGGGCCTTCTGTTGCGGACTCACCCGGCGCAGAGCCCGCCCGAAGCTGGGATCGAGAACGGCGCGCGGCAGCGCCACCCGCAGAAATTCCCGGTCGGCCCACATATGCTGCACCGACCAATCGACCAATTGAAGATATTCATCCTTGAGAGACTGGGCCGGGCGGACGTGGTGCGTCAGGTCTGCCACTTCTTTTGAAATGCGGTGCCCGATCAGCGCCGAGAGCAACCCGGCCTTCCCCCTGAAATACCTGTGAATCAGGCCTTCCGCGCAACCCGCGCAATTCGCGATTTCGCGCGTGGTGGTGGCGTCGTAGCCCTTGCTGGCAAACAGTTTGAGCGCGGCGACGATCAGGGCCCGCTGTTTAGCGTCGCGATCCCGCATTCGTCCCGTCCGGTGCCGGGTTTCGCTCCGCATAACTTTGCCCGGGGCAATTTGCCTTCTCACGGAGCCGCGATTGGATGACTTGCCTGGCAGCATCTTCGGCCTGATTGTAGCCCGAAAGATTAGCACTTCTTACGCGCGCATTTTGTAAAAGATTTGTCTCTTGGAGAGCAACTGAGCGCGTGGCGAAAAAAATCAACCAGTTCACCGGCCCTCCGATCGCCAAATTTCGCCTCCCGTTATCTCCCGACTTCCTGTCTTCACGATCAGCCCGGCGCGACCGGCAGTTGACAGCGTCCCTCGGTCGAGAGTAAGGAATCAGGAGATGGAAGCTGTCGCCGCGCCAGCAAGCCAGAGTCCCGGGCCCATGAGTCAGAATGCCGGACAGGAACCGCTTCACCGCTTCCGGAGAGGCGCGGCTCCATGCCGGCCAACCTCCCTCCATTCCCCCCGGCAGTGGCTGATCTTGGTCGTCTTGTCAGCGTGGTGGCTATCGGCGGTTCCTCTCCTGCACGGCCGTGAACACAAAAGAAAGGTGAAGGCAGAAGACTATGGCGTGGGCTTCTCCACCGAAATCGCCGCGCCCGAGCGCGAAGTCCTGCAGGCGGTGGAAGATGTCGTGAACGATGGCATCATTCAGGGCAGCAAGGAGTTCAGCAAGGATAAATACATCGAAAGAGCAACCCCGGCGGATTCCTCCTCGTTGTTTCCCGAGTGGAAAGGGCCAGGACACGTCTACTACAAGGTGCGCACCGGCGTGCTGGCACCGCTCAATTTCAAAGAGAGCCAGGACGAGGGGACGCTCGCCGTGCGCTATGTAGTGCAGGCCAAAGATGATTCCAAAACCATTCTGCGGATTGACGCAGTTTTCGCGGAAGAGTTCCTCCATACCGTGCATGCCTCGAACGGCAGCGTTGAGAACGCTGAAAGCCAGGACGTCCAGGACCGCGTCGACGCCGTCGAAGCGGAAAAGAAACAGGCTGCGGAGCGTGAAAAGCTACACCAGGAGCAACTGGCCAAACAGATGGATGAGCGCAAGCAGGAAGCCGATGAAGCTTCCGCTCTCGCCGCCGCGCAGACCTCGGCTCAAACCCTCGACCAGCGCGTCGACGC
>DASQHA010000424.1:0-4478 GCA_035632335.1 Terriglobales bacterium
GTCCGCTGGCTGTGCCGAAGGCTCCCGCCCTGGGCTTTCTCGCTCTCGGCAGTGCGGGCGGGACGCCCCCACGACAGCCGGCGGGACGCCGGCGCTACGAAAAACGCCCGCCTCAGCATCTGCCGTCCGGCAGTGTTACGGCCGTAATCTGGGTGCCCTCTCTTCTATTGCAGAAACATTCCAGCTCGGTCAGGGTTAGTAATCGCTATGAGCAGAAGGATTCTGGCCCTGGTTTTGCTTGCGCCGCTCGCGCTGCTGCCGCTGCGGGCGCAAGATCAGAAAGCTCAGCCCGACGCTCCGAGCGCCGACCAGCCTGCGCAAACCGCGCCGGCTGAGATGTCACACGATGCCTCTGAACCCTCTCCGGCCACGTCCCAGGACTCGCCGAATATGACCAACATGCCCATGCCGGACATGGCGGGCATGAATCACGACGGCAGCGCCCACGCCATGCTCTCCATGTCCGATCGCAAGATGGACATGGGGCCGCACATGAAGATGACGACGCTGCGCGAGCTGAAGCCCGGCGATCAGGAGAAAGCCGACCAGGTGGTGGCTGCCGCGCGCCAGGCGGCCGAAAAATATATCGATTACAAAGTGGCGCTGGCCGACGGGTACAAGATTTTTCTGCCCAACCTTCCGCAGAAGCAATACCACTTCACCAATTACCGCTATGCTTTTGAGGCCGCGATTCACTTCGATCCGGATCATCCGACGTCGCTGCTCTATGAGAAGACCGGCGATGGCTACAAGCTGATTGGCGTGATGTACACCGCACCCAAGAATGCCAACTGGAACGACCTAGACCAGCGCATCCCGTTGAGCATCGCCCAGTGGCACGCCCACATCAACCTGTGCATGCCGCCTCCCGAGAAGAGAAGCCAGGCGTGGGGGCCGAATGCGAAGTTCGGCCTGGCCGGCTCAATCACCACCAAGGACGCCTGTGAAGCCGCCGGAGGCAAATTCATGCCGCAGATATTCGGCTGGATGGTGCACGTGTATCCCTTTGAGCAGAAGCCGGAAGATATCTGGTCGGTCGAGCGCCAGGCGAACCATCACATGGACTGAGTTTCTGTCCCTCCCGCTGCAAACACAAAACCATCGCTGACCAGGAAATTGACTACGGAGCATGCCGTGATGGTGATTCCGTTGGCCAGCAGATAATTCATGTGTCCCAAACCGGCCAAGAGCCTCATGAGCGTCAGGTTGCCGGCGATGGAAAACAATCCTGTGCTCAGATTGAATTTCAGGAAGCGCGTCAATCCCGCTCCGGCGCGGTCCGCCCAGGTGAAGCGTTCGTGCCATAGAAAATTGTGGACCACCGCGGTCTCGACCGCCAGCGCGGTGGCGATCAGATAGTTGAGGTGCAATCCGGTCTTCAGCATAAGCAGCATGAGCAGTTGCACCGCGATGCCGATGCCGCCCACCAGGTTGAACTTGAGCCACCGGGTTGCGGTGGAACGCCATGCGCCTGCTGTCATCGAATCCGCTCCTCGAGATAGAGACGGCGCGTGTTGCGGACCGTGAAGAAAACCAGCATGACAGCCATGCCGATCAAGCCAACCGCGCCGCCGACATCGAACAGGCGGAAGCGCCCTCGGAAAACCATGGGATGGCAGAACAGCGCCACGTTGCCGATCGACAAAAGGATGCGCAACTCGGTGGGACCAAAACTCCAGAACGAGAGTTGAAATTCTCCCAGCGTGTACGTGGCCAGGTAGGACTGGATCGAAAGCAACAGGAAGGCCAGCAGCAGGCCGATCGCGATGTAGGGATGCATGTATCCCGAAAGCGCCAGCCCGCCCATGAGGGCCAGGCCGCCGAAGCTGTCGACGATGTGGTCCACGTAGAAGCCGTAGCGCGGACGCTGCTGCTGCCGCACCCGGGCCAGCGTGCCATCGAGACTGTCTCCCAGCCAATTGAGCCCCAGGAAGAAGATGCCGGCCAGGAGCCAGTACCGGTTCCAGGCGGCCAAGGCGTAGCTGACCCCTGCCATCACCTGGGCTGCGAACCCCAACACCGTAAGGTGGTCGGAACTGATGCGGCGCGAAGTGCGTTCCGCCATCCACATCAGGGCCCGCTTTTCGGGATTGCTGGTCAGCGCGTTATGGATGCGGGGCGCGTTTTCGAAGCGCTTGACGCGGCGTACTTCGGTAAGGACGCTGGGGTTCGACTGTTCGCAGAAATCGATCATTGGGCTCGCCATTTTCTTGCTCCTTGGGAGCCAGTCTGGGGGTGTGCCGAGGCCGGCGCAATACACTGGAGGTAAACTGCGAATCAATCGCAGGTAATCTCGTAAGCGATTGATAACGTGCGGGGTAGTTGTGTGCTAAGGCGATAACGCGAGCGACATTTCTTCCGGAAGTGGGGGCGAGACGCCCCCACGACAGCCGGCGGGACGCCGGCGCTACCTGTGGGCTGCTTCTTCGATGGATTCCTTCAGCTGCCGGACCGACCAGTCGATTTGCTCTTCGGTGATGACCGCCGGAGGGGCGATCAGCAGGTGGTCGCCGGAGATTCCGTCCACGCAGCCTTGAATGGGATAGACCAGCAAGCCGCGCTTCAGGGCGGCGGCGGTGACGCGTCCCGCGAAATTCAGTTCCGGCGCGAACGGCTTCTTGCTGGGTTTGTCGGCCACGAATTCCACGCCGCGCAGCAGTCCGATGCCGCGGACCTCGCCAACCGTCTTCAGCTCCAGAAGCGTCGACAGCGAGCGCTCCAGGCTGGCGGCGACAGTTCCCTCGCGTCCGGAGTCGGATGCCTGCACCAGGTTGTGCTGCTGCAGGCGGCGAAGCACGGCGCGTCCGGCTGCCATGGAGACGGGATGGGCGTTATAGGTAAAACCGTGCAGGAATGCTCCGGACACAATTCCATCCACGACCTTTTTCGTGGCGATGACCGCGCCCAGCGGAGCGTAGCCGCTGGAGAGACCTTTGGCCGCGATCAGGATATCGGGCGCGATGTCCCAGTGTTCGACGGCAAAATTCTTCCCCGTGCGGCCCATGCCGGTCATGACTTCATCGGCGATCAGCAGGACGCCGTGGCGCCGGCACACTTCGGCGATTTTCTGCAGATATCCGGGCGGCGGGACGACAGCGCCCAAGGTGGCCCCGCTGACCGGTTCGAAAATGAAGGCCGCGGCTGCGCCGTTTGCGGATTCAATCGCCTGCTCCAGTTCAGCGGCGTATTTCAGGCCGCAGTTGCGGCAGCCGTCCTTGCAGTCGTAGTCGCAGCGATAGCAGTAGGGGATTCCCACATGCGCGAACTCCCGCACCATGGGCAAATAGATTTCGCGGCGGCGCCGGTTGCCTGAAACTGAAAGCGCGCCCAGGGTCGAGCCATGATAGCTCTGGGTCCGGCTGAGCACCTGGCAGCGTTCGCCTTGGCCGGTCTCCACGTGGTATTGCCGCGCCAGTTTCAGCGCGGTTTCGACCGATTCCGATCCGCCGCAGGTGAAGTACACGGCGCCACCCTGAAAATTCTCGCCGGCAAAGTCTAGCAATTCGCGCGCGTAATCTTCCGCGACCGGAGTGGTGAACTGGCTGGTGTGGACAAACTCGAGTTGCCGGGCCTGCTCCGTCATCGCGGAGGCAATCTCCGGCACACCGTGCCCGATAAGATTCACCGCCGCGGAGCCGGAAAAATCGAGGTAGCGGTTGCCTTCCGTATCCCACACGTATACGCCTTCGCCGCGTACGGCTGAAGGAACCGTCTTGCGGAAAGAACGCCGGAAAACCGAGGAGCGAACAGTGTTTTGCCCGGCCATGGGATCGGACACAGTGGGATTATCCGGCGGGCTCTGCCGCAGTGTCAAAACACGCAAAAGGGTTGTGTGGGACCGGGTCTTCGATCCGGTCAGGCCGGGCAATGCCCGGCGAATCGCGGAAAGATGGTTGCGCCGGGGTCTTCCGCCCCTACGGGGCTCCATCTTGATCTCGAGCCCACCCACGGTCCACGCCGTGGGCTTTATTCTTGCGCCGCTTCGCGGCTGTTCTTACTGGCTCTGCAACAGGCGCTCGGCGCGACGCCGCCCAGGCGCTTGAGGCGCCGTACCCCAGGCTCTTGGTGCGGCGTCCCCGAGGCGCTCCACGCGGCGCCTCCGAGGCGCTTGACAGCGACTAAGCCGAACCCTGAGACTTCTCTGTCCAATCCGGATCTTAACGCTTCCCAACCAATCCCGAACCCAGGAGCGGCCCGTGAATCTAGCCAGTCCTAGAAACAAACTCTTCTGCTTACTTGTTTGTCTCATACTTCCAGCCATTGTTTTCGGGCAGGCGTCAGCCGAAAAGCCCGCCCCCAAGGTCAGCTACATCCTTGCGGGCCGCCTGTTTGATGCTACCGGCGACACCGCCCGTGAAAACGTGGTGATCGTGGTTGAAGATGAGCGCATCAAGAACGTCGCCTCAGCCGCGGAGGTCAAGATTCCGGCGGGCGCCAAAGTGATCGATCTCTCGCAGGCCACCGTTCTTCCTGGCCTG
>DASQHA010000425.1:0-18167 GCA_035632335.1 Terriglobales bacterium
GCGGCCCCGCAGTCGAAGGACCCCTGCCCGCTACCCACAAATCCCGCGTACACAGCCGTTCGCTCCGACCGCCGGTGAAGATGCCAGGGGTCCTTCGACTCCGCCAGACCATTCGCGAGCGAATGGTCTGGCTACGCTCAGGATGACGTAGAACCGGGAATGCTACGCCAGTGTGTACTTCCCCCGCTCGATCACTTTTTGCGCGATCTGTTGTCGCAATTCAATCGTGTTGAAGGGTTCGTGCTTCACCAGGCGGCGCAGGATCGCCAACTGGGTGCGCAACATGTCACCCTCGGCCACAGCCGCGATGATCTTCTTCGCGGCCGCTTCGATCTTCTCCATGGCTTGCGAGAGATACACTCGCGTCATGGCGATAGCGGAGGCCGCTGCCGCCTCCCCCTGCTGCTGCGCCATTTTCTGTGCCCGCAGCACGGCTGACTCCATGGCATAGGTCTCAATCACCATGTCGGCGATGGCTCCCATGACTTCCTGCTGGTCCTGTATGGCCTGCATATATTTCTGGGTTGCGGCGCCGGCGGCAAACAGGCCCAGCTTTTTGGCCTGCGCCACCAGTTTGCGTTCTTCCGCCAGTGGGCCTTCCAGTTCCTCGCTTGCGCTGGGTCCGGCGAGCACTTCGTCCATCAGCTTCTTGATCGCGGGCATCAGCGGCAGCTGCCCGGACATGGCGCGTTTGAGCAGAAAGCCGGTGATGATCAGCCGGTTGATCTCATTGGTGCCCTCAAAGATGCGATTGATGCGGGCATCGCGGTAGGCGCGTTCGGCAGGGTACTCCTCGACGAAACCGTAACCGCCGTAAATCTGGACAGTTTCGTCCACCACGTAGTCGATCATCTCCGACCCCCACACCTTGAGGATGGAGCATTCCACGGCGTACTCCTCGATCGCCTTGCGCGTTTCCTTGCCGGCATCGGCGCTGTTCTTGTCCACTTCGTTGAGCGCGACATCCATCATCCCCACCGTGCGATAGACCAGAGCCTCGCCGACGTAGATCAAAGTGGCCATATTGGCCAGCTTCTCGCGCACCAGGCCAAAGTCCGCGATCGCTTTGTTGAACGCCTTGCGCTGCTTCGCATAAGCAATCGCGTTCTCCAGCGACAGCCGCGCCCCGCCTACGCACATCGCGCCCAGCTTGAAGCGTCCCACGTTAAGGATGTTAAAAGCAATGATGTGGCCCTTGCCGATTTCGCCCAGCAGGTTTTCCACCGGGACTTTACAGTCGTTGAGAATCAGCGGGCAGGTGGAAGATCCGCGGATGCCCATCTTATGCTCTTCCGCGCCGACGGAGAATCCCGGGAACGTTCTCTCCACCAGGAACGCGCTGAACTTTTCGCCATCCACTTTGGCGAACACGGTGAACAGGTCGGCAAAGCCGGCGTTGGTGATCCACATCTTCTCGCCGTTCAGGATGTAGTGCTTGCCATCGGGCGAGAGTTGGGCGCGAGCCCGGCAGTTCAGCGCGTCGGATCCGGAGGATGCTTCCGACAGGGCGTAAGCCCCAACGATCTCACCGGCGGCGAGACGGGGCAGATATTTCTTCTTCTGCTCTTCGGTGCCGAAGTAAACGATGGGCAGCGTGCCGATGCCGGAATGTGCCCCCCAGGTGGTGGCGAAGCCGGCGTACTTGGCGATGTGATCGGCGATGACCGCAGCGGTGACTTTGTCCATTTCGAGGCCGCCATAGGCCTCGGGGATTTCGACGCCGCTCAGTCCCAGGTCCCCCGCCTTCTTCAGCAGATCGCGGGAGATGGAGTAGTTCTTCTGCTCCATCTTCTCGGCGTTGGGCATGATTTCGTTGGCCGCGAATTCCTCGGCCGTCTGCCCGATCAGTTGGTGCTGCTCGGTGAAATCCTCCGGAGTGAAGACCTCGTCAACCTTGCGCTCTTCGAGCAGAAAGCTGCCGCCGGAAATCTTGGTGCTGGGAATTGCCGAGATGGTTGCCATTGTCGCTCCTAAGAAGAAAGTTCCACCACGGAGCCTCAGAGACACGGAGGAAATCGTTACAAATATTGTACTTTATGCCAGATCACGGAACCGATCACTTTGTCGGCGTAAGCACAGGAATTGAATCCCCAAGGTTTTCTCCGTGACTCTGTGTCCCCGTGGTTAATCCAGGTTTTCGAAGATCCCTGCAGCGCCCATTCCCCCGCCCACGCACATGGTCACCATCCCGTAGCGCGCATTGCGCCGCTTCATCTCCCGAATGATCGTGGCCGTCAGCTTCGCTCCGGTGCACCCTAGCGGATGCCCTAATGCAATGGCCCCGCCGTTCGGATTCACCCGCTCGGGATCGAGCCCGCCTTCCTTGATTACCGCCAGCGATTGCGCCGCGAAGGCTTCGTTCAGTTCGATCACATCGATGTCCGAGAGCTTCAGCCCCGCCATCTTCAGAGCCTTGGGAATCGCAAACACCGGGCCCAATCCCATTTCTTCCGGTTTGTAACCGGCCGTGGCAAAGGAAACGTAGCGCACCAGCGGCTTGATTCCGAGCGCCGCGGCCCGCTCCGCCGACATGACCACCGCCGCTGCCGCTCCATCGGAGGTTTGCGAAGAATTGCCTGCGGTCACGGTTCCCTTGGCGTGAAAGACTGGCTTAAGCGCAAGCAGAGCCTCGAGCGACGTGTCGGCGCGCGGGCCTTCATCGACTTTGAACACAATCTCCTGCCGCTTCGGCTTTGAGCCGTTCGGGGTTGTGAAGCTCACGTTCACCGGCACGGTCTCGTCGGCAAACTTGCCGGCCTGTATTGCAGCCAGCGCCTTCTGATGGCTGCGCAACGAAAATTCGTCCGCTGCCTGGCGTGTGATGCCGAAGCGCTCTGCCAATCGCTCGGCGGTCAGGCCCATGGTGAGATAAGCGTCGGGATAATGATCAATCAGCCATGGGTTGGGCGATATCTTGTGCCCGCCCATGGGAATCATGGACATCGATTCCGTGCCGCCGGCCACAATGATTTCCGCGCCGCCGCTCATGATGCGCTCGGCCGCCATAGCAATCGCCTGCAGGCCGGATGAGCAGAAGCGATTGATAGTGATCGCCGAAACCTCGACCGGCAACCCGGCCCGCAGCGCGGCGATGCGGGCAACGTTCATCCCCTGCTCGGCTTCAGGCGTGGCGCAGCCCAGAATGACGTCTTCAATTTCTTTGGTGTCGACTTGCGGCACGCGCTCGAGCGCGCCTTTGATGGCGACAGCGGCCAGTTCATCGGGACGGGTAGCGCGCAGCGTGCCTTTAAACGCGCGTCCCACCGGGGTGCGAACCGAGGAGGCGATGACAACTTCTCTCATAGCAGTCTTCCGTGGTGGATATGACCAAGTCTAGCACTCAGCCACCCACATTAGATGCGAGCACCGGCCACGTAGGCCCAGACGTCCTCGTCTGGGCGGGCGAGCGAAGCTCGCCAAGGCGGACCGATCTTTACGCAGCCACTGCGGACTGCGTCCGCCGGGCAGATGAGGACATCTGCCGCTACGTTTGCGTTTCAGTTCCGCAGGGTTTTCCCAGTCTTCAGCGTGTACTGAATTCGCTCCTGCGTCTTGCGCTCGCCGCATAGCGACTTAAACGCCTCGCGTTCGAGATCCAAAATGTATTGCTCGCTTAGCGGCGTGCCCGGGGTGACGTTCCCGCCGCACAACACTTCCGCGACTTTGGTGGCGATCTTCACTTCGTGGTCGGAGATGTATTCGCCCTGCCGCATGATGTGCACTCCCAGTCGCAGCGCCGCCAGCACGTTCTCTCCGGGCGCGGGGATGTCGGTCCGCGGCTGTGGCGGTTCGTAGCCGGCGCGGACCAGTTTCAGGGCGCGGGCCTTGGCGTCGGCCAACACACGCTCGCGGTTCATGGTGATGTTGTCGGACCCATGCAGGAAACCAAGACCACGCGCCTCGTGGGCGGAAGTCGCAACTTTGCCGGTAGCGATGGTCTCGAAGGCTTTCTTCATGGCCTCCATCAGTTCGATCGACTCGCCGCGCCCCGGACGAATCGCCGCCGCACTGTCCACGGCGCGCAGCAACATCTCCTTGCAGCCGCCGCCGCCCGGCAGCAGGCCGACGCCGACTTCCACCAGCCCGGCATAGAGTTCGGCGTGAGGCTGGCGGGCCGCAGCGTGAAGAGAGATTTCGGTGCCGCCACCCAGGCACAGCCCGAAAGGCGCTGCCACCACCGGCTTGGGCGAGAACTTGATGGCTTGCGTCATGCCCTGAAACTGGCGGATGGCGAGGTCAACCTCGTCCCACTCTTCTTCCTGGACGGACATGAGCAGCAGCATGACGTTGGCGCCGACTGAGAAGTTGTCGGCGTCGTTGGTGATGACGAAGGCATCGAATCCGTCACCTTGTCCATTGGGCTTGAGGGTTTGATTAATAAGCCCGACGATGTCGCCGCCCAGCGAGTTCATCTTGGAATGAAATTCGATGCAGGCCACTCCATCGCCCAGATCGACCAGCGACGCACCCGAGTTTTTCTTGACTACGCCGTTGGATTTTTTCGCCACCTCGACCGACCAGACCCCCTCCGAAACTTGCACGGGCTCATACCTTGCCGTCCGCAGATCAAAATAGACCCGGCCTGAAGCGGCCTTGGGATCATCCGAGTACCAGGATTTGTTTCCTCCCGCGAGCAGTTGTTCGACGTTTGCGGCCACGGCCCGCCCTTCTTTCTTCATGCGGGCGACCGTGGCCTCAACCCCGGCAGCATCCCATAGTTCGAACGGGCCCAGTTTCCAGTTGAAGCCCAGGCGCATGGCGCGGTCGATCTCGACAATGGAGTCCGAAATTTCGGGAATGCGGTTGGCCGAGTAGTTCCACAGATCGGACAGTACCGACCACAGGAATGCACCTGCCTTGTCCCCTTTTGACGGACTGCCCTCGAGCCCCAGCAAGGTACGGAGCCGCGTCCCCGGGTCTTCGATGTTTTTCGCCATGTCGAGAGCCGGAAACTTCGGCTTCTGGCGGGGACGATATTCCAGCGTCTTCCAGTCCAGAGCCAGGCGTTCGTCTTCACTGCCGGAGTCGGCGGACGAGGGCGCCCGTCCCGCACTTTTCTTGTAGAAGCCGCCCTTGGTTTTGTCGCCCAGCCATTTACGCTCGAGCATCTGCCGGTAGAAATCAGGCAACGGGCTGGGATGCGGAGGGTTCGCCGGTCCGCCGGATTTTTCCATATTGCCAACCACATGCCCCAGAATGTCGAGGCCCACCAAATCAATGGTGCGGAATGTGGCGGATTTCGGCCATCCCACGGCATCCCCGGTCAGCGCGTCCACGTCTTCGATGCTCAGGTCCATCTCCTGCATCAGGCGCATTACGTTGAGCACGGAAAACGTGCCGATGCGATTGGCGATGAAATTTGGTGTGTCTTTGGCGAAAACCACGCCCTTGCCCAGATTCACGTCGCTGAAGTGGGCAACGGCCTCGATGACAGCGGGGTCGGTCTCCGGGGTGGGGATTATCTCCAGCAAACGCATGTAGCGCGGAGGATTGAAAAAATGCGTGCCGAACCACGACTTGCGGAAATCGTCCGAGAAACCTTCGGCGATCTTTCCTACCGGCAGGCCGCTGGTGTTGGTGGTAATGATCGTCCCCGGCCTGCGAACGGCCTCCACTTTCTTCAGCAGCGCCCGCTTGATGTCGAGATTTTCGACGACGGCTTCGATGATCCAGTCCACCTCGCTCACGCGCTTGAGGTCATCCTCGAAGTTTCCTACCGTCACCAGGCGCGCCAGGTTGGGTTCGAAAAAGGCGGCGGGCTTGGATTTCTTCGCTGCCTCCAGACCGGCGGCGGCGATTTTGTTTCGCGCGGCGCCGCCGGCGTCGGGAGGAACCATGTCGAGCAGGTAGCTGGGCACGCCGGCATTGGCGAAGTGGGCGGCGATGCGTGCGCCCATGGTTCCGGCGCCGAGAACGGCAACTTTGTGGATGCGCTTCATGGCATACCTCGGAGCAGCAAGCGACGAGAACGATTGTATAGCGGCGCCAGTCAGTTCAAAGTGTGGGGGGACACTCTTGTCCGACGTTTTTGACTTTGACTTGAAAGATCGAAAGTTCAAAATCCAAGGCCAGATCAAAGTCAAAATCGGCGGACAAGAGTGTCCGCCCCACACAGGCTAGGGTAGCTTGTCGATTGCCCATTCGTCTCTGCCGGCATGAACCACGATGATCCGCGACCTCTGCGGGCGATCGGGCTGCGTCAAGTCGGAATGCGCTGTAAACAGCGTGACCGGGAAGGCGTAGCGCCCGGCTTTGAGTTTTCTTCCTCGCGCGATTTCGTAAGCCGCATCATTTCCGGATGAGAAGAAACTGTCCGTGCGTTCCTGCGAGGTAGCTTGTTTTGCGGCATCGGTCAGCATGAGCAGGCCAGTTTCATGGTCCTGGTTCTGCCACGCCTGCAGAAAGCGATTGGCAGCGGCCAGGGCGGGAGCGTATTCAGGGTCGGGAGCTGGAAGGGTGGAAGTGTGCTTGCTCCTGGCGGCGGCCGAGGTGGAGAACAACGACGCCAGGGAAAGAATTATGAAGGGGAAGGCAAGATGCCTTCCCGACAGCCGGCGGGATGCCGGCGCTACGAATTCTGAAATCACCACTAGATTATGCGGGAAGCCGTGAATTGCTCCAATCACCAGCGAGGTTCTCCTCCCGATGCTGGTGGAGGACGGGCGCCGTCGCCCGTCTCGTTGGCCGCGCGGGCGAGGGCGCCCGCGCGACAGCCACATTACGAAATAAGTTTGGCCAGCGCGAATGCCGCGGCGGCGGCCACGCCGCCGATTATCATGGTTTGCAAAGCGCTGCGCGCCGGCCCGGTTCCGGTGTAGCGCCCCTTCAGATATCCGAATACTCCCAGCGCGGCCAGGGTCACGACCGCGGAATACGCCAGTCCATGCACGGCACTCGAAAGAAGGATATAAGGCGAAAGCGGAATCAGTCCGCCCGCAACATACGAGGCGGCAATCGTGGCGGCGCTGGTGAGCGCGCGTTTTGGGTCGGGCTCTTCCAGTCCCAGTTCGAAGCGCATCATGAAATCAACCCAGGCGTCAGGACGGCGGCTCAGCGCTTCGACCACCGGAGTGCTTTCGGCGGAAGTCATGCCATAGGATTGGAAGACACGCCCCACTTCCGCCATCTCTTCTTCGGGAATCTCCTTGATCTCGCGATATTCGCGCGCCCGCTCCTGCTCATAGTGTTCGGCGTCGCCGCGGGCCGCGAGGTACCCGCCCAGGCCCATGGCGATTGAGCCGGCTGCTATTTCAGCCAGTCCTCCAACCACGATCAGGCGAGTGTTCTGTACCGCGCCTGAAAGCCCGGCAGCCAGCGCGAAGGGGACGGTCAGGCCATCGGACATGCCGATGACGATGTCGCGCACCAGATTGGTGGCCATGAAATGGGTCTCGACATGTTGGTGTGCCACGATCAGACCTCCGGATGGGATTTCAAATACAGTTGAGCGCGCCGCACCACGTCGCGTTCGCCCCGGTACGCCAGCTTGCGCGGAGCTTCCTCCAGGGGAATCCACAGGGCGCGCCTGACCTCCACGCGCATCTCGCGAGCTACGTCATCAATCTCTCCTGACTGATAACGCAACAGGAAAAACGAAACGATCTTGAACACCCGCTGCTGGTCTCCCCAGGAACGCACATAAACGTACTTGATGTCCGCCAGTTTGGCGACCAGGCTGGCGGCCAGTCCGGTTTCTTCCCGAACCTCGCGCAGGGCGGTCTGCTCCGGCTTTTCGCCGGGATCTACCAGCCCCTTGGGCAGTGCCAGTACCACTTTTCGTGAGGTTTTCCTGGCGGGGCGGACCGGGGAAGCGTCGGTCTGGGGCTCAATCACGGCCATTTCCCAGCCTTCGCCGGACCGCTTCACCACCACGCCCCCCGCCGAGATTTCCCGAACCATGGCCCCCAAGTTAACAGGAATGCGGGAGTTAGTCATGGGGACCGAAATGGGACCGGAGGTAATACCCGGGTGCTGACCGACGTGCCTGGAACCAATGTCCGGAAGCTGGCATCTTAATTCCTAGATTGGGACTAGGGCAGCCGGGAGAAATGAGGGTCCCGTGAAGAGGCAGCTGGGCAAGATCATTCGTTCCGTACAGGCCTTCGGACGCGGCCTGTCAGGCCTGTCCGGACAGGAGTCGGCGCCATCGTCCGGCATTGGACTGGCCCTGGGCGGCGGCTTTGCTCGCGGCATCGCCCACATCGGCGTTCTCAAAGTTCTCGAAGAAGAAGATATTCCCGTGAGTCTGGTGGCCGGCACCAGTGTGGGCGCGCTGATCGGCGCGGCCTACTGCAGCGGTGTCACCGTCCCTGAGCTGGAACAGATTTCAACCCGTGTGCGGTTCAAGGACTTTGCCCGCTGGACGCTGTCGCGTTACGGATTTGCCAGCAATGAACGCATGATCAAGTTTCTCAGCAGCGTTCTGAAGGTCAAGACCTTCGAAGAATTGCAGATTCCCCTGGCCGTGACTGCCACCGATTTCTCCACCGGGGCGGGAGTCGTTTTCCATTCCGGACCGCTGGTGGATCCGGTGCGCGCCAGTTGCGCCTATCCCGGAATGTTTCTTCCGGTAAAGATCCGCGGGCGTCTGTTGGTGGATGGGATGCTGGCCCACGCCGTTCCCACGGTCCCCTTGCGAGAGATGGGCGCGCAGCGGGTTCTGGCGGTGCATCTACGGGGAACCTGGAACGCCGCCGAAACCGGGCCCCGGCATCTTTTCGACGTGATCGGCCAGTGTTTCGCCATTGCCCAGGAAATGAACTGCGGGGTCTGGAAGGCGGCCGCCGACCTGGTCATCGATCCCGATGTGAACGGATTCAAGTACGACGACTTCGAACGCTCCGCCGAGTTGATTCGTTCCGGAGAAACCGCGACGCGCGCTGCGCTGCCTGAAATCCGAAAGTGGCTGCAGCAACCCGAGCCGGAGCGAAAACCGCAAGCGGCCCGCATCAACCAACCGGCAGCCGCCCCCGCAAAATAAGCTCACATATTCAGAAAGCCACCGCCGTGAGTTGTGGTGATTTGCAGAGCGCTCTTATTTCATCACCCCGCGCGAGGCAATTCCAATGTTGTCGCGCGAAGTGTTCTTGACCAGATACATCATCTCGTCGGCCTGGCGGATGATCTCGCGTGGAGTCTTGGCGTCGTGCGGGTAGGTGGCCACGCCCATCGAGGCGCGGACGTTCAGGTTCAGTCCCTCTTCCTGGCAGAACATGCTGGTGCGCAGGCTGTCGAGCAGGCGCTTGGCCACGATCAGAGCGGCATCTTTTCCGGTTTGCGGCAGCAGCACCACGAATTCGTCGCCCCCGTAGCGGAAGGCGTAGTCAATCAATCGCAGCTGGGCCTTGATCAGGTAACCAATCTCCATCAGCAGCTTGCTTCCGACCAGATGCCCGTGGGTGTCATTGACCTGCTTGAAGTGGTCGAGATCGATGAACAGCACGGTGAATTCGTAGCCGTAGCGGGCCGAGCGGTAGACCTCGGTTTCGAGCGTCTTGTACAGGTGGCGCGCATTGTAGAGGCCGGTGCAATCGTCGGTGATGGTGAGTTCCTGGATTTTTTCGACCGCCCGCGCGTTTTCAATGGCAATCGCGGCGTAGTCACAAATCGATTGCAGGAAGAATGACTCCTGGTCGGTGAAGTTTTCCATCCTGACATTGACCAGCTGAATGACGCCCAGTACGCGCAGCTTGGAGCGCAACGGGACGCAGATGATGGAGCGCGTCTCCCACTGGGTCATCTCGTCGATGCGCTTGGCGAAGCGGGGATCGGTGTACACGTCAGGCACCACCACGCGCTCGCCGTGCTTCGCCACCCACCCGGCAATGCCTTCGCCTACTTTGAGCCGGACATTCTTCAGGGCCTCGGAGGCCTTGCCCACCGCGATGGCGAAATAGAGTTCGTCGCGTTCTTCATCCACCATCAGCAGCGACCAGTTGTCCGGACGGAAGTATTCCGCCATCTTTTCCATGATGGTCTGCAGGATGGAGTCCAGGTCGAGGGACGAAGTCAGCGCCTTGGCCACATCATGGTAGATGCCCAGTTCCTGCACTTTACGGTCGGAAGCGGCCTTGGTCATGAACTGCGGTCCTCGATGCGGGCAGGAAGTGTGGAAATTATATGCGGCCCCGGAAAGCGGGAGCAATCAACCTTAGTAACCTGAACCCCTGAAGCCACGCCCTGAGGTACATGGTTGAGCCGGCGAACCGCGCAATCCCGGCGGTTGTCGTTTAACAATCCGGTTCTCTCCCACCCCAAATTCATGGGTCCGGAGCCCCTTGATTAACATATAGTTATCTAAAGACTACTCTTAATCTTTGATGCGGCCAGCGGCAGTTAAAGGCGGCGGGAAGACGGCCTCTTGGAATCCTTTGGCGCACGGTTGAAACGGGAGCGCGAACAGCGCAAGATCACGCTGGACGACATCTCTGTCGCCACCAAGATCGGTACCCGCTTCCTGGCCGCGCTGGAAGAGGAACGTTTCGACCAGCTTCCGGGCGGCATCTTCAACAAGGGGTTTGTCCGCGCCTACGCCCGGCACCTGGGCATCGACGAAAACCAGGCCATCGCTGATTTCGTGGCGGCCAGCGCGCCCAGCCTGCCCGAGATCCCGCCGGCAGAGGAACCCCCGGTGCTGGCAGCCATGGCGGTTCGGGTGCCGGAAAGCAAGAGAAAGAGCCGTGATAGGGACGGTATCCCCTGGGGAATCGTCGCCATTGGGCTTCTGGTCCTGGCTTTCGGGTTCGCGCTCTGGGGCTTTCATTCGCGGGAGAAGCGGGCTCCGAGCATCCCGGTTCCGCCGGCTGCAAACGAAAGTTCGACCGCAGTCCCGCAAGAGGCCGCGGCGGAGCCAGTCCCGGCCACCCCCCAACCGGCAGCCGTTCCGGCCCCTCAATCTCTGCCGGCGCCGCCGGCAGGTGTTCCGGAGGCCGCGCCCCCGGCCGCCATGCCGGAGTCCAACGCAGGAGCCTTTCGGGTGTTGATCCAGGCGCGCGAGGATTCCTGGGTCAGCATCATGGCGGACGGCAAGCAAGTCTTTCAGGACACGCTGACTGCTTCAGCCGAAAAGTCTATCGAAGCCCGGAATCAGGTCGTGGTCAAGACCGGCAACGTCGGCGCTCTGGATATCTCATTCAACGGGACGAAGCTGCCCTCTCAGGGTGGCTACAACCGGGTAAAGACCCTCACCTTCGATGCTGGCGGCCTGCGACCTTAGGACTGCTTGGTTTCTGACCCGTGGAACCCCGTGTTTTGCCGGTGGGCCGCCCGTAAATTACCGTCCAGGTGCCGATGCTTGCCGGTGGCTGGCCATAGCCTACCGCCAGGCCCAAAATCGTTGCTTCCAGGCGGCTTCTCTGATAACTTATAGAAGTCCGCAAAGTGCTCATTTATAGACTGTTTGCGTTCTGACCCTCCCGCCAGGTCGTAAAGTCCAGATCGCTTGAAGGAGAAGCTGCGTGTCATCTAGAAACCGTTACCTTTTTACGTCCGAATCCGTTACTGAAGGCCATCCCGACAAAATCGCTGACCAGATTTCGGACGCTATCCTCGACGCCTGCCTGGCGGAGGATCAGTTCAGCCGCGTGGCTTGCGAAACCCTTACCGCCACCGGCCTGGTGGTCATCGCGGGCGAAATCACCACCAAGGCTTATGTGGATTTCCAGTCGCTGGTTCGAGGCACGATTTCCTCCATCGGCTACAACAACGCCCTCTACGGCTTCGACTCGAACACCTGCGCCGTGATCTCGACCATCAACAAGCAGTCCGGCGATATCGCCATGGGCGTCGACACCGGCGGCGCGGGCGACCAGGGAATGATGTTCGGCTATGCCTGCAACGAGAACCCTGAGTTGATGCCTACACCCATCTCGCTGGCGCACAAACTCACCATGCGACTGGCGGAAGTCCGCAAGCATGGACGGCTTCCTTATCTGCGTCCCGATGGCAAGTCGCAGGTTACGGTCGAATACGACAAGAATCACAAGCCCATCCGCGTGGACGCAGTCGTGATCTCGACGCAACACTCGGAAACCGTGGGTAACGAGGAACTGCGCAGCGACATTCTCAAGCACGTGATCCAGGCCACCATCCCCGCCGAGTTGCTCGACGAAGATACCAAGTACCACATTAACCCCACCGGACGTTTTGTCATCGGCGGCCCCATGGGCGATACCGGTCTCACCGGGCGCAAGATCATCGTGGACACCTACGGCGGCATGGGCCGTCACGGCGGCGGCGCCTTCAGCGGCAAGGACCCGACCAAGGTCGACCGCTCGGCCGCCTACATGGCGCGGCACATTGCCAAGAATATCGTGGCGGCTGGTCTGGCGGAGAGCTGCGAGGTGCAACTGGCCTATGCTATCGGCGTGGCCGAACCGGTCAGCATTCTGGTGGACACGTTCGGAAGCTGCAAAGTAAATCCCGACATTCTTCCCGATCTGGTGCGGGCGAATTTCCATCTGACCCCAAAAGGGATTATTGACTCGCTCAAGCTGCGCCGCCCGATCTACTGTAAGACTGCGGCCTATGGACATTTTGGCCGCACGGATCCCGACTTCACGTGGGAGGCCACCGACAAGGCGGCCAAGCTGGCCAGCGATGCCGGTCTGCGCGAACCCGCAGTACAAGGTGCCCGCACGTAAGGCTCTAACTACCAAGGACACTCAGGTCCGCGAGGGAACACGAGATTTTGATTTCCTTCGTGTTACGGAGCCTGCCTGAGCGAAGTCGAAGGGTGTCCTTGGTGGCTTAATGATTTTGGTTTAATAAGTTCGATTACAGGAGAGGTATGTCGACGACGCCCACGCAACTGAATTGTGATGTGAAGAGCCTGGATTTTGCCGATCTGGGCAAGAAGCGGATTGACTGGGCCAACCAGTCCATGAAAGTTCTTCAAATTATCCGCAATGAATTCATCAAGAACCAGCCCCTGAAGGGCATTCGGGTTTCGGCTTGCCTGCACGTGACCGCCGAAACCGCGAACCTGGCCATTTGCCTGAGGGATGGCGGCGCCGATGTGGTGCTGTGCGCT
The DNA here is from genome assembly GCA_035632335.1 of Terriglobales bacterium. Classification (GTDB taxonomy): domain Bacteria; phylum Acidobacteriota; class Terriglobia; order Terriglobales; family Acidobacteriaceae; genus JAIQFF01. The sequence goes on from DASQHA010000425.1 coordinate 13,031, forward strand.
TCGAACCCTCTTTCCACACAGGATGATGTAGCCGCCAGCCTGGTGCGCGATCACAACATTCCAGTATTCGCCATCAAGGGCGAAGATAACGACACGTACTACAGCCACATTCTCGCCGCCATCGACCACAAGCCCCACATCACCATGGACGACGGCGCCGACCTGGTCACTCTGCTGCACACCAAGCGCCAGGACGCGCTCGAAGGCGTGATTGGCGGCACCGAAGAAACCACAACCGGCGTGATTCGCCTGCGCGCCATGGCCAAAGAAGGTGTGCTGCGCTTCCCCATCATTGCGGTCAACGATGCTGACACCAAGCACCTGTTCGACAACCGCTACGGCACCGGCCAATCGACCATTGATGGCATCATCCGGGCCACCAACTACCTGCTGGCAGGATCGAAGTTCGTGGTCGCCGGCTACGGTTGGTGCGGACGGGGCCTGGCCAGTCGCGCTCGCGGCGCCGGAGCTGAAGTCATTGTCACCGAGATCGATCCTACGAAGGCGCTGGAAGCGCACATGGACGGTTTCCGCGTCATGTCCATGAACGAAGCCGCCAAACTGGGCGATGTGTTCTGCACCGTTACCGGCAACAAGAGCGTGCTGACCAAGGAACACTTCGACGTCATGAAAGACGGCGCCATCATTTCCAACTCCGGCCACTTCAACGTCGAGATCGACATCGTGGCCCTGGAAAAAATGTCGTCGTCCAAGCGCACCACGCGCAGTTCCGTGGAAGAGTACTCGCTGAAAGACGGACGCAAGATCAACCTGCTGGGCGAAGGCCGCCTCATCAACCTGGCCGCTGCCGAAGGCCATCCGCCGTCGGTGATGGACATGAGCTTCGCCGACCAGGCGCTCTCCGCCGAATACATGGTGAAGAATTACAAAACGTTGGAAAAGAGAGTCTACAAAGTTCCAGACGATCTCGATAAGCGAGTAGCCAAGCTGAAACTCGAGTCGGTCGGCGTCAAAATCGACAAGCTCACGCCGGAGCAGGAAGAGTATCTGGCCGGCTGGAGCGAGGGAACTTAAGAGCGGCTGTTCGCCGTTGGTTTTCAGGGGCGGCGTAAGCCGTCCTTCTTCATTTCACCAGATAACTGAGAACTGAGATCCAGGAACTAAGATCTAATTTTAGAGAATCTTTCGGTACGCGCTAACCCAAGTCGTTTCGGCGCTGGTCTCGACGCCGTCTCCACAGCCCTGTGGTAGATTTAATTTCCGATGAAATCCATTGCTGGTTGGGCTCTCGACGTCGCCAATCATCTCGGCGCATCCTACACCGATGTTCGGCTGGCTGACGACCGCCACCGCGGTCTCTCCACCAAGAACGGCAAAGTCGGCAGCGCCTCGCTGGCGGAGTCGTTCGGTTTCGGAGTGCGGGTGATCGCCGATGGCGCCTGGGGTTTCGCTGCCTCGGACGATCTGAGCCGCGCCGCCGTCGAAGCCACCGCCGCCCGCGCGGTTGAGATTGCCAAAGCGTCGGCGCGGGTAAAACTGCACGACATCCAGCTGGCCACGGAAAAGGCGGTTACCGCCGAATGGACTTCGCCATTCCTGATTGACCCATTCACTACTTCCGTCGAACAGAACATAGAGCTGATGCAGAAGATCGACACAGAGTTGCGGTCCGTGCCCGGCGTCACGCTGGCCGAGACCAATCTGAACTTCCGGCGCGAAGAGCAATGGTTCTTCTCCTCCGAAGGCGCCAACATTCATCAGACGAAATACACCACCGGAACGGGCTATTGCGCTCACGCCTTTGCCGGCAGCGAGATACAGAAGCGGTCCTATCCCAATTCCTACGGCGGGCAGTGGCAGAACAAAGGTTACGAACTGGTCGAAGAGCTGAAGCTGGTCGAAAACGCGCGCCGCGTGGGCGAAGAGGCGGTCGCTCTGCTCACGGCCGACCAGTGCCCCGAAGGCGTGTTCAACCTCATCCTCGATAGTTCTCAACTCGGCCTGCAGATCCACGAGTCAGTCGGGCATCCCATCGAACTCGATCGGGTCTTGGGCATGGAAGCGAATTTCGCCGGCACATCGTTTCTCACGCTCGACAAACTGCGCACCTTGCGCTACGGCAGCGACCTGGTGAACATTGTCGCGGACGCCCGCCCGGAGCACGGCCCGGGGCTCGGCACTTTCGCGTTCGACGACGAAGGCGTCCCGGCGCAATGCACGCCCATCATCACCCAAGGCTTGTTCACCGGATATCTGAGTTCCCGCGAGACCGCTCACGCCATCGGTGAGAATCGCTCCGGCGGAACCCTGCGCGCCGACGGTTGGAACCATCTGCCCATCATCCGTATGACCAACATCAGCATTCTTCCCGGCGAGAAGCCGCTGACCCGGGACCAGTTGATCGCGTCGACGGACGAGGGCATTTACATGGAAACCAACCGCTCCTGGTCGATTGACGACAAGCGTTACAACTTCCAGTTCGGCTGCGAAGCGGGATGGGAAATCAAAAACGGCAAACGCACGCGAATGTTGAAAAATCCATCCTACAGCGGCATCACGACGGAGTTCTGGAACTCGATGGATGCCATCTGCTCCCAAGACGACTGGACTTTGTGGGGGACGCCGCATTGCGGCAAGGGCCAGCCGCAGCAGGTCATGGGCACCGGCCATGGCGCAGCCCCGGCCCGGTTTGCGGGTATCAAAGTGGGAACTGCTTACAAGGGACTGTGAGCATCGTCACAGGGGAATCGGGCAGTGGACGATTAGCATTCAGCACTTAGCACTCGGCATTCAGCCGTGAGAGTTGCCCGATGGAAAACTTTAGAGACCTCCAAGTGTGGCATAAGTCGCATTCTTTGACGTTGACTTGTTATCAGATTACGTGTGAATTCCCGAAACAAGAGATGTATGGGTTGAGCAGCCAAATCTGTCGATGTGCCGCTTCAGTCGCTGCCAACCTCGCCGAAGGATGTGGCAAGCGAGGAAACGGTGAGTTCTACCGGTTCCTCAATGTAGCTTTGGGATCGGCGAGCGAACTCGAATATCACTTTCTGCTCGCCCGCGATCTCAAAATGATCAGCGAAGAGAGTTACAAGAATCTGGATCACCGGGTAGTCGAAATAAAACGAATGCTCGCATCTTTAGCCTGTAAAGTCCAATCCGATCGCATGCAAAGCTGACTGCTGACTGCTGACTGCTGAGTGCTGAGTGCTGACTGCTGAATGCTGAATGCTGACCAAAGACCAGTCCGGAGATATTTTCGAGAAGATAAAGAAGTATTCGACCGCCGATGAGGTCGAAGCCACTCTCCATGGCGGCAAGTTCGCGCTGACCCGGTTCGCCAACAACACTATCCATCAGAATGTGGCAGAGGAAAGCTACTCCATTTCCGTGCGCGCGGCGTTCGACGGACGCACCGCCCGCGCCACCACCAACAAGTTCGACGACGAGAGTCTCCAGCGGGTAGTGCGGGCGTCGGAGAGTCTGGCCAGGGTCCAGCATCCCGATCCTGACTTGCTGCCGATGCCAGGCGCGGGCGAGTCGCCCGCGGCCACGCATGCCAGGCCGAGCCGGCATTTTGCCGAAACTGCCGCGCTCACTCCCCAGTTGCGTTCCCGGGGCGTCGAGAAGATTGTGCGCGTGGCAACGCAGCACAAGCTCATCACCGCCGGCATCTTTTCCTGTTCGGAGTCAGTCGAGGGAATTTTCAATTCCCGCGGACTGAGTGACTGGCATACTCAGACTTCATCCGAAATTTCCATCACCATGCTGGCGGGCGATTCCTCAGGCTGGCAGAAGTCGAATTCTCCCGACGTGAGTCAGCTCGACCCCGGAGCGCTCGCGGAAATCTCGGCGCGCAAGGCGATTGCGTCCGCGAGCCCGCGAGAAATTCCGGCAGGCAAGTATACGGTGATCCTCGAACCCGCGGCGGTGCTCGACATGACCGGCTTCATGTTCTGGGATTTCGGCGGACTATCAATCCTCGACCAGCGGTCTTTCTTGAACAATCGCGTCGGAACTCCAATCTTCGGTTCGAACATCAATATCTGGGACGACGTGGCGCACCCGCTGCAGTCGGGCGCGCCGTTCGATGGCGAGGGCATTCCCCGCCGGCGGGTGCAACTGGTGGAGGATGGCGTGGTCAAGCGCCTGGTGTATGCGCGCGCCACGGCGAAAAAAATGGCGCAGTCGGAATACAAAGACAAAGTCGGGCCCGTCGCGCCCACCGGACACGGCTTCTCGCTGCCCAACGAAATGGGCGAGGCCCCGATGAACATCGTCTTCGGCACCCCGGCGGATCCGATAACGGTCGAGCAGATGATCGCCTCTACGGAACGCGGCGTGCTGGTCACGCGCCTGTGGTACATCCGCGAAGTGGATCCCTACGAAAAAATCCTCACCGGCATGACTCGCGACGGCACGTTCTACGTGGAAGGCGGTAAAGTCCGCCATGGAATTTTGAATTTCCGCTTCAATGAGAGCCTGATCCACATGCTCTCGAATGTAGAGGCGATGGGAACCCCTGTCCGGGCCAGCGGCGAAGAATCCTTCGACATGGTGGCGCCGCCCATGAAGGTGAAGGACTTTAACTTTACGGAAGTAACCAAATTCTGAAAGGCAGCAATTGGCACTTGGCACTTGGCACTTAGCACAAGCCATGGCGCATCCGTCGCATCTTCTTCGATGGTTGGTGCCAATTGCTAAGTGTTCAGTGACGTTCGTCACAACCAGCGTTTTCGGAATTGCACCCGCGGTCAAGGCTCAATTGCTAATTGCCAATTGCCAATTGCTTTCTCTCCGCCGCGCCCTACCCTAATTCCATGATCCACAAGGCTTTATCCCTACTAGTGCCATGACTTCCGTAACTTTTATCGGTTGGTTCCGCGGTGTAATCTGCCTCACGTAATGTCGAACAATGGGCGATTTGCGGAGGACGGGAATCCCGGTGCCGGCGCCGAGGTTCGCGCCCAGGATTCATCGGCATCCCCGGCATCGAGGAAGGCCGCGCGGGCGCGTTATCCGGACATGCAGAGCGCGGTGCGATTTCCCATCAAGCTGCCGATTTCGGTGAAATCGAAATCCGGCGCCAACGCAGCCGAAACCGAAAATATTTCCGCCAACGGCGTGCTCTTCCATGTGGATTCGGAAATGCCGATTGGCTCGATGGTGGACTTCA
>DASQHA010000426.1:0-22807 GCA_035632335.1 Terriglobales bacterium
GAGATGCCTCTCCCCAACGCGCGGACCGGCAGATTTTGCGGCAACGCTGCAAGAAATGGATCAGTGGGTCGATCGCCGGCCGCCAGACACCCACCATGTTGCAGATCGCCTCCGGAAAGAAGATCTCGTCCCCAACGCTGAACCTGGGCAGCAGGTAAGGATCAGTTTGGCGGCCAATGAGGGCGTTTTCGGTGGTTGCAGCCAGCGAATAGCCGAACTCCGCGAGGAAAGCTCTTTCGCGGCCGTCGAACCGGCCCTCCGGGTAGGAAAAGCATTTCACGTCCGAATGGGTCCACGACTCGAGGGCGTGTTTGCTCTCACCCAGCTCCAGGCGCGCCCTTTCTTCTGTGAGGACGGTCGTGACTGCGTGGCTGACCGTGTGGGAACCCACCGTCACTTCCGGGCGGCTGGCGACCTGCTTCAACTCCGCGACCGTCAAAGCATCGCGCGCGCCGTTATGCGCCGAGGCGCCCGCGCCGTTCAGCCCTGGTGAGGCCCTTCCATGCAGCCACGGAAAAAAGCCATCGCCCTCCACGATGCCTGTCGGGATGAAGAGCGTGACCGGTATTCCCTGCTGCCGGACCAGCGGGAGCACGTTTTCACAGAGTTCTTTGCAGCCGTCGTCGAAAGACAACCACACGGCGCCTTTGGGAGGCGTCTTGCCGTGATAGCAGATTTCAAGCAGCTCCGCCGCGGAAATAAAGGTATAGCCGTTCTCAATCAGCCACCGGACGCATCGCACGAATAGCTGTTTCTTTGGCCTGTGAAAGTAGATGGCGCTAACCACATCGCCGCTCAGCGCTCGTCTTCTCGCCCGTCGTGCGCGGCCGGATGCGATCACGCCCCAAGCAAACGCCCCGCAGATACAGTTGCGAAGAACCTTGTAAGTTCGACGCACGTTAGCCCGCCCCCTTTCCAGGCACCGCTCCTGGTACTCGTGGATGCAACCGACGAAAAGCCTTGCCGTTCGCCGAGGCCGCTTCTCGCGGCAGCGGTTCAAGCAGCCGCACTCACGGCGGCAGCCGGCTCCGACGATCCGATGCGACCCGCCTTGACGAGTTGATCGTGAATCCAGTGATAGGTGCGTTCCAAACCCTCTTCCAAGGTGATACGTGGCTCCCACTGCAGCACCTGCCGCAACATGGTATTGTCGCTGTTGCGCCCCCGCACGCCCTGCGGCTTCGTCAAATCATAGCGCTTGCGGATGTTCTTCCCGGCGATTCCCGCAACCATGTCGACCAGCTCGTTAACCGAGATCAGCCGGTCTTGGCCGAGGTTGAGCGGGTCATGATGATCGGACTGCATCAGCCGATAAATCCCCTCCACGCAGTCATCGATATAGCAATACGAGCGCGTCTGGTTGCCGTCGCCCCAAACTTCGATGACATCGTCCTCCGCGGCAAAGGCAATCTTGCGGCAAACTGCGGCCGGCGACTTTTCCCGTCCCCCATCGTAGGAACCGAGCGGTCCGAAGATGTTGTGGAAGCGCACGGAATGGGTGTTCAGGCCGTAGTCTTCATAGTAGTGGCGGCAGGCCCGTTCCGTGTAGAGCTTTTCCCACCCGTATCCGTCTTCAGCGTCGGCGGGGTACGCATCCTCTTCCTTGAGCGGGGCCACATCGGTTGTGTTTTGCCTGTAGCCGGGATAGACACAGGCGGATGAGGTATACAGGAACCGTTGGATGCCGTTCAGCCTGGCCGCCTCGAGCATGTGTATGTTTATCAGGATGTTGTCACGCACAATCTCAGCCTTGTGCGTCTCGATAAACCCGATGCCGCCCATGTTCGCGGCCAGGTTGTAGACCTGATCGACGCCGTGGACGGCCTGGAGGCAGTTAGGCCAGCGCCTCAGATCCAGTAACTCGAACTCGTCCGCTGCCGTCTCCTGGTACTCAGGGTGCTTGATGTCCACGCCTCGCACCCAGTAACCACGGGCCTTGAGATAGCTGACGAGATGGTGCCCGATGAATCCTCCCGCACCCGTGACCAACACTTTTCTGTCCATGTGTCTCTCCTTTTAATGATCTGCTGCTGCCGCACGGCATCGCAGTCGGCCGGGGCAGTCAAGTTGAGTGTTCTATGCAGTTAACGAAGAACTTCGCGAGCTTGCCGGCATGCGCCCGGTAGTCCAACTGGGCCAGGCAGGTCTGCTGCCCGGCAGCGCCAATCTGATCTGCTCTCACCGGATCTTGCAGGACAGCGATCATGCGGTCGGCAAAGTCGCGCTCGGCGCCCGGTTCGGCCAAGTGCGCATTGACACCGTCGACCAGGAAATCGAGGAGGTCCCCCACCTTGCAGGTGACAACCGGCCTGCCGGAGGCGAGATATTCGGCGAGTTTGTTTGGCATTCTTGTCCTGGATTGGTCGTCGTCCCAGAGCGGAAGAAGAAGTGCGGTCGCAGACTTGTAGCACACCTCGAGGGTGTGATCGTCCACGCGGCCCATAAAGACAATGGCGTCAGGCGGCAGGCCTTGGTCCGCCGCATAACTCCGAATCTGCTCAGGTCCCCATGTGAGGTAATTCGCGCTCACGATGCGCAGCCTGCATCGGTGGCCGTCGCGATTCACCAGCGCAAGGACACGGACGAGGAAAAGGACATCCTGCGGATAACCGACTCCGCACCACAGAAAGTGCGGGGCTGGCTCAGCCGAGTCGTCTGGTTCAGGGGAGGCGGCCGCAAAACGCTGGCTGTCCACTATGGATGGCAACCGATGGATCAACAATCGCGGACTTGCGGTAGCCGACCGGTCCCGGACGCGGTGTTCGATCAGTTTCGATATCACCAGAACACCTGTCGCCAGGGCGAAAAGCGGTTTCCGATAAAGCCACCGTGTGAATCGCGAGCAAGTCGGGCGCGCGGGGAACCACTCGCACATTTCCTGCACCAGCGGAAAGCCCAGCATACGGCAAAGGCAGCCGACATAGAAACAAAGCGGACCGTCCATCATGTAAAGATAAATTGCAAGGCGGCGATGGGACGATCTGAGCCGGCAGAGTCGCGCTGTAAAGCTTGCAAGAGCCCACGAATATACTAGCCATCGAGCGAGCGCATTGGCTGGCCTCCGCTTGCAAGTGTATTCGAATGGTATGCCCCGATAAACGCCGAACTTCCCAGTGACGCCCGGAGCCGGACTGGGGCCGAAGTGCAGGAGCCGAAAGTCGATCCCGGCAACCTGCAGAGCCATGCCCACAGTAACGATCCTCGCTGTGCTGCCGATCAGCGGGAAGCCATGCCCGGCGGACACACACACCACCTGATAGGGTGTTCGCTGCGAAGTGAGATTGCTCAATGCGATCTCACTTCCACGACTGACGCTGTCAAGGTCCGGGTCCCTCCTCGATCGCGCTCCGAGACTCTTGGGACGCGTTCGGCGGACACTGGTGTCAGAGCCGGGATTCGGACAAGTCGCACCTCGCTTGAGATCAACTGTTTCCAAGTTGGCACCCCCTAGCGGAAGAATCTGTGAATTTTGCGCGACGGAATTTCTCGATTGCGAGCACGGGGGACCTCAGTCCAGTTGTGCTTCGGCGCACCAGGCAGACGCGTTCGGAGCGCTCGGCCAAAAACAAGTGGCAGCGACCAGCCCAGAGTGATAGGAGGACGCCATTGATCCCCATAGACGGAGGGCTGAACGTGCTAAGGCCGGCGAGGGCCAGGATTGCAAGCAGAAGCAGGCATACCGCCGCGGCGTCGCCTCCCGCAGGGCGATGACGGAGGGCCCGGATTGCGGGCCATAGCAAAATCGTTACATAAGAGAGCAGGGTAGGAATACCGCCTATGAATAATGCCCAAAGAAAACCGTTGTCGAAAAATTGATATTCGCCAAATCCCGGCCAATACCAAGTGCCTTTGGGTCCTCTTCCCAGGAGCAGGTCGGTCACGGGCACCACTTCGAAGAACGCGCCGTACTGGCCGGTGCGAGTGTCTTGGTCAATCCGGCCGACGAGCCCGCTTACGCTGGCGCCGAAGGTGTGGGGCATCGTCGTGTAAACGAACGCGCCGGCTGCAGCGCCGAGTGTGCACGCCATGGCCAAAGTGCGCGCACCAGAGAGGGTGGATCCATGCTCGCGGCTCCTGAGCAGGATGAACGCCGCGCCGAGCAGACAGCAGAGAATGGTCCAAGAACGTGATTGAGCGCAAATTGCCATCGAGATACCGGCCATAAGGGGAATAGCTCGAGCGAGTAATCGGAAGCCCCGGAGCCGAGTCGCGGTCAGGAGCGTCCATCCACCCAGCCATGTCAGCAATTGCGCGTATAAAACGTACCTCGAATACCCTACGAAAGAATGATATGGCGAACTGATCAGAGTTCGCACGGCGAGAGCGAGGGACAAGTAAGTCAGCCCGCGGAGAACAGGATCGATGTAAACCCATATGCGGCGGTCCATGCCTGCCATCACGAATATCAGAGTGAACCACGTAAATGGTCCAGTCGAGCCGAAGATTTCGGACGAGAGGAGCTCCTCCGGGGTGTAGGCGATGACGGCCCAGGAGGCTGCGGTAAGCAGCAGGACATAGAACGCAAGCCGCACAGTGAGACTGAGGGTTTTGAAGCCACCTATAAAAGCGGCCAACAGCCCTGCTGCAAGCACTGACGCAATTGCGAATCCGTGCGCGCCGTAGTACAGCGGCGTCTTGGCTTCTATCATCAGGTACCGGCCGTCGGTATCCACGGTGGTGGTCGCATTCTCCATCGGAATTACTGCTGCTGCCCAGGATGCGACTAGTGCCAGCACCACAAGAATGACAATGGCGGCGCCCATCAGCCCCAGGCGACGGCAGGCGGTGCTGCGGGCTTGCGGAGACGGAAACATTCCGACAGGAAGCGGCGGCAGGAGTCGAGCCGGTATTTCAGTGGTCATCATCGCCGTACTCGCAAACTAAGTCACGCAGGGCCCGAGCCAGGCGCCGGCTGTGTTTGGGTGCAGGGTGAGTGGATCTGAGTCGATGTGGCGCGGATCACGAACTCTCCTCCACCTGTATTGCATCCGTCGTTGTCATCTGAATCTCGAGGTGCCTCCAAACAGCGAACATCACGACAACACATCCCGCCGAGGAGCTGAGGAGATAGGCCAACATCAGATTCCGGGCGCTGCTCGCGTAACCGATCCAGCACAGTCCGAGATGAAGGAACGTCTTCAAGATGTCAATGCCCAGCATTTGGGTGGGCTTCCCCAGCGCCCAGAGAGCGCTGCTTCCGACGGTATAGATCGCACTCGTGACGGCCACCAGCGCAGCCAATGAAAGCACGCTCGCCCCTTGCGTGAAACCAACGCCATACGACGACATCAGGACCCGGGAAAGCGAGAAGACCAGGATTGCGCCCGCCCCGGTCACGCCGAGTGCGGATATCAGCGCCGCGGAAATGATGCGCCGGCAGGCGCGATGATCCCCTGCTCCCTGACTATAGGAAAGCATGGGGAGGGTAACCTGAAACAACTGATTGGGCAGAAACAGCAGAGCGGTCTTCCACTTGTCGGCCGCGTTGTAGAGCCCCAGCTCCGAAAGTCCGGACGGCTCGCGTGACAGCAGAACCGTAACTATCCAGCTCGATCCGGCCAGCAGCAGTGCGCCCATCCATAGAGACATCGAGGTGGTCAGGATTTCGGGCTCGCGTGCACCCCAATAGCGGAGCGGTATCAAGAGTGATCTGCATTTGCTTCTGAGAACCCAATGGCCGATGACGAATGTGGCCAGGCTTACGAAGGCCATGGCCAGAACCGCTCCGAGCAAACCGCTACGCCAAGTCCCCAGCCATACACAGGGCAGCATCAGAAGGCCTCGCGCAAGCTGGATGCGGGCCGTGCTGCCAAACTGCTCCAATCCTCCCAGCGCGCCTAATTGAACCCGATTGAGCATGTCGAAGAGGAGCAAGCCGCATCCGGCTGAGATCTCCTTCGAGAGTCCCGCCAAACCAGAAATCTTGATATACGGTTGCATCCCTGCCAGCAGCGCCGCCATGATCAGACCCGAGGTCGCAATCGTGCGCAAAGACCATCCCATCAGCCGCCCAGCTCGCTCGGGATCAGTAACTCTCCACCGGCTGACGAATTTCGTCGTTGTAAGCGTGAGGCCCATTTCTCCGAGCGTTCCTGTCAACAACACCGTCGCCTGAATCAAGGCGAGCTGCCCGAAACGTGCAGTTCCGAGCAGGCGGGCAACGACGACGGCGGCTAGAAGGGACGAACCCTGAGACGACGCCGACCCGGCGATAGACCAGAACGTGTTCCGCGCCAGCCTTGCCCGCACGGCCTGCGAGGACGTGAACACGCTCCACAGAGATCGCCTGAGAGTGGCTACCGCCGCCATTGGTCAAACGTCCAAGCCAGGCCCTGCAGCGCGCCGAACGAAAGGCGCTAACTCCTTGCCTCTCCCTGCGTGGGTCAGCATGTTTGGGCCTTGATCGATCCTAATAGTCCACTCCTTGCTGTTCCGCAGGTCGTGCGCGCGGAGCGCATTGACGCGTCGAGTGGGCTAGGGTGAATTCCCCTAAGGCCTAGGGTCGCTTCCGAATAGTGGATGCGAACTACGGCAAGTAACATCGCTAGGTGCGTCAAGAGAAGCGCTCCGCAGTTGCTCGCCGTAGCTTGTGTTGCCCTCACTGAATTCCACTCCGATCCACGTCCGGTGGTTGTCCGGCAAACACACACGCCCGCGTGCGGCTTAAGCGTTTCAGAGTTGGTCCCCTGCCTACGGGCACGGTGTGCGAACCGCCACGGCGAGCCGCTGGCGCGTTCATGTTACGAACCGGGCCATGTTCCTTGGCGCACCAGAGACGAAAGGGTGAAGGATGAAAACCATCGTATTAGCCTTGTTGCTGTCGGCCAGTCTTTTCGGGCAGTGGATCACCGGATTCTACAGCGCGCAAAACGGAGTCATGCCGGTCTCTGCCATCCCGTGGAGCAAGTATACCCACATCAACCACTTCGCGGCGTCTACCGACGGAAGCGGAAACGTCCTCCTGTACTACCTCAGTCAGCCCGAGATCAATACGCTCATAGCCTCGAGGCCGGCTGGCAAGAAAGTGCTCGTAACCATCAAAGATAACGACTCGAACTCCAATGCCATGGCATCCAGCACCGCGTCGGGGACACTCAGTACCTTCGTAAACAACATCGTTAGCTTCGTAAACTCCAACGGGTACGACGGCGTGGACATCGATTGGGAGCACGGTGTTAATGTCAGCCAATACGAATCACTGCTGACCGGCCTCAGAAGCGCCATGCCCGGTAAAGTGATCGCCACAGACGTGGGAAACTGGAGCAGTCTGCAAACCGTAGCTGCAGCCAGTGCTGCCGTTCTCGACCAGATTAACGTCATGTGCTACGACATGGACACGCCCGGCAACGGCTATTCCTGGTATAACGACGCGTTGCTGCAAAATGGAAATTCGACCGTCATGACGTGTGACTGGCGAGTGGGTGCCTTCACGAGCGCCGGAGTCCCCGCCAGCAAGGTCGGAGTAGGCATCCCATTCTACGGGAGACGCTGGCCGGGCGTCATGAAGGCGCTGGTGACGGGGAGCTTCAGTCCGAGCACGGTTCTATACAGAGATCTGGTGACAGATTCGACACGCTGGCAATCGCAATACCAGTTCTATGACAGCGGATACAAGTCAAACTACCTGAGCATCTCCAGCCTCAATGAGTTCGATTCGTACAATGGGGCGCAATTCTTCACCGATGCCGTCGCGTGGGGGAAGTCGAAGGGCTTCGGCGGCTACATGACCTTCACCACGGAATATGAGTATCTCTCCGGCCAGTCGGGCGATGCGGCCCACCCCTTATCGACTGCGCTTTACAGCGCGGTCTTTGGAGGAGGGTCGCCGCCCTCTTCGGGGCCCACGGTGTCTGGCGGTTCACCGACTGGAACCCTTAGCTCATCCACTACATCGACTACGCTTTCCGTCGTCACGAACGTGAATGCGACCTGTAAGTATGCCACCGTTGCAGGAATGTCGTACGCCTCCATGCCATTTATCTTCTCGGTCACCGGGGGCTCCGCGCATTCGACGCCGCTCACCGGTCTCCTCAGTGGCACCACTTACAACTACTACGTACGGTGCGAAGACATCTCTCTGAACGTGGATACCACGGATTATCTGGCCACGTTTTCGGTTGCGGCAGTGACGACGAGTTCGGCGGCAAATCCGTTTGCCGTCACGCCGAATTCCGGATCCGGCTCCAGCCAGGCATTCGCGTTCCAGGTCTCCGATTCCGGCGGTTACGCGGCTGTCACGGAGCTTGACACCTTCTTCGATACGGCCGTTGGCAACGCGAACAGTTGCCGCGTGCAGTACGGAGCGCCCAACATACTCTACCTTCAGTCTAACGACATGACGGCCTGGTATCAGGGAACCGTGGGCAGCTCCGCGACCTTGCAAAACAGCCAATGCAGCGTAAATCTGGCGACTTCTTCCGTGTCTGGTTCCGGCACCACGCTGACTGTTACGATGGCAATCAGCTTTTCCTCCACCTACACAGGTACCAGGAGCATTTTTGCCTTCGCCGCCGACTCCGCGTCGAGCAGCGGCTGGAAAACGCTGGGCTCCTGGACGGTGACAGATCCACCCCCGACGCTGGGACCTCCCACTGTGAGTGTGAGCCCCAACAGCGGCTCCGGTTCCAGCACTACGTTCTCCGTGGCCGTCACTGATGGCAGCAGCGGCTTTAGCGCGATTAACCAGGCTGATCTGTTCATTGGAAACACGGTTGGCGCGGCCTCCAGTTGCTATATCGACTACAACGCGACAACGAGCACCGTATCTTTGCAAAACGACGCCGCCACGGGCTGGTCTTCGGCGACTCCGGGCAGCGCCGTCACCCTGCAAAACAGCCAGTGCTCGGTGAACGCGGGATTGGTAACCGTATCCGGATCGGGCAACACCCTGACTCTGAAAGTCCCCGTGGCATTCACCACGAGCTACACCGGTACCAGGACACTTTACACGTTCGGCGCTTACACCGTCAGCGGCGTGACGTATAGCAGTGGTTGGCAGAACGCCGGAAGCTGGACTGTCAGTTTTGGTCACGGGAAACACCACTGACAATGGGGCTGGCCCCGCGAGTGCCGTGACGATTCGCACGGCCTCGTGGGGCGCCAATCGGATCTGACGCGGCCGCCAATGGCGGCGTCGGACCGATCTACACATCGCTTTGAAGCTCGATCGTCGGCGCATCGCTCCTCGATCTAAAAGGCCGGGCAGCCGGGCGTCCAAGCACACCTACCGGGCCCTCGGCGGTGAGTCAGAAGGAATCGCGAGTTGAGGATTGGCCGCCTGGGTGGCCCCCGCGAACACTTCCTTGTAGAGGGCGGTCGATAACGGGTGGCTGGCATCGCCCGTTGCGGCAGGAAGATACTCATATTCCAGGGTGTATGTCATGAAGCCACCGAAGCCCTGGGCCTTCTGCCATCCCGCGGCATCTCTAATCGACTGCGTCCCAGTATACGAAACGAACTCGTTGAGAGGAGGAATACTCAGATAGCTTGCCTTGAACGCACCGTCATAGAACTGGTATTGAGGCTGCCAGCGCGCTCGATCGGTCACCAAATCTCTGTAGGTGATTGTATAGGTCAGGAAAATGCCCGACGCCTGCACGACGGTCATCCCCACCCAGCGTCTTCCAAAGAACGGAAGCCCGATGCCGATCTTGTTGTTCGGGACGCCCCGACTGGTGAAAGCGCGAACGCGCCAGTCGCACGTTCTCTTATCGCTCTGTCCATTCTGGAACAGCGCAGAATTATACCAGGCAGTGCAGGGATGCCCGTTACAATTTTGACCATCATCCATGTCGTAACACATGACGTTAATCTGATCGAGTGCGGAATAGGTGGCGGCGGTCACAGTGTCCAAGCCACCCCAATTACCCACATCCACGGTAATGATTTTTGCCGGTATGGCAATTCTGAGCCGCACCAGGAGATTCTCGTACTGGGCAATGTTGATGTTCTGCTCCCAGTCCAGGTCCACCCCGTCGTACCCGTTGGCAGCGACAAAGCTCGCGATGTTGTCCACGAACGCGCCAATCGTTTCAGGGGAGGTACTTTTAAAAAAGAAGGCGGAATTTGAGTCGTTGTCTTTGATACACACAAGTACTTTCTTGCCGGGCGGCCGGGACGCTATAAGCTCAGTGATTTCGGCCTGACTGAGATAGTACGGCACGACGTTGCCGCTTCCGTCGGTAGACGCCGCGAAATGGACTATGTGCGTGTACTTGTTCCACGGGATGCTGGAAACCGGCATGACGCCATTCTGCGCGCTGTAGAATCCAGTCATCCACTGCCCGCACAAACCGTCGGTCAAGAGCAAGATCAGAGCAAGGACCTTCATTGTGTTCCCTCGTTCGAATCGTCTGCGCTCGCTCCTTCGCGCCCCAGCGTGAGAAGACGATTTAGCGGTACCCCATCGCGCTCCGCAAGACTCCCAGGGCAAAAGCCGGCAGCGCCATGTGGCGGCGGATGCGGCCTGGCTGGAGGAGGAGGCGGAAAAGCCACTCCGTGCCGGTCTTCTGAAAAAGTGCCGGGGCCCGTTTGGCTGTGCCGCTGATCACGTCCAGGCTTCCGCCTACCCCCATGCAGAAGGTAGTGTTCAGGCGGGGCATATGTTCGCTGAGCCAGAATTCCTGCCGGGGCGATCCCATCGCTACGAAGAGCAGCTCGGCTTCGCTACGGTTGATGCTGTCAACGACCGCCGCGGAATTCTCGAAGTAACCGTGCTGGCGTCCGGTAATTCTCAGACCGGGGAATTTATCCTCCAGTTCGCGGCACGCCGCCTCGTTCGACCGAGGCGTGGCGCCGAGCACAAAGACCTTCCAGCCTTCCTCTGCGGAAAGCTGCGCCAGCCTCAGGAAAAGATCGACGCCGGTGCAGCGCGGCAGCCGCCTGCGATAAAGCGCCATCGACGCGAGAGAGATGCCGATGCCGTCACAGATCGGAATGTGAGCCGACTCCAGAATGCGGGCCAGCCGCGCGTCCTGCCTGGCACGGTAGACCTTCTCGGGGTTGATAGCGACGCAGAATGTTTGGCGCCTCGATAAGATGCGCTGTCGTATCAGCTGGACGGCATCATCGTAAGAGTTAAAGACGCCGACTCGAGTTCCAAGAATTACAACGCGATCCGGGACGCACTGTGCCATGAGGACCTCCAAGAAGGAATCGACTGAGTGCACCGTATCGAAATACAGATCCGATCCTCAGCCATTCGTCAGGCTGGTATTGCCATTTCTGTGGGATCTGGCTTCGCGTCGCTACCAAGCGACTGGGCCATCCAGTAATAGACACTCAGGAGAAGAAAAATGTGTCGCTCTCGGTTCATGCCCGCGGCGTGTTCGTTCAGGATCTTTTTGACCTCGGCGCGGTCAAAATAGGTGGAAAAGCGAGATGCAGGGTCCAGAAGAATGTCAGCGATCGCCTTTGCTTCCTTAAACCAGCGCCCCGCCGGTGAGAGAAAACCTTTTTTCTTGCGACGGACGATAGAGGCCGGCAGGATCCGTCTTGCAAACTGCTTGTGCAGTAGCTTCCCGCGGAAGATGCCCAGCCGGCAGCCACTGGGCAGCGACTCGACGAACCGGATAAGATCATGGTCGAGAAGTGGAACGCGACACTCGATGGAGTGATGCATCGTGATCTTGTCGGTATAGAGCAACAGGTCATCGGCAAGATTCATCCGCAGATCGAGACTCATCATGCGCTGGACGCTTTGGGGCTGACTGGAGCACCGAAGAAACTCGAAGAAGTACCGAATGCGCTCGGACGCCCGACCGGCATCGTGTCCGACCAAGCGTTCAATCTGCGTTGGACTAAAAACGCTGTAAATTGCCTCGAAGCGGCGCACGTCGTCTGACTCTCCCACGCAATCCAGCCCCCGCAGGACTGCCTCGTTTCGAACCCGCATGACGCGAGCGGCCTTTACGAGCAAGGAACCTGCACGTCGTGGAATGAAGGGCCTCAGGAGCTCAATCTGGTACCTGCGATATCCTCCCATCGCCTCATCGGCGCCTTGGCCCGACAGCACTACCTTTACGTGCTGGGAAGCGAGCGAGGATAAGTAAAACATGGGGATCACTGAAGTGGTTGCCAATGGTTCCTCTACGATCGCGCTGATGCGGGGAAGAAGATCAAGGAATTCCGGGAACCCCATCCGCACTGCGTGGTGCTCCAGTCCCACGATTCTGGCCGTCTCTTGGGCGTCCGCGATCTCGTCTGTTTCATCGCTGTCGGAAAAGCCGACCGTGAAAGCCTTCATCCGGTAACCGGCGCGTTTTTGCGCGATGCTGGCCACGAGGGCGGAATCGACACCGCCGCTAAGGAGAATTCCAATCTCGACATCGGACAAGAGTTGACGCTGGATGGCCTGCTCGAGAAGGAACCCGTACCACTCGAGCGCCTCCCCGCGGTCCCGGACCCGGGCCTGGCAATCAGGAGGCGACGCAAACGGGTACTCGCGGATCGATAAGCGCGCGTGCCGAAGATCGACCTCCACCACATGGCCCGGTCTGACCTTGCGAATTCTCTTGAAGAGTGTGTCGGGCGCCGGCAAGTATCGGAGCCGCAAGAGCTCAGCAAGGCTGGCAATGTCAATCGCGTCGCCCGCAAACTGGTGGAGCGGCCGGATTTCCGAAGAAAATGCGAAGGCCCCCTCATGCGACCAATAGTAAAGAGGCTTAACGCCAAAGGGGTCGCGTGCAAGAAACAGCTTCTGGTCTTCGACGTCAACGAACGCGAAGGCAAAGATTCCGTTAAACTCGCCGGCGGACTCGATGCCATTTTGTGCAATACGGTGGAGTATCGTCTCAGTATCCGAGTGGCCCCGGTACCGGACCGGCTGGGCCAGGCGCCTGAGTTCCAGATGATTATAGATCTCGCCGTTGAAGACGATTGCATGTCTCCCGCAAGGGGTCCACATCGGCTGGCGGCCGGCCGGCGAGAGGTCCAGGATTGACAGTCTGCGGTGGCCCAATGTCACCTCGTGTCTTCCAACCGAGCTCCGAGTGACCGCTGCATCATCCGGCCCGCGATGCCGGAGCAGATCCAGTGCGTCCTCGCCAAAAGGCCGGTTTACGGTTCCCAGGATCCCGCACATTTGCGATACGTCCTAAGTGAAAGCTGGAGCCGCATGCAGAGTTCGACGGTAGAGATCAAACCGAGTACCCGATTCATCTGCGTGCCCTCGCTGACGGGATGCGATTGGGGTGAGGTGACCGCCGTGCTCACCTTGAGACCGTACCATCTGTGAGACGGCATATAAGAATGGCATCACCGCCCATCGCAGCGTGTTCTTGTTTCTGCGGCCGCCGAAGACGTCAATTTGAGAGTAAATGTCCAGGCCTCTGCAAAAGTGCTCGAGCACGGATGCGAGCAAACTCTGCGCCAGGCAAGCGTCGCCGAGCAGAAGGGCGAGATTTAGCGCCTCGGCATTGTCATATAAATCAAACCGCACCAAGCCCGGTTTGTTTTTGACTGAGAATCGCTTAAACAGAAAGATACGCTCGTCTAGAAAAGACCTCTTCAGGTATGCGTACCCTACCGCGACCACAGCCGCCGCGTCAGCCAGCTTGACGATTCTGTCGCACTTGATTATATTCTTGAGGACCAGGCACGAATGAAAGCAGTCGATGAACGAGCGGCCGTGTGGCGAATAAAACCAAGAACCGTCCGTCCGCTGGTGCCGGCGGATGAAAGCGTAGAGTTTTCGCACCTTCGCCTCGATGCGCTGCGTGTGGCGCGGCGAAGCATACGGCAAGAGGAGAGAGTACGAATACATCGTATACGACACTGCGTTGATGACCGTGCGGTCCCGAAATGGCCCATACGAGGTCGCCAGCGCCTGCTCGTCTTCCTCCATCACCTGTATGTCGTAGTCGAAAAAGCGGACTATGCTTTTGATCACCGGATGGAACCGAGCGCGCTGGGAAGCCTGCGAAAAGCAGACGAAGGCCTCCAAGGCATACGGCGTCATCGTGGAATACGGAGTATCTCTACTGTAGACCAGATTGCGGCTCACCGCGTTGGGAAATCCAAGCCCCCAGCAATAGCCGCTGTAGCCAGAGCAACTGTGGGCTACCAGCCACTCGAGGTGCCGGTTGGCGTCCTCGAGCAAGTGCGGGGCGCGATTCCTATGGTAGAGATTCAGGAGGCAAAGAGCAGCCATGGCCCGCACGATGGGATATTCGCTCCTGGTGTAGGAGATGCGAAGCTCGTTGTTCACGACATCGTCGAAAAGGGCAAGGATGGCTGCTGGGGCCAGGCCCAGGTGTGGCCAGCTATTGTAGAGTTCTTTCACCCGGAAGCCCAGCGCCGTTTTCCAGATGTCGTAGGGATCGTAAGTCGACAGGTCATGCCGCGCGCAGAAATGCTGAATCAGCGCCTCCAAGTACGAAGCGGTAGATTCCTTCAAGTCCGGCGGCGACCTGCGAGGCAGTAAACTGGTGTCTGGCATACTTCCAATTGAAAACACTGATGCTGGAGCGTAGGCTTGGATCGCCGACCAGCCGGCTCAGCATCGAGGCGAAAACCTGCGGATCTCGACTCTCAGTGATGAAACCCATCGTGCCGTCCTGAAAGAAATCAGCCAGGCCACCGACAGCGCGAGTGACGACCGGCAGGCCATAGGCCATCGCCTCCAGAACGGAGATAGGGAGTCCCTCGGTATGCGACGGAAACAGGTAGGCGTCTGCCGTTTTGAAAACCTCGTATTTCGCAGTGCCCTCTACATGCCCGGTGAACACAACGCCGTCGAGGTGTTGACCGCGAGCATACTGGACGGCCCTGGTGAGTTCGGGACCGTCGCCAGCGACCGTCAGTGACACGAAGGGATGCGTCTGTTTCACAATCCGGTACGTATCCAGCGCCTCATAGATTCCCTTTTTCTTTTCAACTCGCGCGAGGAACAGGATGTTGAAGCTCGGCCTGACGCCAGCGCATGTTCGCAGCCGCCGTCGCTGGGAGTCGCGTACGAGATCGTCGTCTACAGGAGCGCCCTGGACGAACACGGCCCGGTCGTATCCCAGCAAGCGCAGTCTCTTCTTGAACCCGCTGCCGAGGACGATGAATACATCCGCGCGACCATAAACCAAGCGGAACAACCGGCTCAGACGCTTCGCCAAGATGCGTTCACAGGCGTCGTCCCATCCATGCGCGAACACGATGACCGCTTTATGAAGGGTTTTCGCTATGACCAAGAGTATGCCGTCCCGAAGGAGGGCTTTGAGACCGATCGAAGGGTTCAAGTGAACAATGTCGTAACTGCCGCGCCGGAGCATACGGGCAAACCGCCAGGAGTCGCGTAGCAGCCGCAATACCGCCGTTGCGATCCCCTCATTGTCACAACGAGATCCGATCGGGAAATACTGCACGCTGTTTCGGAAGTACGGCCGAAGCGCGTGCAGATAGTTGGTTACCCCCCCGCGCCTGCTCGTAGGAGGGGTGGTCAGCAATACACGAATCGGGCGATCCGCCGGTATAGCGACGCCGCTCAGCCCAGGCATGAAATCAGGCAGCCTGGCCCTTCCCGTAGTAACGCCCGTAGTATTCGCGGTATTCACTATATCCGTGGGTGCTGGTCTTGGGATCCCAGTTGTTCAAAATCGTGCCCAACAGGTAGCTGCCGTCCTCCGCGAGGCGTCGCTGAGCCACCAGAACGGCGTCCCGCGAGGTGTGCTGGGCCACTACTAGAATTACAGCATCCGCCTGATGACTGAGAAGCCGGGCATCGGGCATCTGCAACAGGGGTGGCGTGTCGATCAGAATCATGTCGAATTGAGCGCTGAGGCGCTGAACGAGTCGGCGGAGCTGGGGCGTAAATGGAAGCTTCTCATCCGCATTCTGGCCGCTGGGCAACAGGAACAGGTTGGGAATCTTCGTTTCCAAAACCACCGCTGCTGGGTTTGCGGCGCCCGCCAGGACTTGGCTGAGGCCGAGACTGTTGTCAACGTCAAACACTTCGTGGAGGCGAGGCTTCCGCATGTCGGCATCGACCAGGAGTACACTGCGGTTGACTCGGGCCAGAGCGATCCCGAGGTTGCTGATGACCGTGGTCTTGCCTTCGCCGGGATTTGCGCTCGAGAGCACGATTACACGGGGCGGCACGCCATCCTTCTCTGACAGGAGGATCGAGGCGAGCGTAAGGCGAAAGGATTCGGCCATCGCCGAACGCCACTGATGCCACGTCGTGAGTTCCAGCCGGCCGGGATCGGCCGGAGAGCGAATGCCTAGCCCCGACCGGCTCATCAGCCGGCGGGCCTTGGAAAGCCTTATGTCGCTTGTGGGAATGACGCCAAGTTCGGGTACATTGAGCTCGAGAGTCATCTCGCCAGGCTCCTGAATGCCCCGATACGTCCGAGCCCGCTGAATGATGAAGGCGGCCCCGGCGCAGACCCCGAGAAGAAGCCCGAATGCCGTGTTCAAGAGGAAATTGGGCGTGTACGGAATTCGGGGAGGTCTTGCGGGCTCGATCACGTTAACGTTACTGGCCCGCATCGCCGACGCGAGGCCGGCTTCCTTGACCCGCTGCATCATCGAGTCGTATAGCTGGCGCGTGGTGTCTACCTCGCGTTTCAGGACAGAATAGTGAGCGACTTTAGGGGCTTGCTTCGACATCAGCGAGACTTGCGCGGCGTAATCCGCACGCAGCAATCTCTCCCGCCGCAGGGCGTCCGAGTACTCGTTCCGGATCCGGGCCACAATGTTCGAGCGTTTCTTCTCCAGCGCGGCGTCAACCGCTGTGATTTGAGCCCGCACGCTTATCACCTTGGGGTGTTGCGATGTAAACTCGGACGATAGCTCCGCCAATTGGCGCCGCAGAGTGGTCAGCTGGACCTGGTACTCCTTGAGCGTCGCGTCATCGAGCACCTCCGGCAACGATTCAGCCGGAGCTGTGGCGGCCAGTTCATACCTCGACTGCTTCGCAACGCGATCCGCCTGTGCCTTCGAGAGCTCGAGCTGGATTTGCTGCAGGCGCTCCTCAACCGCGTTGTCTTTCTCCGATATGATTGTGAGCCCCGGATCACTGGCGTATTTCTGCAACGCGTCTTCGGCCTGTTCCAGCTTCCTTTTCACATCACCCACTTGCCGGCTGAGCCATTCGCTGGTGTTCTGGGAGGACTGCCAGCGCTTTTCGAGGCTCAGCTCCGTGAATCCGGCAACCATCGAATTGACGAAGTCGCTCGCAAGGCGCGGGTCACTGGAATCGAAAGTGACTTCGATCACGCGGGTATTCGGCTCAGGCCGGACTTTGATCCCGGCCGCAGCCATGGAGAGGGCCCGCTCTCGAGGCGGAACCTGTTCCTGCTGGGGCTCGATCGCAGCTACGCGCCGCCGCAAGGCTGCCAGCCACGGGAAGCCATTGCCCTTTTGCCTGCTGGCGAGCAACCTTTTCTGGAGGTCCATCTTGTCGAGGGCCCGTTCCAGCACGGGCTCGCTTTCGAGCACTGCGGTCTGAGTCCGAATGTTGTACTCGGGAGATTGAAAGTTTCCCCCGGACGCCGTGGGGCTCACATTCCGCATGTTGAGGAAGTCCTCGTTCAGGCTTTCTATCTCGAGTAAAGTCCGCGCTCGATATATTGGGGACTGCAGGCGGGTCAGGAAGAACGCGGTCAGGGCGCCCAACAAGGCAGTGAGGAGGAGGGTGCCCTTGCGCCGGCTCAGGATGCGCCAATAGTCGACCAAGCCACCCGAGTCCCAGCCAACTGGCCGGCCGCAGGTGGCTGCATCCGTGCCGGATACGTAAGAATAATATCCTGGCCGGCTCACGCCAGGGTTGTGGACACTCGCCACAACCGCGGCCTGAGGTTCCTGAGGGGCTGAAGGTTCGGGCATGACTGGCATAATTTATGGCACGCGCCAGACGGCGACGCCGGTTGCCATTTGTACGGCGGCCTCCAGCGCGCGGAGGCTGGCTCGTTTCGAGACACTGCTCGGAACAAACAGGATGTCTTCGGGCTTCATAGGGACGTCTGGGGTCTTTCCGTCCAGAATCTTCTTCAGATTCACCGCGATTTCTTTCCTCTCGGAGGCTTCAGGCAGACGGCGGAGTATCTTGGCCTCTTGCGGCTTAGCCGCTCGGTCGAGGCCGCCCGCCATGGAGAGGGCCTGGAGCACGGTAACGTCATCGCGCTCATTCAAGAGAAAGCTGCCTCCCTTTTGCACTTGCCCGATTACATAGATAGAGTCAGCCCGCGGCACAGAAATGACGTCATAAGGTTTGACGAGGATATTTTCTTCCGGATTATTGGCCCGGAGGATTGACTTCAGATTCACTTCCGCAACGCTGAATCGGCCGGTCGGGTCATCGGCCGCGGCCGCGAGTGGAATCCGGCCCCATTCCAGACGCCGGGTGATTTTCAACGTCGATCCGGCAGTCGTATCGAGGCCGCCGGCAAGGGCGAGCATTTCGACCAGTGTCTTGCGCCCTTGCACCTGCTGCACGCCTGGGGTCTTCACTGCTCCGATGACGGAGACCGGCTGGCTGCGGAATTCCGCGATGGAAACGGAGACATCAGGATGTAACACGTACGTCTTAAGCCGCTTGGTTATGTCGGCCTCGACCTGCGGAACCGTGAGGCCGGACACCCGTAAGCGGCCGGCCATGGGAAGCCGAATGTCACCGTTCAAGTCGACCGGGATCGGCTTGTCGGTGATCTGCTCGACATCCACCGCCCGGACCGTGATCTGATCGCCGGGACCGAGGATGTAACTGGAGTCAATGCCGGCCTTATTTCCTGCGGGCTCATAGGCTTGCACGTTCGGCGCGCGCGCGGAAACGCCGGACGGCCTGGGCTCCTGGTCAGTCGAGGGGTGCTGGGCGGCGAACGCGGACCAGGCTGCGAGCCCAACCAAGGACAGAACGACGCTCCCAATGATTCGCATCGCCGAACGGATTCGCATGGTTGAACCCCGCCTCCCGTCAATACGGCAAGAACGCCGATTCCTGCCGTAACATGCCTGGGTTGTAGGCCGGCCTGGCGCGCTCGGAAGGAACCACCCAGTCGCGTTCGATTTCGACCAGCACCGACCGTCGCAACAGCTCCACGGAAATCACCAGACGGAGGCCATTGCGAATGCCCACCAGGATGCCCGTAAGTCCGCTCAGAGGTCCCCTGGTCAGCATGACGCGCTCGCCCGTTACCAGGGTCGGGTACGGTTCGGTGAGCACTGGAGAATTTACGACCCGGTGAATCGCCTCGATCTCGCTGGTCTCGACCGGCGCTGCCTGAGCGCCGACTCGAACCACGTCGATGACGCCGGAAGTCGCTAAGACGCCAGACTGGGCCGAGGCATCGAACCGGCAGAAGACGTAACCCGGAAACAGCGGGAGGGATAGCATCTTCCAGCGGTCCGCCCACCTGTGCCTGGCCGGGTACAGCGGCAGGAACACGTCAAACTGTTTGGCCTGCAACTGCGCAGAGACACTCTTTTCGTGGCGCGACCTCACGTGGAGTGCGTACCATGGGTGCGGAGGGAGCAAGTCGCTCATAAGCACCAACCTTGACGGCTGCTGAACCAACGCGAGGCCAAACCTCCGGCCTGCTACTTACAGGCGCTGTTCCTGCTTGCCTGGCAGGGTGCTGAAAAAGTCCACATACCGCTTGCTAACGCGCGCGGCTCGGAGGCTTCACGGTGAGGAAGCGGACCTGCGAACCCTTTTTCAGCAGCCTGCCTGGGACATGATCCAATCGCAAGCAGCGCCACGGCGCCACGAACAGGAAACTGCAAGGGCGATGCCAATAGGATTTTCCAGCCGCAGGGGAGTTGCAATCCAAAGAAAATACGATGCGTTAGCTCTCTACCGCGCGCAGGCTCGGGCGGACTTCGCATCGCTTGAGGGCGTCGGACTTCCACTTGTTACCCTCGCAATGACATTCGGAGCGGAGCGTGATTGTTATTGTTGCCATCGCGGTATGCAGGTCGTCCGACTGTTTGCAACGCGAGGAGCGTTACCCGGACCTTGCCCGCCCAACCAGACTGGCGACCAGCGTCAGCAGCTCATCCGGCTCGACGGGCTTGGGTACGTGCGCCTGATAGCCGGCTGCCAGAACCCGCACCCGCTCCTCCAACGACACATACCCCGTCAGGGCCACTGCCGGAATGCTGCCCCCGTCTTCCGGCGCGAGATCCCGCAGTTGACGGATCAGCGCAAACCCGCTTTCCCCCGGCATGGCGATATCGCTGATCAGCATGTCGGGCGAGGACGAGCGGAGAACACGCAGGGCCTTCCGGACCGAATCCGCTACCGTTACCGTTACCCCGCTCGACTCGAGAATGGCGGCCAGCAGAGCGCGCGTATCCCGGTCGTCGTCAACCACCAGCACGTGCAGCCCCTTTAAGCCGGGATGAGAGACGGCGCGACGGCTCGGTCTCGACGAGCGGGGCTGGGCCTCCGCTTCCATCACCGGAAGCAGCACAGTGAAGGTGGCGCCATGTCCCTGCCCGGGGCTCTCTGCGCGCACGCTGCCGCCGTGCAACTCGATGATATGCCGCACGATCGCCAGGCCGAGTCCGAGCCCGCTGTGAACGCGTGTATTGGAGCCGTCCGCCTGGCGGAACCGATCGAAAACATGAGGCAGGAATTCCGCCGTGATCCCCTTTCCGTTATCCTTCACCGAAAGCTCGATGTGCGCGTCCACCCGGCGCAAGGAGACATCCACTTGGCCCCCTTTCGGCGTGAACTTCACGGCGTTCGACAGTAAATTCCAGGCCACTTGCTGCAGCCGGTTCGCATCTCCCGCCACTAAGCCGCGGTCGAGCGCGGTGCCGAGGCGAATATTATTGGCATCTGCCGCCGGGCGGACGCTTTCGAGAGCAGCCTCCACCACAGAGGAAAAATCCACCACGCCAACGTCCAGGCGCAGTTTGCCCGTGATGATCCGGGAGACATCCAGGATGTCGTCGATCAGCCTGGCTTGGGCCTTGGCGTTTCTTTCGATTTTCTCCAGTCCGTTGGCGACGACCTCTGGGTCGTGGCTGTCGCTGCGCAGCAAGCGCGCCCACCCCAGGATCGCCGTGAGAGGGGTTCGCAGCTCGTGAGACAGCGTGGCCAGGAACTCATCTTTCGCGCGGTTGGCTGCCTCCGCTTCCTGCCGCGCTTTCTGCTCTTTGGAGAGGGCCCAGACCCTTTCTTCTTCGGCGCGTTTCCGGTCGGTGATGTCGCGATTCACTTCGAGAACCCCGATTGGCGAGCCGTCCTCACCGCGCGCCAGCATCTGGCGGCTTTCTACGACGATCTCCCGGCCGTCTCGGCGAGTGTGGATCAGCTCCCCTTCCCACCGGCTGCGGCGAGCGAGAGCATCGTCAACGTCCACATCCGCCGCGGACTTGGTTTGCAAGAGCGTGTGGCTCACTTTTCCGATGGCTTCCGCTTCCGTCCACCCGTATAGCTCGGCTGCGCCCGCGTTCCATTTCAGTATGGTGCCGTGGGGATCGCGCACGAGTATCGCTTCCTGCGCCAGTTGAATCAGGGTCGTTTGTTGCTGCAAGTCCCGCTCGACCCGCCTGCGCTCGGTAATGTCGCGAGCCACGGAGGAGGCGCCGGTGATCCGGCCGGCATCGTCCCTGATGGGCGAGATGGTAACAGAAACCTCGACCTGGCTGCCGTCCTTCCTCTGCCGCACCGTTTCGTAATCTTCGATGCGTTCCCCGGCCTTGAGCTTCTCGATGATTGCCGGCAGTTCATCCGGCTGGCCGCGAGGAATCAGAATCGAGATCGGCTTGCCCAGCGCTTCCGTCGCGCTGTAGCCATAAAGCTTTTCCGCTCCCGGATTCCAGCTCACGATCGCGCCGTCCAGGGTCTTGCTGATGATGGCGTCGTCCGACGACTCTACAATCGCAGCCAAGTGGGCGCGCTCTTCTTCGGCGCGCTTGCGGTCGGTAATATCCATCGTGACCCCGCGCATCCCAATCGGAACGCCGGCGGCGTCGCACACCACCGCTGAGCGAGCCTCTACCCACAACACCCGGCCGTCCTTGGCGACCCACCGGAACTGGCTCACGCCCCCTTTGCCGCTCTGAAAGATGGCCGCCGCCTCTTGAGCCGCTCGCTCCCGGTCGTCCGGATGCACGATGCTGAGCCAGAAATTCGGCGACGACAACCAATGCCCCACGGTGTATCCCAGCATGGTCTCGACATGGTCGCTGACGAAATTGATTTGCTGGGCCCGGTCGTTCGGTTGGCCCCAGGCTTCCCAAACCACCCCCGGGACCGTGGACACGATGTTATCGACCCGCTCCCGCTGGCCCCTCAGCCTGGCCAGCAGGTCCGTGTTTGTTTGATCTGCGATCTTTTGCTGCCGGACGACCACGGCCACGGCGATCACCATGACCGTGACCACGCCCATGTAAGTCTGAAGCAGGAGCAGTGACTCGTTCGGTGATTCCCCGGCAAAGGGGCCAAAGCCGCGCAGCGTCCCCCAGATGGCGATTGCCGACAGCAGCAGGCTCGCGGTGGCGGCTTCGCGCGGGCCGAAGCGAAAGGCAGCCCAAATCAGTACCGGGATGCAAAGGTAGCTCCCGCTCCCAGGCCGCAGGCCGTCGAAAACAGCGCCGCCCACAAGCAGAAGAGAAACGATCAGGAGCGCGGCTTCTACAACCTGCCGGCCCTTCCATCTTGTGCGCCAGTCCTCGCCCCACAGCAGCAGGAAGGGGGCCACCACAAAATCGCCCACCATGTCGCCCAGCCACCAGGTCTGCCAGATGGGCCCATATTCGGCCCAACCGGCTTGGCCGCCGGCAACCAGGCTGGTTACCCCGATCGTCGCGCTGACCAGCGTGCTCACCACTCCGGCGAGGAAGGCGAACTTGAAAACATCCTGCGGTC
>DASQHA010000427.1:0-38755 GCA_035632335.1 Terriglobales bacterium
CACCCCCCGTGAGGCTATGTCGTCCGAGACCATGCTGATGATGATGTCCGCCCGCGACGCGGCTTCGCGCGGCGACCCCGCCACGGTCGCGCCCGCGCCGGCGAAAGGCGCGGACCTGTCCTTGTTCCGGTTGTAAACCGCCAGAGGGAACCCCGCGGAGAGCAGGCGCCCCGCCATCCCCCCGCCCATGATGCCCAGTCCAATCATTGCCACACGCGGTTTCGACATGATTACCCCAAACCTTTCACGCTGATGAGCTGCGGCTTCGATCCGGCTACCCGCACCGGATTGCGCAAGGGCCGTCCAAAGCCTTCAATGGAGACCTGCATCAGGTCGCCATCCTGTAATTTTATGCCATCGCTGAAACTCAGGCCGTCCGTCCCAAAAAAATGAATGTGGACGTCTCCCGGCAGGCGATGAGCTTCGTACTTGAAATGATGATGCTCGATATTTGCCAGGCTGTGGCACATCTCGGCATCTCCGCTGCGGAATGTTTTCGACCACAACTGCTCGCCCGCGCGCTCAATCTTCACTTCCACCGGCACCGATTCAAAGTCAGGGTCGACCACCAGTTCAGGACCGAGCGCGCAGCTGCGAAGCTTCGACGCCGCCAGGTTGAGATAGTTCGTCTTCTCAAAGACGTGATCCGAAAATTCGTTGCCCCCGGCCATCCCGACGCGCCACGCCTGGCCGTCGGAACCAATCAGGTAGATCCCGGCCAATTCCGCTTCCTCGCCCCCGTCGCCGGCGTAAGGTGGAACCTCGAGCGCGTCGCCATGTCCCCGCAGGATCGCGCCTGTTCCTTTGTAGAACCACTCAGGAGCTGTGCCGATGGCCCCGGACGCGGGCCGTCCGCCTTCGATTCCCCAGCGAAACATTTTCATGCTGTCGGTCAGGTCGGCTTCAGTTGAAGCGTGCATGCTCTGGCGATTACGCGCGCTGCCCAGATGGGTCAACCCGGTTCCGGAAACCAAGCAGCGCGCCGGCTCCGCGGGATGGTCAATGGGCGGCAGAATGCGCCAGTCGGAACGACCGAGGTAGATCGAATCATATTCCAACCGCTCGCCCGTGGCCGTCTGGCGGGCAAGTTCGCTGAGCTTCACCTTGTTCCCGATCGCAGTGTTCGCCAGTTCGTAGACTGAGCTGCAGCCCTCCAGCAGCCGCAGGTGCGGCTCTTCGACGAACGCCACCCGCCTCACGTCTCCGCGCTTCAGTTGAACCAGTCGGGTCATGTCACTCGATGACGTCAAACTTCTCCAGGCCTGCTTCGTTGATGGTCAATCCCAGGCCTGGAACGTTTTCATCCAGATCGATAAAGCCGTCTTTGGCTTTGGGCTCGCCGTTGAAGATGTACCAGAATAATTCGTTGCCCACTTCGACGTCGACCACAGGGAAGTATTCGGCCATTGGCGAATTCAGGCTCGCCATGACCACATGATAATTGTGCATCTGCCCGGCATGAGGAATGACCGGGACGGAATAGGCCTCTGCCATCGCGGCAATCTTGCGGGCCTGGGTGAGGCCTCCCACACGATTGGTATCGAACTGGATGTAGTCCAGCGCGCGGGCTTCCAACAGGTCGCGAAAACCGTAAGCCGTGAACTCGTGTTCGCCGCCCGCAATCGGAACTCGCCCGTACGACTTCAGTTCGGCGTAACCGTGCACATCATCGGGGATCACTGGCTCTTCCAGCCATCTCAGGTTAAAAGGCTCCAGCAGCGGCAGCATCCGCTTGGCGTAATCGAGCGTCCATCCCATATAGGCGTCGGCCATCACGTCGATGCCATCGCCCACGGTCTCGCGCACCGTGCGAACCAGATTGAGATTACGTTGCATGCCGGCGGCGCCGTCGGTCGGCCCCCAGCCGAAACGAAGTTTCATGGCCTTGTAGCCTTCCGCCTTATAACGCTTCGCCTCGGCGGCAAGTTCGCTCAACTCGACGCTGTAAAGCCGGCTGGCGTAGACCGGAATGCGCGGCTTCGTCCTGCCCCCCAGCAGCCGGTAGACCGGCTGTTTGGCCGACTTGCCCAGAATGTCCCACAACGCGATATCGATCGCGCTGATGGCGACCATGCCGATGCCGCGGCGGCCGAACGCCATGGTCTTCCGGTACATGAGTTGCCAAAGAAACTCGATGTCCCAGGGATCTTTGCCGATCAACAGCGGCTTGAGATGGAGATCGATCACCTGTTTCGTGACCTGGGGCGCGAGCGCGGCATTGCCGATCCCCACCAGTCCATCGTCGCTAAAGATTTCAACCACCAGCCAGCCATGAAAAGTGAAAGTCTGCATCGAAGCCTCAGGCAGGCTCAGCAGGTCCATGGGATTAGTGCAGAAATGGGGCGGCAAGGGAACCGTCTTTCCGCGCCAGCGCATTACGCGAGTACGAATCTCTTTGATTCTCATCAAGCTCCCCGACCGCTCAATTTCGGTCCCGGATTCAGAGGCCCGACTACGGGAACCGCGGCAAGAATGATAACGAATGCAGCCACGTGAAAAGTCCCCGCCATCCAGAATACGACGCTGTATCCGAATCCGTGGTCGAGCAGATATCCCACCAGTTGCCCGAATGCGATTCCGCCCATGGCGCCTCCAAAGCCTACCAGCCCGGCAACCGAGCCGACCACCTTGGCTGGAAATAGGTCGGTCGGAAGCACCATCACCAGCGTCGACCACGACTGCTGTCCGAAATAGGCAATGCTGAATATCGCCAGCGCCCAGGCTACGGGAAGCCGCGGAACCAGTACGATGGACGGCATCACCGCCGCGCTCAACCCCAGCGCCAGCTTTCTGGCTACGTCCAGCGAGAACCGGCGCCTCACCAGGTAACTGGAAAACCAGCCGCCCAAAAGGCACCCGACCCCCGCGGCCGCGTAAGGGATCCAGGCAAAGGTGCCGACCGCTTTTACGTCAAATCCCCGCGCATCGTAAAGATATTTCGGGAGCCAGAAAAGATAGAAATACCAGGCCGCATCGCTGAGAAACTTGGCGCTGATCAGGCCCCAGGACTCGCGAATCCGCAGCAGATCGATCCAGCGAAGACTCGCGGTTGAGTTCGCCGAGACCAAATGCAAATCATGTTCTTCCGGTTGGGGAGGATTCCGCGGCGAAAAATAAGATGAGATCCACCATAGCGTCCACAGCAATCCCATGCCGCCGGTGACCAAAAAAATCCACCGCCATCCGGCATAGCCGAGGATCAGGGCGATCAGCGGAGGCGCAATCACTGCTCCCACCGCCGTGCCGGCATTGATGATGCCCATCGCAGTGGCCCTCTCCTTCGGCGTAAACCATTCAGCCACGGCTCGCGTGGCTGCGGGAAAACCGCCGCCTTCGCCCATTCCGAGCAGAAACCTGCTGCCCATCAGCATGCCGAAACCGGTGGCCAGAGCGTGGCTCGCGTTGGCCAGCGACCAGAACGTCATGATGACGGCGAATCCGATGCGGGTGCCCAGGGCGTCGACCAGCTTTCCTCCGCCCAGGTACATCAAGGCATAGGAAAGCAGAAACGCTGACTGCAGCGCAGAGAACCGCTGATTACTGAGTGGAATATCTCTGGCGATCGCGCTGACCGCCACGGGAAGCGTCTGGCGATCCAGATAGCTGATGGCGATCGCCACGCTAACCAGTATGGCAATTCGCCAGCGCAGCAATGCTGTCGTCCTCGTTCCTTTTTGTGATAGATAGACTCTTACTGATTCACGCCGGCGCCGCTATTATGCTCTGACCACCGGCGTCCACACTTGCATCGCCGTCTGCTGCCGGTTGGACCAGGCGTAGTACGGAATAAACGTCAGCGGGACGCTGCGGATTTGCCGTTGACCGCTGTTGTATCGCGAGTACAGCGCATGGCGCGAGGCGGATTGGTCGTAGGCCACGCCGGCATGGCGAAGCACGACCACCCCTCCCAGCAAGTCACTTTTGAATTCGCTCTGGAACTGCATGTCGGCCCGGGCTCCCGGACTCACCGCCAGGTCGGTGATGGAGACTCCTTCCGGCTGGTCGATTTCTTCCATGCAATAAACCAGCGGACCGCGCTGGATGGCAACCCGCCCGGTGTCGTCCGCCACCTGTGGATTCGCTTCGAGCATCTGCACCGGCATCTCCATGCGCAGGGCGACGATGTCTCCGGGCGCCCATGACCGCCGCAGCGCCATATATTCTCCCGGCTTCGCGCCGGACACGCCTTTGCCGTTCACCGTGACCTGCGCGCTGTCTGCCCACCCGGGAATTCGCAGATATAACGTAAATTCCGACGATTGCGCAGGCGTCACTCGAACTTCGACTTGTCCGTCCCAGGGGTAATTCGTCTTTTGCGACACTTTGAGGCCGACGCCGTTCTCCAGATGCCAGTCCAGTTCTGAATTATCGTAGAGATGAACGTAAACGCCATCGCTGCTGGTGCTGTAAAAGTATCCGGGCAGGGAAGCGAACGTCCGCTCGAGATTCGGCGGGCAACATGTAGTGTCGTACCACGGGTTGCGAATCTTTTCTCCCGTGGCCGGATCGAACGCCAGCGGGTTGCGATAGCAGTAGAGCGTCCCATCGAGCGACATTCCGGAGTTGATGCCGTTGTAGAGCGCGCGTTCGATTACATCGGTGAACCTGGCCTCGCCGGTGGCTGCCAGCATGCGCCAGTTCCACATCATGTTTCCGATGGCCGCGCAGCTTTCCCCGTAGGCGCGGTCGTTCGGCAGTTCGTAAGCGTTGCCGAAGGCTTCGCCATCCGAGCGCGACCCCACTCCTCCCGTGACATACATTTTGGTGGCCGTCAGGTCGTCCCACAGGGTGCTCAGCGTTTTCCAATACGCCGGGTCGCCCGTCTCCATGTAATAGTCGGTGGCGCCGCAGCAGGCATACATCGCGCGCACCGCGTGGCCTTCCAGCCTGGTCCTGGCGGTAAACGGAGTTCCGCTGAACATGTAGATGGTGCGCTGTTCCGCTAACTTCATCCTGTCGTCGCCGTGAAGGATGTACCCCGCCAGATTCATCTGACGCTTGTCCCCGGTGATACGATAAAGCTCGATCAGCGCCAGTTCGATCTCCGGATGCCCGGAAACGATCGGCTGTTTTGGGGCAGGCCCGTAATTCGGCATCAGGAAGTCGTCGACGAAACGGATGCCCGCGTCGAGCAGTTTGCGGTCGCCGGTCGCCCGGTAATATGCAATTGATCCCTGCAGCATGTGTCCGATGTTATAAAGTTCGTGCCCGGTCGTCTGCGTTTTCGCGAGCATTCGCTCCGGCTTGTGAGCATCCACGTAATAGGTGTTGAGATAGCCGCTCGGTTCCTGCGCGGCGACAATCTCGTCAACCATTTTCTCCACGGTGGCGCGAAGCTGTGGACGGTCGCCCGACTGCAGCACGAAGCCCGCGGCCTCAATCCACTTGTAAACATCGGAGTCGGAATATACGGGCCCGCTCTGGGCGGCCGAACTTTTCCCCGCCAGGCGGCGAAAATTGTTCATGCGGCCGTTCGCCTCCAGCAGATCGTGCATGCTGGGAATGCTCTTGTCGACGTTAGTCTCGCGCCGTTGCGCCCAGAAGCCGCTCTGGATGGTGACCGCGTGCACCGGAATATCTCGCAGCTTGGCGTGCGGCGATTTGGCAAGGTTCTCGATCCCCTGGTCCTTCCATCCCGGACCGCCGCTCGAGGCAGGCCCAGCCGGTTGGTCGGATGCCGGAGCCATTTCCGGCTCCGCTCCGGCGCCGGCAAACAGCCGCCCTGCCGGAAGTGTCGCAAGCGCGGCGGTGGTGATCGCCGAGGCCACAAACTGTCGGCGCGAAACCTCTTTTGCTTTGGTCATCGTATTTCTCCCGCGGTGCCGCGTAGGGGCCCTGCCGCTTTAGTGCGCCGGATAGTGCTTGCTCTTCTGCGTCCGCGGGTTGAAAACCTCAAAGCTTCCGTCGGAGTGGGCGGTCAGCTCCAGGCCATTCCCGGCGTCCGGACCGTCAGGATTAGCGATAAACTCCTCCGCAACGTTGTGCGCCGCGCCACCCTCCTCGGAAAAATGCAGTTGCCACAGGTCCTCGAGCCCGGGCGATTTCCTGATGATATCCAGGACCGACGGAGTCCCGCCTTTCTTCGCGCCGTTGTCCATGATCGCCACCCGGGGAGCGATGCCGTACACGAACGCCGGGCTGCTGCTCTCTGACCAGCCATGATGAGAAACGATATAGATGTCAATCTTGCCAATCTTGTTGACCGGACACATCAGTTGCATTTCCTTGTCGTGCGTAAGGTCGCCCAGGTCAAGGATTCTCAGTTTGCCAAAATTGATGAACGTCCCCAGGGACCTCAGGTTTTCCGTGGTGTCTGCGGGAAATTGCTCGGCATCCTTGCAGTAGGGATTGTCCTGCCCGGCGCCGGGCAGCGGCTTGTCAATCAGCGCTCCGTCAGAACTGACCACCGTCGACCGCATTCCCTTGACCGGCAGCACATCTCCCGCCTTGGCGCTGATGTGCTGGTACTTTCCCGTCGCCAGCACTGCCTGGTAGGCTTGCGAGCCTTTTACGGTAACGGCGTCGGTAGTCTCGCGGTTCTCGCCGTGGTCGATGAATGTTCCGATCGGAATGCGCGCCGCCAGTTGCGGAACGCCGCCTACGTGGTCATCGTGGAAATGGGTAATCAGGACGTAATCGATTCTGCTGATACCTGCTTTCTTGGCGGCGGCCACGATGCGGTCGGCATCGCGCCCCTCATTTCCTGGCCAGCCTGTGTCGATCAGCAACGATTGCCCCGCGGGCGTGACGAACAAGGTCGCCTGCCCGCCTTCGACATCCACGAAATAAATGTGAAGGGATTTATTCGTCTGCGGGGCGGGCGCCGCCCAGGAGGCGATTCCCAGTCCCAGGCCTAAAATTGCGCCGCACGCGATTCTCAGCAGGGAAGTGGTCCAATCGATTCGCCGACAGGATAGGGAAAGAGTGCAGCTCACCGGTGCAATGCTCCCGAATTAGTTTTCACAATGATTGAGTCCGACAGAGATGATCAACCCTGTTCTCCTTCGCGTCAAGAAGCGGCTTCCGAGGCCCGGCTACAACGCCCGTCCCGCGCTGGCGCCCGACGCCCAGGCCCATTGAAAGTTGAAGCCGCCCAGGTGCCCGGTCACATCCACTAATTCCCCGATAAAGAACAGGCCCGGCACTTTCCGGCTTTCCATCGTCTTTGCGGACAGCTCGTTCGTGTCCACGCCTCCCGCGGTCACTTCGGCCTTTCCATATCCCTCGGTTCCCGCTGGAGCCACAGCCCACCGGTGTATCTGGCGCTCCAGATCCTCGAGAGACTTGTTGGTCAGGCTCTTGGGTTGGTGGATTTCCAGCCAGCGGTCGGCCAACCGGTTCGGGATGACCCTGCGTAACGCCGCCCGAAGTGAGGTAATGTTCCGCGGCACCGTGCCTTCGAGAAGACCGGCCGTGACCTGTAGCTCCGGCGCCAGGTCGATGAGGATGGACTCCTTCGTTTTCCAGTAGGAAGAAATCTGCAGGATCGCCGGCCCGCTGAGCCCGCGATGAGTCACCAGCATCTTTTCCCGGAAGTGCTGGCCTTCGCACGCCGCAATCACCTCGGCCGACACTCCCGCCAGCTCGCAGTAGCGCCGGGCATCTTCAGCGCTGAACAGGAGCGGCACCAGCCCCGGCCGGGTTTCACGAACGGCCACACCGAATTGCCGCGCCAGGTCATATCCGAATGCGGTAGCCCCCATCTTCGGAATGGACAGGCCGCCGGTAGCCACCACCAGCGCAGGAGCCCGAAATTCCCTCTCTCCCGCGCGCACCACGAACTCGTCAGCCCGGGTTACTTCCTGGATCGCAATATTTGGAAACAGCTGGGCTCCCGACTCATGACACTCTTTTTCCAGCAGGTCCAGAATGTCCTGCGCCGAGCGATCGCAAAAAAGCTGGCCCAGGGTTTTCTCGTGATAAGGGATGTGGTGCTTCTCGACCAGAGCCACGAAATCGGCCGGGGTGTAGCGGGCCAGCGCGGATTTGGCGAAATGCGTATTGCCCGAAATAAAGTTCGCCGCCGTGCAGTGGAGGTTGGTGAAATTGCAGCGTCCGCCGCCGGAGATCAGGATTTTCTTCCCCAGCCGCTCGGCCCGTTCGAGAACCGCCACCCGCCGGCCCCGCTTGCCGGCTTCGATGGCACACATCAATCCGGCCGCGCCGCCGCCCAGAATCAAAGCGTCATATTTATGTTTGAGAAAATTGTGGCTCAAAGATTAAGGCTCAACCGGGTGCGGGTTAAATTTGATTACTCGATGTAGTCGAACAGCGCCATGAAGCCAAAATCCATGTGCAGTTGCTGATGACAATGAAACAGCGTTAGCCCGGGATTGTCCGCGGTGAAATCCACGTCCACCGCCTGGTAGCCGCCGACCATGACAACATCTTTCATCACGCCGGAAGTCGCCTGGCCGGCTAGCCGCGTCAATTCGAAGCTGTGACGGTGCAGGTGAATAGGATGAATATCGTCGCTCGCGTTCTGCATGCGAAGGCGGTAACGCTTCCCTTTTTCCACCCGAAACATGGGTTGCATGCGTTCTTCCGAGAAGGCGACGTCATTGATCGTCCACAGGTTGAAGCCATCCGACGCGGCATTCTGCTTGGCAAAACGCATGTCGAAGACCTGGTCAGGAGTCTGGCTCGTTCCTGTACCGCCAAAATGGGCGTAGTTCCAGCGGAACGGTCTAGGAGCGATCCACTGCGGCTTGCCTTTCTCTCCCGCATATTCGACCACGATACCCATGCCATGATGGCGATCGTCGTCCGCTAGATCGCCCATGATCCAGACTCCGGGATGATTCATTTCCACGATGGCGGAGATCCTTTCAGCTGTGCCCAGCCACAGCCCTGAAACCGGCGTTGGTTTCGGAATTGCATTTCCATCCAGCGCGAGCACCGTGAAGGTGTGCCCAGGCAGCGCCAGGCTGCGAATCTCGGTCGCGCTTCCGTTCAGGATGTGAAACAGAACGCGCTCCCCTTGCTTCACCCGGATCGGTTCGCCATGGCCCAGCATGCGCCCGTTGATGGTGAATGAACCGTACCCGACTTCGAATCCATGGGGAGATCCCTTCGCCAGAGAGGCCTTCATGGCGCTCTCGCCAGAGTCCTTGAGGCTCGGTACCACGGCCGCTGGAGACAGGAAGCCCATCGCCATGTCGCCGCCGCGGCTCAGTGTGGGCTCGAATTCCTTCAAGGTCAGGAAGACTTCGCGGTCAAAGTCGCCCGGATGATCTCTCGGTTCGATGTACACCGGACCCACCAGTCCGCCGTACTGCCCCGCGCTCAAATCCGCTTTGGCGTGCACGTGGGTGTGATAGAAGCGATATCCCGAAGGCCTGGGAACAAACGAAATACGGCGGCTTCCGTGGGGAGCAATGAATGGCGTGCCTTCCTCCGCCGCCCCATCCACATCCGTCGAGACGAATTGCCCGTGCCAGTGCAGCTGTTCTGGACGGTCCGTCTGGTTATGAATGTCGATAGTCACGCGCTGCCCTTCCTTGAAGCGCAGCAGCGGTCCGGGAAACTGGCCGTTGTAGGTGGTTGTCGAGATAATCCGATTCGGAGCAAGTTCGACAGGCTTGACCGCAATGGTGAGCGTGTAATCGGGAGGACCGCTGGTCGCTGCCTCAGCTTGCTGGGGACGCGACGCGGCCGGCCGCCCCCAGCCGGCAACCGGAGGCAGCAGGGAACTCCCGGCCACGGCGCCGGCCGCCTGCAGGAACCTTCGACGCGAAAAGAAAGAATGGTTCATCGTGCCTCGCTCCGTTACATGAGCGAAGTCTACTTTCCCGTGTAGCTGATCCTCCAGATGGAATTCGACCCGTCGTCGGTCACCAGCAGCGAGCCATCGGGGGCAACGGTGGCTGCAACCGGGCGTCCCCATACATTTTCGTTGTCGACGACAAACCCGGTCATAAAGTCCTCATATTCACCGCTGGCATGTCCGGTCTGATGCAGAGGGACGCGGATCAGTTCGTAGCCCACGCGAACCGACCGGTTCCAGGAGCCATGCTCAGCCGCGAAAATGTCTCCCTGATATTCCGCCGGAAATTGTTTGCCGTTATAGAACGTGATACCGAGCGACGCATTGTGCGGGTTTAAGATGACGTCCGGAGTGATCACTTTATCCTTGAGCTCGGGGTGTTTACCGTTGAGCCGGGGGTCCTGATGCCCGCCCATGTACCACCACGGCCAGCCATAAAAGCCGCCTTCCTGCAGATGGGTGATGTAGTCCGGCACCAGGTTGTCGCCCAGGCCGTCGCGTTCATTCACCGAACACCATAGCTCGCCCGTCTTCGAATTGACCGCCAGCCCCACGCAGTTGCGAATGCCGTAAGCATAGACCTGCATGTCTGAACCGTCAGGATTGAACTGCAGGACGTCGGCGCGGTTCTTCTCCGCCGGCGTGGTGTCCGGATCGTCGACATTGGAGCCGGACCCCACGGCAACGAACATCTTTTTGCCGTCGAGCGAAAACTGAACGTTGCGGGTGGTATGGCCCTCGCCATCCGGCACGTCCGCAATGTGCTGGACCGGACCGCGGGCCTGCAAATCGCCGTTCTGATAGGGATAGCGCACAATCGCGTCCGTGTTTCCGATATAGACCCACTGCGGATTCGGGCCCGGCGGATAAAATGCGATGCCGAAGGGCTGGTTCAATCCGCTGGCGAAAACCGCCACCTGCTCCGGCTTGCCCTGCGCGGTGATCCCGCGAAAGACTCTGACGTCGCCGGCCCGGGTTTCGGCCACGAAAAAGTCGCCATTGGGAGCGGTTTGAATGATCCGCGGATTGTCCAGTCCCGCCGCGTATTGCTCCACTTTGAAGCCCGCGGGGACTTGCGGCCATGCGCCTTCCGGACGGGCCACCACCCGAGGGCCATTGCCCGCTGACGCCGTCGCAAACGGTTGCGGAAGGTCCCGCAACGTGATCTTGCGAGTTGTTCCCGGCTTCTCATATCGAAAGTCGGTAAACGGCGGCTGGGGCGGCGGCGCGTCCAACTTCACCGCCCGCGGAGCCGCCGGGCTGCTTGACTGTGCGTTCTGCGGTTGCCCCAGCGTTTGCACATAACTGACGATCTGCCAGCGTTGCTGTTTGGGCAGACGTGCCCAGGAAGGCATGCCATTGGGCTCGTCGCCCTTGGTGATGAACCAGAAAATCTCGCCCGGCGTTACTGCTTTGATCCGTTCCGCCTGCAGGGGAGGAATGTTCCCTGAGCCTTCTCCATTTTCCCCGTGGCAGCGGGCGCAGCGCAGATGGAATAGAGCCCTGGCGTTCGGCGGTTGCTGCCCCTGGTAGGGGTTCTTCAGTTCCCTGGCCGACGCCGGCGCGTCATGAAAATTCGTGTTCTGGGCCGGGGCGCACGGGACCAGAAGTATCGTGGTCACCGCGAGCGTCGCAAACGAACCTTGAATGGTGCGGATAATGGCTTTCAAACTGTTCCTCCGTTAGAGACAACGCGACTTGTGAAAAAATCATAACCGCTTCAGGCTTTGAGAACCTTGGTTAAATGGCCGGGGAATGAATCGTGAAAGCCATGCACGGAAACACGTCTGACTCTATAATTCACTCCACCAAAATTCAGCGCCCAAGGAAATTATATAGATGGGACACCCTCTTCTCGACCTGACGAACCAGACCGCGGTTGTGATCGGTGGAACCAGCGGCATTGGACTTGCCCTCACCCGGGCGCTGGCCCAGGCCGGCGCGAACGTTGTGCCCACCGGCCGCCGCGCCGAACAGGTGACTGCCGCGGCCGCGGAAGTCAAGGTGCTCGGGCGGCGGTCTCTTGCCCAGACCTGCGATGTCACCGACACAGCCAGCCTCGAACAGCTCCTGCAAGTGGTGAAGGGAGAATTCGGCAGCGTGCAGATTCTGGTCAACTGCGCTGGCCGCACCAAGCGCACCCCGACTCTCGAAGTCCCCGAACCCGAGTGGAATGCGATCCTCGAAACCAACCTGAATGGAACGCTACGCGCCTGTCGCGTGTTTGGCCGGCATATGATCGAGCGCGGCTACGGCCGCATCATCAATATCGCCTCGCTATCCTCGTTCGTTGCGCTTTATGAAGTCGCCGCGTATAGCGCCAGCAAGGCTGCCGTCGCATCGCTGACCAAGTCTCTCGCCATCGAATGGGCGAAGTCAGGTGTGTGCGTGAATGCGATCGCTCCCGGCGTGTTTCGCACCGACTTGAACTCCGCGCTGCTCGATGGGACTGACCGCGGCCGCGAATTTCTGCTGCGCACCCCCATGAAGCGGTTCGGCAAGCTCGACGAACTGGGCGGGGCAGCGGTGTTTCTGGCATCCGAATCCGCCAGTTTTGTCACCGGCCACGTCCTGGCCGTGGATGGCGGCTTCCTGGCCAGCGGCGTCAACCAGTAGGATGCGTCGCCACCTTTTGGAGTTGAGCCACAGCGGCGCCACACGATGTTTCTTCCGTGATGTTGGCACAGGCATAAAGCAACTCAGAGCGGAGGACATATGTCTAAAAATACCAGGCGCGATTTCATCAAGCAGGCCGCGGCCGGAAGCGCCGCTTTCCTGGCCTTTCCGCCAGCCCGGGTGCTGGGCGCCAACGATCGCGTCCGCCTGGGTATGATCGGTGTAGGCGACCGCGGCCAGGACCTGTTGAAGCAGACCCTGCAACTCCCCAACGCCCAGGTGGTCGCGGTTGCGGATGTCTACACCCGGCGCTTGGACCAAGCCAGGCAAATCTCGCCCGGCCTGCAGACCGCGAACGACTACCGCCGCATCCTCGATATGAAGGACATCGATGGCGTCCTGGTCGCCAGCCCCCTGCACCTTCACGCCCGGCATTTTCTGGATTCGCTTGCCGCGGGCAAGGACCTGTACTCCGAAAAGACCATGACCTGGTCGATCGCGGAAGCGGAGCAATGCCGCGAAGCCGCCAAAAACTCCGACCGCGTGGTGCAAATCGGACTGCAGCACGAGAGTGAAGGCCCCTGGGCTGACGCCCGAAAGTGGATCCGGGACGGCCTGGTCGGCAAAGTCACGCTGGTGGAATCATGGATGAGCCGCAACACCCCTCACGGCCAGGGTCAGTGGGTCCGCCCTGTTCCCGCCGACTGCACGGCCCAGAACGTGGACTGGAAAGCCTTCCTTAACGGCCGCCCCGACGCCCACTTCGATCCCTTCAAGTTTGTCAACTGGCGGCTGTACTGGATGTTCTCGGGAGGAAACATCACCGAGAACATGATCCACCAGATGGCCTGGATCATGAGCGCGCTCGAGCTGCCACTCCCCACCGCGGCCTCCATGTCTGGCGGCGTATTCTCAGAAAAGGACGGACGGCAGGTCCCGGACACGATCGCAGTCGCCGTGGATTTCCCCGATGATCTGGTCGTGACCTTTCAATCCACTTTCAGCAACCGCCGCTACGGGCTGGGCCAGCGCATCCTCGGCAGCGACGGTACCATCGAATACCTGGCCGGATCGAACGACATGGTCACCGGCAAATCAGAAGAACAGATCCACTACTATCCGGAAGAGGTAAATCGCCCGCATGGCGCGGCCATGAAAGGCGAAAGCCCCTCTCAAAACCACATCGCCAACTGGCTCGATTGCATGCGCAGCCGGAAAACTCCCAATGCCCCGGTGGAACTGGGATACCGTTCTGCGGTCGTGGCTCACATGGCCAACCTGTCCTACCGCCACCAGCGCCGCATGACGCTCGAGGAGGCGAAAGCAACTCCCCCAGAATTTTAGGAAGACGGGTGGCCCATTCTAAATTTCGCGTTCTTTGCGAAATTTAGAGTGGGAATGTTGGGGGCTGGCCTCTGTCGAGCTCTGAACTGCCCCACTCAAGCCAAAACCACTCTTGAGTGGGCCACCCGTCCAACCTCCAACAGTGGCATAATGCCATCCAAAGCAGCCGGAAGCAGAACCATGCCAATCCTCAGCAAAAATTCGGCTGACCAAGTCCTCTCTCCCGACGAGGTCCGCCAAGTCATTGCTCAGGCCGCTGCCGGGCTGAACATCGCGGGCAAGCGCGTGCTCATCCTCATTCCGGACGGCACTCGCACCATGCCGATGCCCCTGATGTTCCAGCTTCTGCAGGAGGAAATCGGCGCCCGGGCCGCCGCGTGCGACTATCTCGTCGCTCTGGGCACGCATTCGCTCATGAGCGAGGCTCAACTCACCCGCCACATGGGACGTCCTGTCGTCAATGGAATGTGCGGCACGGCCCGCGTCCTAAACCATCGCTGGGACTTGGCCGACACCTTTGTGGATCTCGGCGCCATCCCCGCAGAACAGGTGGCGGAGGCCTCCGGCGGGCTTTTATCTGAGCCGATCCTGGTCAGGATCAATCGCCTGCTCTTCGATTACGACCAGGTCCTGATCTGCGGGCCGGTGTTTCCCCATGAAGTGGTGGGATTCTCCGGAGGCAATAAATATCTGTTTCCCGGGGTCAGCAGCGGGGAAATGATCCACCAGACGCACTGGCTGGGCGCGCTGCTGGGCAGCTACAACCTGATCGGCACGCCCTGCACTCCGGTTCGCGCTCTTATCGACCGGGCCGCCGCGAAAATTACCGTGCCCGTGGCCTGCTTCGCGCTGGTCCTGAGAAAGCAGGATGTTGCCGGCATCTATTTCGGTCCCGCTTTGGAAGCCTGGAAAGCGGCCGCTGAGCAGTCCGCGCAAGAGCACATCCGCTGGGAAGACCGCGCCTTTCGCCGGGTCCTTTCAGTCTTGCCCGAGATGTATGACGACATATGGACCGGCGCCAAGGGAATGTACAAACTCGAGCCCGCGATCGCCGACGGCGGCGAGGTCGTTCTCTACGCCCCACACATCACCGAATTCAGTTACACCCACAAAGCTTTTCTCGATCGCATCGGTTATCACTGCCGGGATTACTTTCTCAAACAGTGGGACAGGTTTACCGGCGTGCCCCGGGGCGTGATTGCCCATTCCACCCATCTCATTGGGCAGGGAAACTACGAGGCCGCGACGGGCGTCGAGACCCTGAGAATAAAAGTAACTCTCGCCACCGGCATCCCGGAAGAGCGCTGCCGCGGCGTGAACCTGAATTACCTCGACCCCAGAAGCATCAAGTTCGAAGACTGGCAGGGACGCGAAGGGGAAGGCGTCAAGCTGGTTCCCCATGCCGGTGAAACCCTCTACCGGCTGAAAGATGGAGTCCGGGCTGATAATTCCGGTGTCTACTGAACCGAACTGGCGACGTTCGAGAAAACGTTGTTGGCGTTGGTGCCGACCAGTCGTATCGTCCCCACGACCAGTACGAGAATCACCGCGAGCATAACGGCGTACTCGGCGATGTCCTGTCCCTGGTCTTCGGACCAAATTCGATGAACTAGATTCCGCATGGCTGACCTCCAAAGGCTCCGAATATTCCTGTTTAAGGAACCAATAATGAACGTATCGTCCTCGATTGTCAATCGCTCAGGGATGAATAAAATGGATTTCTTATATATACCGAAACACGCGCTGGGCTTGAGGTTTGGAGGATTTTGCGACGGTAAACCGACCTCATCAGCGTAACCGCGGTAACCCGTTACCGTACATAAGGCCGCCGTGACAATCTAATGTAAAAGCTCTGCCGCGGAGCGCGACGCAAATTCCAGAACCCGCCCGGGAAGCAGGCCGAGGTAAAGCGTGGCCGCCACGCTGATGGCCAGCGCCGTGCCCAGGGCAGGCGAAACCGGAACCGCCGGCAACTCTTCCCGGGCCTCACGCATATACATCACCACGATGATTCGCAGATAGTAGTAAGCGCCCACGGCGCTGTTGAGCACGCCGATGATGGTGAGCCCCACCAGGTTGGCTTGCAGGGCCGCGCTGAACACGTAGAACTTGGCGAAGAAGCCGCCGGTCATGGGAATCCCGATGAGCGACAGCAGAAAGATCGTTAACGAAGCGGCCAGCACCGGTGACCTTCGCCCCAGCCCGGCGTAGTCATCGAGAGAAACGTAGCGTTCGCCGGCGCCAGCAAGATGGCCGACCACGGCAAACGCGCCCACATTCATGGCGGCGTATGACGCGGTGTAAAACATTGCCGCCGGGACGCCGTTGTTCGGCAGCGCGGCAAATGCCACCAGCACATATCCGGCGTGTGCGATGGAGGAATAGGCCAGCAGTCGTTTGACGTTCTGCTGCACCAGCGCGCCCACGTTGCCCAGGGTCATGGAGAGCGCGGCCGCCACCCAGATGAGCCAGACCCGCCCCGGCGCATTGGCTTCGAACATGATTCGCAGCAGCACCGCGAACGCGGCCGCCTTGGGCGCGGTCGACATGAAGCCCACCACCGGCGCCGGAGCTCCTTCGTACACGTCAGGCGTCCAGACATGGAACGGGGCTGCCGCTACTTTGAAACCCAGGCCCACGAACATGAACGCGATTCCGGCATAGGCCAGCATCGGAATCGCGCTCGATCGCAGTGCCTCGGCAATGACCGAAATGCTGGTCGATCCGGTCGCGCCGAACATCAACGCCACCCCGTAAAGGAAAAAAGCGGTGGCGAAGGAACCCAGCAGAAAATATTTCAGCGAGGCTTCGCTGCTGATCGCCGCGCGCCGCCGGAAGCCCGCCAGCACATAAGTGGAAATCGACGAAATCTCCAGCGCAATGAAGATCAGCACCAGCTCCACCGCCGAGGACATCAGGCACATGCCGACCGCGCCGAAAAGAATCAGCCCGTAATACTCTCCCGCCCTGATCTGCTGCACTTGCATGTACTCGAACGAGCTCAGGATGAC
The DNA here is from genome assembly GCA_035632335.1 of Terriglobales bacterium. GTDB lineage: Bacteria > Acidobacteriota > Terriglobia > Terriglobales > Acidobacteriaceae > JAIQFF01. Next base: position 16,738 of record DASQHA010000427.1, read on the forward strand.
CACCGCGGCGATCGCGGTGACCAGGACGTGGAAAAAGGTGCTGAACGCGTCTATCTTGACCATGCCCCAGAATCCCATGCCGGGGAACTGCGACTGGTAGAGCGATGCCGCAATCGCCGCCACCGAGCCGGTCAGCGCTATCAAGCCGAGCAGTTTCTGGTTGCTGCGCTCGTCTACCAACGGCTCCAGCACCATGATGGCCATGCCGAAGAGCGAAAGTACGATCTCCGGCAGAATGCGAACGTACTCGACCCCTTGCGGGATGGCCTGCGTCATTCCGGCGCTGATCACTGGCCAACCACCTTGCTGGCCAATTGCGCGAACGGAGCCAACGCCGTCTGCACTGCGGGATCGATCGCGTTCAGCCACAGCAGCGGCGCCACGCCCATCACCAGCGCGGCCGCGGCTGCGGGCAGAAGGGCAACCCGCTCACGAGTATCCAGGTCGGGCAGAGTTTCGTTCACCGGGTGGGTGATCTTTCCATAAAACACTCGCTGATACATCCACAGCAGGTAACCGGCGCTCCAGATGATGCCCGTCGCGCCCAGAATTCCGTAAACCGCGCGGTCCTGAAACGCCCCGCTGAGCACCAGGAATTCCCCGATAAAGCCGTTCAGCAGCGGCAACCCCACCGAGGCCAGCACTACGAACAGAAAGAAGCTCGCGTACATCGGCATCGAACTCGCCAGCCCGCCGAATTCCGAAATCTCATAGGTATGACGGCGCTCGTAAAGAATGCCCGCCAGCATGAACAGCGCGCCCGTCGACACTCCATGCGCCAGCATCACGAACGTCGCTCCATCCAGCCCGGCCTGGGTGAAGCTGAAAATTCCCAGCACCACGAAACCCAGGTGGCTGATCGACGAATAGGCGATCAGCTTCTTCATGTTGGGTTGGACCAGCGCCACCAGCGCCCCGTAAATAATGCCGATCAGCGCCAGAATCATGACCCACCAGGCGTTGGCCCGGGCCTGCTCCGGAAATAACCCCAGGTTGAAACGCAGCATGCCGTAGGTGCCCATCTTCAGCAGCACGCCGGCCAGCAGCACGGAGCCGGCGGTGGGCGCCTCCACGTGGGCGTCCGGCAACCAGGTGTGGAAGGGGAACAGCGGGACTTTGACCGCGAACGCGATGAAGAATCCCAGGAAAAGCCACTGCGCCGCGCCCGCGAAGTTCCCCACTTGCCCGCTTCGAATCGCGTCCTGAATGGTCACGAAGTCGAAGGTCCCCACTTTGGCGTAGAGCCAGAGAATGGCCGCCAGCATGAACACCGATGCGATCATGGTGTACATGAAGAATTTGACGGCGGCGTAGACCTTGCGCCCGTGGCCGTACATTCCGATCAGCAACGCCATCGGTATCAGGGTGGCTTCCCAGAAAAAATAAAACACAAACAGGTCAAGCGCGACGAAAACCCCGATCAGGGCGGTTTCGAGCACCAGCAGAATAATGAAGAATTCCTTGACCCGTTCATGAATGGATTTCCAGGAAATCAGCACGCACAACGGCGTCAGGAAAGTGGTCAGCACCACCAGCCACATGGATATTCCGTCCACGCCCAGGTGATAGTGAATGTTGGGAGTGGGAATCCAGGCGCGGTCGATTTCATACTGAAATCCGCTCAGCGCCCGGTGAAAGTGCACCGGCAGGTGGAGCGACAGCACAAAAGTAAAGAGCGTCACTACCAGGGAAAATATCCGGATGTCGCGGTCCCGCCGCGGCAATAGCAGCAGCAGGAGAGCGCCCGCCAGCGGGATGAAGGTCACCAGCGTGAGAATGACCGGGCTCCACTTTTCCGCATTCATCGGGTTCCCATCCAGACCATGTACGCGATCACCACCGCGGCCCCGGCCGCCACCCACCCGGCGTACGAGCGCAGGTTGCCGGACTGCATGTGCCGCACCGCATCCGAAACTTCGCGGGCCCCCTGCGCGCTGTTGTCCACCGACGCGTCGATCACGTCCTGATCAATCCCGTGCCACAGAATCAGCGCCGAGCCCGCGATCAGCGGCTTTACGAACAGGGTGGCGTAAAGTTCATCGATGTAATACTTGTGGACCACGGCCTGGTACAGGCCTCCCAGGCTCGCCGCGATTTGCTGCGGCAACTGCGGGTTGCGATAGTAAAGCAGCCAGGCCAGTCCAAAGCCGAGCAATCCGGCGAACACCGAAATCGCGGTAAACATCAGCTCGGTTGCATGGCCGCTCCGCGACTCGGGTCCTTCCGTTTCCTCTTGCGAAGACGCCACCGGACCACCTTCGGCCCCAGTCGCGATGGCGGAGTGAAATACCGGGCCCAGAAACCGATCAAACCGATTGCTGCCGCCGAGCGCCGCCGGAACCCCAATCCAGCCGCCGGTAAAAGATAGAAATGCCAGCACCACCAGCGGGATCACCATAAGCCGCGGACTCTCATGAATCCCGCCATGCCCATCTCCATGCCCATGCCCATGTGGCGCGGGCGCCCCCGCCCGCGTGTCAGCAAGCGCCAAATCGTGTGCCGAATCCTCATGCGATTCCGCCGTCCCCCGATACTCCCCAAAAAAGGTCATGAACCAAAGCCGGAACATATAGAAGGAAGTGAGAAACGCCGTGAACAGCCCTATAAACCAGTAAACCCAGCTGGCCTGGTAAGCCCGCCACAAGATTTCATCCTTGCTGAAGAACCCGGCAAACGGCGGAATCCCGGCAATGGCAAAGGTTGCGATAGTCATGGTCCAGAACGTCCATGGAATTTTCGTTCGCAGCCCGCCCATCAGGCGCATGTCCTGCTCGCCGCTCACGGCGTGAATCACCGACCCTGCCGCCAGAAATAAAAGGCCCTTAAAGAATGCATGCGTCATCAGATGGAAAATGCCCGCCGAAAAGGCCCCTACGCCGCAGGCCATGAACATATATCCGAGCTGCGAGATGGTGGAATACGCCAGGACCTTCTTGATATCCGTCTGCGTGATGCCGATGGTCGCGGCGAACAAAGCGGTCAGCGTGCCAATGATGGCGACGACCGTCAAGGCCATCGGCGCCCGCTCGAAGATCACATGCGACCGCGAAACCATGTACACCCCTGCGGTCACCATCGTGGCCGCGTGAATCAGCGCGGAAACCGGGGTAGGGCCTTCCATCGCATCCGGCAGCCAGACATAGAGCGGAATCTGCGCCGACTTCCCGGCCGCTCCCACCATCAGCAACAGCCCGATTGTGGTCAGCAGTCCGGCTCCGCCCGCCTCGGAATGCAGTGGAATCACACTCGCAAAAACCTGGTCGAAGTTCAGCGATCCGAAATGCTTGATCAGCAGAAACAGCGCGATCAGAAATCCGAAATCTCCGACCCGGTTGACGATGAACGCCTTCTTGCCGGCCGATGCCGCCGAATCCCTGGTGAACCAGAACCCAATCAGGAGATACGAAGCCAGCCCCACGCCTTCCCAGCCGATAAACATCAGCAGGTAGTTGCTGGCCAGGACCAGGGTCAGCATGAAAAACATGAACAGGTTCAGATAGGCGAAGAAGCGATAGAAACCGCCTTCCTCCCACATGTAGCCGATGGAATAAATGTGAATCAGGAAGCCGACGCCGGTGACCACCAGCAGCATCACCAGCGAAAGCTGATCCAGGTAAAAGGAGAAGTCCACCTGGAATGTTCCGGCGCGGATCCACGGGGCAAGAGACTCGACGTGCGGCACGGGCACTGAAGCGAACCGGGCCGTGACCAGCAGCACCATGGCAAACGCTGCGCCGCTGAACAGCAGCGCCACCGCGGCCACGGCCTGCCGGGAAAACTTCCTGCCCAGGAAGCCATTGATTGCGGCGCCCACGATCGGCAGCACCGGAATGATCCACAGATGCAAGTCGGGCGTCATAGTTTGAGCAGGTCCACCTGGTCGACGTTCAGGGTTTCACGCGTGCGGTAGACGGCGATGATGATTGCCAGTCCCACCGCCGCTTCGGCCGCCGCCACCACCATTACGAAGAACACGAATATCTGCCCGCTCAACGCGTGCCACTGCGCCGCAAATGCGACAAACGACAGGTTGACGCCATTCAGCATCAGCTCGATCGACATGAAGATGCTGATGATGTTGCGCTTGATCAGAAACCCGGTCACGCCGCAGGCAAACAAAATCCCGCTGAGAATGAGGTAATACGAGATCGGCACCATCAGTTCCCCCGCTTTCCCTGGTCCGCGTCGGGATGGCTGGCAAGCACGACGGCGCCCATGATGGCGATCAAAACCAGGATCGAGGTGACTTCAAACGGCAACAGAAAATTGTGAAACAACAGCCAGCCAATGGTTCGAGGCGCGCCCGGCAAGGCCCCGGCCGCCACCGTCTGACTGCCGGTGCGCTCGATCAGGATCCATCCCACCAGCACGCTGCCTACCAGCATCCCCGGAATTCCAAACAGCAGCGCCACGCGGCTGCCTTTGGTCCGTTCCTCTTCTCCCGCGTTCAACAGCATGATGACAAACACGAACAGCACCATGATGGCGCCGGCATACACGATCACCTGCACCGCGGCCACGAACTCCGCCCCCAGCAGCAGATATTCCACCGCCAGCGATCCCATCACCACCACCAGCGAGAGCGCGCCGTTGATGGGGTGCCGTTGCACCAGCAGGTTGACCGCCCCCGCCACGCATAACGCCCCGAAAACCAAAAATATAATGAGATGAGTCATGAGAACTAAAAACTGAGAACCGGGAACTGGAAATCAAGCCCTCAAAGCCACTACCAAAGCCGTCACCACCAGATTCGCAATCGCCAGCGGCAAGAGAAACTTCCATCCGAATGCCATCAGCTGGTCATAACGAAACCGCGGCAAAGTACCGCGCACCCAAATGTAAACAAACAGGAACCCGAATATCCGCAGCACAAACCAGAAAATCGGAAGCACCGACTGTAACAGGGGCGGTCCGAAAATTGGACCATGCCAGCCGCCCAGGAACAACAGAGACGCCACTGCCGCAACCGTGATCATGTTGGCGTATTCGGCCATGAAAAACATGGCAAACTTCATGGCGCTGTATTCCGTGTGATACCCGGCTACCAGCTCGGTTTCCGCTTCCGGCAGGTCGAACGGGATGCGATTGGTCTCCGCATAGGCCGACATCAGGTAAATAAAGAACGCGATGAACTGTCCCCCGTAAAAAATGTTCCAGCGCGGAATAAATCCCCAGAACGTGCCTCCCTGTGCGTCCACGATATCGCGCAGGCTGAAGCTCCCGGTCAGCATCAGCACGCCCAGCAGTGAGAGTCCCAGCGAGATTTCATAGCTGATCATCTGCGCGCTGGCCCGCAATCCTCCCAGCAGCGAATACTTGCTGTTCGACGACCAGCCCGCCAGCGCCACGCCATACACTCCGAGCGAAGTGACGCCCAGGATGATCAGCAACCCGATGTTGACATCGGTTATTTGCAGCGGGATGTGCAGGCTCCCGATCGTGATCGAATTTCCAATCGGAATCACGGCAATCGAGGTCAGGGCAAAGACCACGGCGATCATCGGCGCCGCGATATACAACGGCTTGTACACGTGCGGCGGCGTCAGGTCTTCCTTGAACAGAAATTTCAGGCCGTCCGCCAGCGGCTGCAGCAGCCCGAATGGACCGACCCGCGTGGGTCCCCACCGGTTCTGCATGTGACCCACAACCTTGCGCTCCAGCCAGACGGTGTACGCGACCGCAGTGAGCAGCACAAGGAGCGCCAGCACAGTCTTTATGAAAGAAACGATAATGAAGGTGGTGATATTCAACGCGTCATTCCCAAGTAGCGCCGGCCCGAGTAGCGCCGGCGTCCCGCCGGCTGTCGCGAGGGCGTCTCGCCCTCGCATCTGTCATCAGTTGGAAAGAGTTTCAGTCCGCGGCCACTTCAGATTCCGCCGGCTGCGGGTTGCGATTCTCCATTACCGAATTCAGGGTCCGCGAATACCGCCCCAGCGTGCCTGAACTGAACAGATTGTCATGCGCGGGGGCAATCAGCTCTGGATTCTGCGCCATGCCGGGCGCGCTGCCGACCAGGGTCGTGTGCTGATCGTTGCCGGCCAGCAGGTTCATCCGCGAAACTTCGTATCCCGGTACCAGCCGCTGAATTTCGTCCAGGATCGCCATGGGATCGAAGGGGCTCATCTTCGGTTCCAGCCCGTGCGCTTCCAGCCACACCGCGTGCCGATCGGCTTCGCCGGACTGCGCCCCGCGCGATTGCCCCATGTCCGCTGCCTCGCCTCGTCCGAACGGAACCAACTTGCGCACATCCGCCCCCATCGCGTCCGCAATGCGCACGATCATTTCAAAATCAGACTTGCTCCCGCTGACTTCCCCGGCTTTCTTTACCAGCTGCAGGTCGCCGCAGGTATTGGTAAACGTCCCGGATTTTTCATAGGCGTTGGCCGCGGGCAAGACGACATCGGCGAGAGCGGAGGTCTCGGTCAGGAACATATCCTGCACCACCACAAAACTTTTCGAAAAAACAAACGGATCGATCCCGAACCTCCCCACTGGATTCGAACCCACCACATAAAACGCTTTCAATTTTCCGGCGCGTGCACCCTCGACCATCTCCGGTAACGTCATTCCCGCGGCTTGAGGAACTCCGCCCCACTCCTGCTGGAACTTTCCTGAATCAGCGAGGGGATGATAGCCCGGGAGCAGGTCGGGATAAAGGCCCATATCGGCCGCTCCCCGCGAGTTGGCGTAGTCAGCCAGGCAAAGGAACTTGGCGCCAGGGATGCCGGAGCCGAACTTCACCAGGGAGGCGAGATCGCCTCCACGAATTTCCGCTCCAAAGATGATGATCAGATTCTGCTCGCCCCGAAGCTGCTCGCGAAATCCAGCCAGTGTGGGCTCCTGATCATGTGTGGTCGCGGGCGACTCGCCCGCGCTGCCGCCATCCTGAACCAGCCCCAGCTTTTCCGCCGCCGAATCATCGCCCGCCAAAAAGGCAGCGAACCGCCCCTCGGCACCCGCAGGAATCCGCAAAAGTCCCGCAGCCTGGCGCGCCAGCTTGATATCGCCGGAATTCGCCACGTACAGCTTCGCGCGATGCAGCCGAACATTGTTCCGAATCTGCCAGGCCAGCAGCGGATGCTGCTCGGTCGGATCATTTCCGATCAGCAGGATTGCCGGCGCGTTGAATACATCGCGCATGCTGGCGGTGGCTTCCGGCTTTCCCCCCAGGGCTGCGGCAAAGGCCGGAAAATCGGCGGTCCGGTGATGGTCGATGTTGTTGGTCTCGAGGACCACGCGCGCGAACTTCTGCAGCAGGTAATTCTCTTCATTGGTGGTGCGGTTGGAACCCACCACTCCAATGCTCTGTCCGCCGTGTTGATCGCGAGCTTCCTTAAAGCGTTTTCCGATCAGTTCAAATGCTTCTTCCCACGTTGCCGGCGCCAGTTGCCCATCCTTGCGGATCAGCGGCTGAGTCAGGCGATCTTCGCGATTGGCGAAGTCGAAAGCGTAGCGGCCCTTGATGCAGAGGAAATCGCCGTTGATCCCGCTCTTGTCGCGATTGTCGCCGCGCACAATCTCCATGCCGGTTTCCGAGCGGCGCACGCCCAGCGTGGTCTTGCAGCCGTCCGCACAATGCGTGCAGGTCGTGCCCACGTGGGTCATTTCCCACGGACGCGTCTTATAACGATAAGCCCCCGAAGTCAGCGCGCCCACCGGACAAATATCGATACACATGCCGCACTCTTCGCACTCCAGGTGGTCTTCTTTGTTGGGCGCGATAATCGAACCTACACCGCGGTTCTGGACTCCGAGCGCCCAGACGTCCATGCCCTCGCCGCAGACCCGCACGCAGCGGTAGCAGAGAATGCATCGCGGCCGGTCAAAATACACCACCGGGGACCACTGCTGCTCTTCCTTGTGGTTTTTCGGTTCCATGTATTTCGATTCCGCCGCGCCATACGAAAATGTCATGTCCTGCAGTTCGCACTCGCCCCCGGCATCGCATACCGGACAGTCCAGCGGATGGTTGCCCAGCAGCAGTTCCACCATGCCCTTGCGCGCCTGATGCACTTCGTCGCTGTCGGTGATCGCAACCATGCCTTCGCTGATGACGGTGGTGCACGCGGTCTGCAGCTTGGGCATCTTCTCGACTTTCACCAGGCACATGCGGCACGCGCCCTGCAGTGAAAGATTCGGGTAATAACAAAATGAAGGTACTTCGATGCCCGCACTCTTGCAGGCTTCAATCAGCAGGGTCCCGGCCGGAGCCATGACCTTCTTGCCGTCGACAGTGATGTTTACGTCAGCCATAAGCAGATCTTCGTAGCGCCGGCGTACCGCCGGCTGTCCGGAGGGCGTCCCGCCCTGCGCTGGATCTCAACCAAAACCAGGCGGGCTCCACCCGCCCATCGGGCCGGCAGGATGCCGGCGCTAAGCCAGCACCGGCTCCGCCGCCTTCTCAAACGGACACGGCTTGCCATCCAAATGATCTTCAAACTCTTTTCTGAACTTCTTGATGAATGCCATGGTCGGCATGGCTGCGGCGTCGCCCAGCGGGCAGAACGTCCGCCCCAGCATGTTTTCCGACAGGTAGTACATGTTATCGATATCTTTCGCCACTCCGCCGCCGGAGTGAAAGCGGATCAGCGTCTTCTTCAGCCAGTCTGTGCCTTCGCGGCAGGGAATGCACCAGCCGCAACTTTCGTGCTGATAAAACTTCATGGTCCGCAAAGCAAACTTGACCATGCAGGTGGTGTCATCGAGGATGACCACTCCGCCCGAGCCCAGCATGGAACCCGCCTTGGCCACGCTGTCGAAATCCATGGCGATATCGATTTCATCCGATTTCAACACCGGCGTGCTCGACCCGCCCGGAACCACGGCCTTGAGCGCGCGCCCGTTGGGAATCCCTCCGGCGACGTCGTAAATCATCTTGCGCAGGTTGTATCCCATCGGCAATTCGTAAACCCCGGGCCGCTTGACGTGGCCGCTGAGACAGAACAGCCGCGTGCCGCCATTTTTCGGTGGCCCCAGCTTGGCATACCACTCGGCTCCCCCCAGAATAATGTGGGGCACGCTGGCCAGGGTTTCAGCATTGTTAATTACGGTCGGCCCGCCCCACAGCCCAACCACGGCTGGGAAGGGAGGCCGGATGCGGGGAATGCCGCGCTTGCCTTCGAGCGATTCCATCAGCGCCGATTCTTCGCCCACTTCGTAAGCGCCGGCGCCGCCGTGCCAGTAAATGTCGAAGTCCTGCCCGCTGCCGAAAATGTTCTTGCCCAGAAACCCGCGCGCGTAGGCGTCGGCAATCGCCTTCTGCACAATTTCGAGAAGATAGCGATATTCGCCGCGCACGTAGATATACCCGGTCTTCGAACCCACCGCCAGGCCGGCGATCATCACGCCTTCAATCACGGCATGGGGATCCTGCTCGAAAATCAGCCGGTCTTTGCAGGTGCCGGGCTCGCTCTCATCGCCGTTACACAGAACATATTTCGGCTTGCTCGCCTGCTTGGGGACGAAAGACCACTTCAACCCGGTGCTGAAGCCAGCGCCACCGCGCCCGCGCAAACCCGAGTTTTTCACTTCGTTGACGATCGCATCCGCTCCCATGCCCAGGGCCTTCTGCACCGCCTTGTAGCCGTCAAGCTCGAGATAGCGATCAAGATCGGTCGCCCCCAGGCCGAATCGCCTGGAGACGATCTTGACTTCGTCGGGATGGGAAACCAGCTCAGCCATAATTCAATTTCAGAATGATGATTTTAGATTGCAGACTTCGTGACCAACTCGAATCTGAAATGTGAAATCTTCAATCTCGAATTCCTACGCTCCCTTCTTCGCGTACCCATCCAGCACCCTGTCCATCTTCTCCGTCGTCAGGTTCTCATGAAAATCGTAATTCACCTGCGCCGCCGGCGCCCAGCTGCAGGCGCCAATGCACTCCACTTCTTCCAGCGTGAAGAGACCGTCAGGCGTAGTTTCCTTGTGGCTTACGCCCAGTTTTTTCTCACAATGCTTGAGCAGTTCCTCGCCGCCGCGCAGCATGCAGGCGATATTGGTGCAAACCTGCACGTTGTATTTGCCTCGCGGCTTGGTGGTCAGCATGGAGTAATAGCTGATCACGTTGCGGACTTCGAGCGCGGTCAACTCCAGCCTCTGCGCCAGTTCCTCGATGACTTCATCCGACAGGTAGCCGGTCTCGTCCTGCGCGTAGAGCAGCGTCGGCACCAATACCGACCGCTTCGTCGGATAATGCGTCAGCATCTCCGCGAAGCGCCGCTCGAATTGGTCAGAAAATTTCATTCAACAATTGAGTAATTGAGCGATCGCGTAATTGTGCAATTGTAGAGTCTATGCGGCGCTTCGGGCCGTGCGTTGCGATGCCGTGAATATTGCCGTCAACTCCCGCGCCTCCGCCAGTAATTCCCGTGTTTTCTCCTGGGAAATGATTCCCGATTCCGTCAACAGCTCCAACCACAATACGGCTTCGTCTGCCTCTTCGACCACGATCCCCATCCTGGCGACGAATTCAGCCTTAGATCTTGCGCGACAAACCGCTCGATAATTCGCAGCCACCGACGTTCCGCACCGCAACAGTTGCTTACCTAAGACCTGTGCGTCCGGCTTATAGGGAAGCGAGCGAAAGAGTCGAATTACACGTAGCGCAAACGCTTTGGTCCGATCCCTGAGCTGCTCTGGCTGCCTTTTCACTACGAGCCTCATCGAGGTCCAATTACGCAATTGCTCAATTACAGAATTACTCAATCGCTACCGATCAATCTCTCCCAGCACAATGTCAATCGATCCGATCGCCGCCACCACGTCCGCCAGCAACCGGCCCTCACACATGCTGGGCAGCGCCTGCAAATTGGCCAGGCATGCCGCCCGCATGTGGACCCGGTAGGGTTTTGCCGTCCCGTCGCTGACTATGTAATACCCCATTTCGCCGCGCGGCGACTCCACCGCCTGGTAGACTTCGCCCTCCGGCACTGCAAAGCCTTCGGTAATAATCTTAAAGTGATAGATGAGCGCTTCCATCTGCGTCTTCATCATCTCGCGATCCGGTAGCACCACTTTTGGTGCAATCGCTTTGATCGGGCCTTCCGGCATTCCTTCCGCCGCCTGGGCCACGATTGAAATCGATTCCCGCATCTCCCGCACCCGGCACAGGTAGCGGGCAAACACGTCGCCTTCCTGGGCCACCGGAACCTTGAACTTGAAATTCTCATAGCCGGAATAGGGCATGTCGCGCCGCAAGTCGAAATCGACGCCGCTGCCGCGCAGGGTCGGACCGCTGGCGCCCAGCGCGATGGCGTCTTCCGCGGTGATGCGCGCCACGCCCTTGGTGCGCATCCCCCAGATCGGGTTTCCCGTCAGCAGGTTTTCGTATTCATCGACCTTGGAGGGAAAGCGCTGGGCGAAATCCCGCACTCGCTCAAAAAATCCCAGCGGAGGTTCGAGCGCCAGCCCGCCGATGCGGAAGTATGAAGTCATCATGCGCTGTCCGCTGACCATCTCGAACAACCGCAGGATGTCTTCGCGCTCGCGGAAGCAGTACAGAAACACGGTCATCGCGCCGATATCGAGCGCGTGCGTCCCCAGCCACACCAGGTGCGAATTGATGCGCGTCAGTTCATTCAGCAGCACCCGCATCCACTGCGCCTTGGGCGGAATCTCCAGGCCCAGCAGTTTTTCCACCGCCAGCACGTAGCAAAGATTGTTGGTCAGGGGGCAAAGATAGTCGATGCGGTCGGTCAGCGGCACCACTTGCTGATAAAACTTGGCTTCGCAGGTTTTCTCGATCCCGGTGTGCAGATACCCGATGTCGGGCATGATGCGCACAATGTTTTCGCCGTCAATCTCCAGAATCAGCCGCAGCACGCCGTGGGTCGACGGGTGATGCGGGCCCATGTTCAGGATCATCGTGCGGTCCTGACCGGGTTCGAGCGCGGGCGCGGGGGAAAGATGAGCCATGGCGAGACCTAGCGGTAGCCCTCCACCGGATAGTCCTTACGCAAGGGATGGCCTTCCCAGTCTTCCGGCATCAGCAGGCGCCGCAGGTAGGGATGTCCCGCGAAGCGCACTCCGAACAAGTCGAATACCTCGCGCTCGAAATAATTGGCCGCGGGCCAGACCTGGGTCACCGAATCGAGCGCCGGACTGCCGCTGTCCAGCCTTACCTTCAATCGCACCCGCTCCTTCTTCGTATGGGACAGCAGGTGGTAAACCACTTCGAAGCGCGGTTCCGAAGGAAACCAATCCACACAGGTCACGTCGGCGAGAAAGTTAAAAGGACAATCGGCGTCATCGCGCAGCACAGCGCACGCATCCCGTATGCACGATCGCTCCACATAGATACTCATTTCGTCGCGATCGAACTTCGCGCCCTCCACCGCAGCCGGATTCCAGGCCACCAGTTTGGCCACAGCCGGGTGGTTCTTCAGTTGCTCCAGATCGGTGATGGCGGGCGCCACAGGCATCAGACTTCGCCCCGGCGGGCCGAGGGTTTGCCCCAGTCCAGCGCGCCCTTTTTCCACACATAAAAGAAGCCCACCAGCATGATCCCGATGTAAATCAGCATCTCCCAGAAACCAAACATCTTAAGATCGCGCAGGATGACCGCCCAGGGATAGAGAAATATCGCCTCAATGTCGAACAGGATGAACAGCATCCCCACCATATAGAATTTGACTGAAAAACGTTCTCTGGCGTCCCCCACCGGTGTCATGCCACACTCATAGGGCGACATTTTGGCCCGGGTGGGGCGGCGATACCCGATCAGGTAGGAAAGCAGGACAATCGCGCCCGCAAGGGCTCCCGCGACCACGAAGTGAATCAGCAGCGGCAGGTAGCGGACGAAGTAATTGTCGGGCATGGGAGAGCTATATATAATTCGCGCCAAGCGTTACGTAAACATTCTAGATTAGTTTTCGATAATGGCGGTGTCAAGCCAACCGCCGCCTTTGTTGATGTTTGTTTAAACTTTTTAATCGATAGGCACCATCGCTTTCGTGAGAGTGAAATTGTGATAGTGATGAAGCGCGCATGATCTTTGGCTTTAACACCGACATCAAGCAGGGCGACACCGTCTACCACGTGCAGAGCGAGGCCCGCGAAGGCGAGCTTTTGCTGCAAACCCAGGTGTTCGTCCGCGGCCGCTGCATCGGCAAGCGGGCCACTCCCTACGGAGACAAGCTGGCCACCGGTTTCACCGACCAGCAAAAAGAACACGGCCTGCGCGACCAGCATCGCCTGGTCCTGGACGCGATCCGCGACGGCCGCCTGGACGACATCCTCGACAAGCGCGACACGCCAGAGACCCTGGCTGCGGTCAAAGAGTTGGACGTGCAATGGCTGAACGCCAACTCCGTCCATTCCGACCGCAATCTGACCATGCGGCTGCGGGTCACCGAGAGCGGTTCCGGAGTCCCCGGAGCGCGGCTCACCATCCGTTTCGCTCGTCCCGATGCGGCGCCTTTCTATGCCCAGGTCCTCACCGACCCCTCCGGCGACACCGAAATGAAAATCGAGGTCGACGAGTCCTCTTTGCCCGACTCCTCCGTCCTGGTGCAGGCCAGCTATTCCGGCCGCACTGCCACCCGCAAATTCCAGCTGCGAAAAGTAGAAGCCTGAATATTCAGCGGAGGACGGGCGTCCCGCCCGGCCTCCACCACCACTGCAAGAACTGCGCTTGCTCCGGCGCCTCATAACTTGCGAGAATCGATGCAATGAAAATCACCATCAACGGCCAGGAACAGTCGTCCGACCCGATTACCCTGGCCCAACTCATCGAACAACTGGGCATGAAGCAGGATCGGGTTGCCGTTGAACTGAACCGCAACATTATTCGGCGGGAAAAATGGCCGGAAACGAATCTGGCCGAAGGCGACCGCCTGGAAATCGTCCACTTCGTAGGCGGAGGACTTTCGTAGCGCCGGCGTCCCGCCGGCTGTCTTGAGGGCGTCCCGCCCTCAGCCGCGCCCTACGAGGAACTCCTCTAGTACACCTCAGTCTCAAATCTCCCATTGACAGCTGCCACTTCGCGCCTAAAATGTGTCAAACATTTTATATCTTGAATGTTTGAAACATTTTAGGTCTCGCGCATGCAGACCCGCTTCACATCCCGCGAGGTCAGGGCCATGACCGGCATCACCCTGCGGCAGCTGCAGTGGTGGGACGAGCGCCGCATTGTCGTTCCGGCTCGCGAAGGCCATCGCCGTCTGTACTCGACCGAAGATCTGGCCGAGGTCGCGGTTATCTGCGAGCTGCGCCGCCGCGGCTTCTCGCTGCAGCGGGTGCGCAAGGTGATGCGCTTTCTGCAGCGCGAGTTCAGCAAACGTCTGGCGGAAACCGTCACCGGCTCGTCTGACTATCATCTGCTCACCGACGGCCGCACGCTTTATCTGGAAACGTCGGCGCGCCAGATTGTGGACATCCTGAAGAATTCGCGTCAGCCCATGCTGGCGGTCTGTCTCAGCGATACGGTACGCCAGGTTCGAGCCGTAATCCGCAACGCGGAAAAAAAAGCTAGTGCCGGCGCACCGCGGCCAGTCCGCAGCAAAGCGTCGTAGCAGGGAAGTTTAGCTCCACAAAGTTAGGCTCCGGGGAGGAGAAATGGTTGGAGAACTGAACGTCCTGAATGAGTGGATTCCCGAGCAGATGCATCCCGGCACGATCTTTGTGCTGGAGAATGCCGGCCACGTGGGCGAAAAGGAAGATCCCTACTGGGCGGTTCTCGCCTGTCCCGACTGCGGCACCCTCGGCCTCATCACCCGCAAACAGCTCGCCGGCCTGCTCCCCGTAATCTGCGGCTCCGACCAGTGCTCCGTCCAGTTCTTCATCAACGACAGCGACATCGTGATCCGCAAGCCCTGCTGAATAGAACTGGGAACCTCAAAGCTGAGAACTGGGAACTTCAAACTGAAAACTGAATGACCTTACCCCATCCCTCGCCCGCTGCTTCGCAGTGAAGGGGACCGTCCCGCACTACCGCGACATCTCCCACAGCTTGTTTACCGTCTTCCAGTTGCGCGTAGTCGCGCCCACCTTGAGCATCTTCGCCAGGACGTTATTGCCTAACTTGGTCGCGTGGTATCCATTCGGACAATGGAGGTAGACTGCCTGCGCGGAACAGTGAAACTGATCGGGAGCGACCTCTGCCCCATCCAGCGTTTTCAGCGCGCTCTGCTCGGGGGCGCACGCTAAAAAGGTTACATGCAGCTTGCCGGGGTCGATGCCTTTTTCTTTCAGCAGGGGATTAGCGCGTATCACTTCATCGATTTCAACCGCCGTCTTCACCACCACTGGAACCGGAAAGCCGAACTGACCGAGTATCTTTTCTTCAATACGTTTCGCCAGCTTCGCGGGCGCTTGCGCGGATGTTTTGAAGATTACATTTCCACTCTGAATGTAGGTCTTCACATCCTTAAAGCCCAACTCGTCGAAGGTCTTCCGCAGTTGGTCCATCTTGATGATCTTGTGGCCGCCCAGATTGATCCCTCGAAGCAAGGCAATGTAAGTGGGCGAACTGCGGGAAGGGTGTTTCATTTTTCCGGACGAGCAAAAAGACGCCGTGGTCCCGGGTTTAGATTATCGATATGGAGAACGGGCGTCCCGCCCGTGGTGCACCAGCCATCGCCTGACGGGCGAGACGTCCGTCCTCCACGAGATGGGGCATTATGCCTTGCTTCGCACCCGGTCCAGCGCCACCGGAATCTGCTCCACGATCTCGATGCCGAATCCCTCCAGGCCGGCAACCTTGCGGGGATGGTTGGTGAGCAGCCGAATGCGCCGCAGATTCAGGTCCGAAAGGATCTGCGCCCCGATGCCTATTTCGCGCTGCGTCTTGCGCTCGCTCTCGGGCAATGCCGGCATACGCTTGTCCCGGTGAAAAGTAAGTGCCGTTCGCTCCGCCAGCTTCTCCACCGAAAAGCCCTTCGATGTCTGATGCAGGTAGATGAGCGCCCCGCGGCCTGCCCGGGCAATTCTCTGCATCGAGCCTTCGATGGTGGCATGACAGTCGCAGCCGGTTGACCCGAACACATCGCCCATCAGGCAGTGCGAATGCATCCGAACCAGGACGGGTTCGTCGCCGCTTTCAATGTCGCCGCGCACCAAAGCCACATGAGACTCGCCGCCGTCAACTTCGCTTTCGTAAGCAATCAGGCGAAACTCTCCGTGCTGGGTGTCGATCAACGCCTCGCCCACGCGGTGCACGTGGCGCTCGTGCTGCATGCGATAGCGGATCAGTTCCGCGACGGTCAGCAGTTTCAGGCTATGGGTTTCGCAGAACTCGATCAGATCGGGCACGCGCGCCATCGTCCCATCGTCGCGCATGATTTCGCAGATGATGCCGGCGGGTACCAGCCCCGCCATGCGAGCCAGGTCCACCGAGGCTTCGGTCTGTCCGGCGCGCACCAGCACTCCACCCTTGCGCGCCCGCAGCGGAAATACGTGTCCGGGCCGAGCCAGGTCGGATGGCCGGGTCGCTGGATCGACTGCAACCTTGATGGTGCGGGCCCGATCGTAAGCGGAGATTCCGGTGGTTACGCCCTCCCGGGCATCAATGGCTTCGCAGAACGCGGTCCCGTAGTTCGACGTGTTTTCGGCGGTCATCTGCCCGATGCGCAGATGGTCCAGGCGCTCCTCGGTCATGGCCAGGCACACCAGGCCGCGCCCATATTTGGCCATGAAATTAATTGCTTCCGGCGTCACCTTCTCCGCCGCCAGCGTGAGGTCGCCTTCGTTTTCCCGGTCTTCGTCGTCGACCACCACAACCATCCGCCCAGCGCGGATTTCCTCGATTGCCGATGGGACGTCGGTAAAGGGCGAATGTGCCATCATGATGTCCGATTTTAGCAAAGCATACCCCAAATCCTTAACACCAAGGACACGAAGGAACCCTAAGGAAAGCCAACGCAGAGGGGATTTTCCTTCGTGGTCCTTCGTGTCCCTGGTGGTTAAAGATTTTCGGTAGCGATCACGCTGCCGGATGAACCACCCGTATCACCCAGAAAATCACCCCAGCCGCCGCCCCGGAAGCCGGAATCGTAATGATCCACGCCCAGACAATGCGCCGTGCCACTCCCCACCGCACGGCCGACAGGCGATGGATCGCCCCAACTCCGATAATTGCCCCGGTTATAGTGTGCGTGGTGCTGACCGGAATGCCAGCCAACGCAGTCCCGAACAGGGTTATGGCTCCCGCAGCCTCAGCGCAGAAGCCACCCAGCGGCCTCAATTTTGTGATTTTCGATCCCATGGTGTGAACAATGCGCCAGCCGCCGAAGTATGTGCCCAGCGCAATCGCGGTGTGAGCGGAGAGAATGATGAACCACTTGTAGTGGCCCCACTCGTGGGTGATCTCGTCCGGAGTCATGTAGCCGGCGGTGAACAGCGCTCCGGCGATGATCCCCATCGTCTTTTGGGCGTCGTTTCCCCCGTGCCCGAGGCTATAAGCCGCCGCCGACAGCAGTTGCAGCTTGCGAAACCATTTGTCGACTTGCCCGGGAGTTCGGTTGCGCAGAATCCAATAGCTGGCCGAAGAAAACATCAGCGCAAGCACCAGCCCCATGATGGGAGCGACCACGATGAAAGCCAGAGTCAAAGTCCAGCCCTGCGGCAGAATCACCGAATAGGCATGAGCCATCCCATGGTTCAATGCCGCTCGCGTCATGGCGGCTCCGGCGTAGCCTCCAATCAGGGCGTGCGACGAGGAGGTTGGCAACCCCCACCACCAGGTGAGCAAATCCCACACAATGGCCCCGGCCAGGCCGGCAATGACTACGTACTGGGTCACGTCGTCCAGCCGGATCATGCCTTTGCCGATGGTCTTCGCCACCGCCGTGCCCAGAAGGAACGCGGCCGCGAAGTTGAAGAATGCGGCCCAGACCACCGCCAGCTTAGGTGATAAAACCCGGGTAGACACTACCGTCGCGATGCTGTTGGCGGCGTCATGAAAGCCGTTCAGGAAGTCAAAAGCCAGGGCAACGGCCACAGTGATGATCAGCAGCAGCAGTCCTGTGCTCAAAGACGGGCCCCCGGGGCTGGGATGGTGCTGCCGAAACAAAAGGCCATCAAGCGCTCTTCAAGGCGACTGCCTCCAGCACATTGGCGGCGTCTTCGGCTTTGTCCGTTGCCATTTCGAGCACTTCGTACAACTCCTTCATCTTGATCAGCCGGATAGGATCTTTCTCGTTGTCGAAAAGTTCGGCGATGGCATTGCGGCTCACGCGGTCCGCCTCATTCTCCAGCCGATGGACTTCCACGCAATGCTCCAGCACCCGCTGGTTCTGCTCCAGCAGCGACACCCCTTTGGCCAGTTCCTCGGACTGCTCGACGATCAATCCCGCCAGCACGGCCGCCACCGGTGGCGGGGCATCGATCCGGTACAGAGTAAGCCGCATGCCCGCGGAATTGACAAAGTCGAGCACGTCGTCCAACGACGACGTCAGGCGGTGAATGTCCTCGCGGTCAAACGGAGTGATAAATGTCTGGTTCAAGGTCGTGATAATGGCATGGGTCATTTCGTCGCCCCGGTGCTCGATGGCCTGTAGCTTGTCCAGCCGTTCGGCCATGTTAACCGGGTTTTTCAGAATGTCCTGCAGGAGGCGGGCGCCCTCGGTCACATTCTGCGACACTTCTGCGAACATGCGGAAGAATTTGGTCTCCCGCGGAATCAGGCGGATCATGAAACTGGGGGCTCCTCGCCGGGCTTTCCGGCTGATTTCCCGCGACGCGAGAAACGCACAACTATCTCATGCAGGTTTTATACCGTCAAACCGCAGGCTGGTTGCCGGTGAGCAGGTCTTCGGTCCCGCGGAAGAGTGCCCGCAGCGAACGCAGCACCCAGCGCGCCAGCAGAATAATAATCACCAGCAGGAAACCCACAATTCCGGCCGCCGTATAGGGATGCCGGGTGGCAAACCAGGTCAGAAAGATCGCCAGGCCGTCCTCACCCAGGCTTAGAGCGGCGTTGGAGAAAGGTTCCGGAGACGCAGTGACCGCAGCCCGTGCCGCTGTCTTGCCCCCATGCGCCGCGAACGCGATCAGTCCGCCGGCCGCTGTGGCCGCGAGTTGCTCCCAGGGCGATAAGGCCGCCGTCGCGCGATAGGCCAGCAGGGCCGCCACCGGCACCCGGATAAAAGTGTGCAAAGTGTTCCAGACCAGGTCGAAGGCGGGAATCTTGTCGGCGAAGAACTCAATGGCAAACAGCGCCCCGCTGCTCCCGATCACCCACCAGCTGGCCAGAATTCCCAGCGCCGGCGGCAGCACCAGCACTCCGGCATGGGCCAGCAGGCCCAAAGTCGCCACCGTGGCGTAAACGTTAAGCCCGGCGGCAAAACTGGTGGCCACCACGGTAGCCACGATTTCATCGGGGGAGAACTTCATCACCCTCTAGGATAGTCCGCCGGACCCCGGAGTTGCAGCCAAATTCTTGGCCCGCGGCAGCCGGACCGGTCGGCAAATAAAAAGGGCCGCCTCGCAGGCGGCCCCTCAGTCCTTTGTAAGCTGGCCTTACAGCGTGGACTCGATTTCAAATCCCCAGGCCTCCAGCAGCGGTTCGGGGATGTACTTCGAATTCTTATTGCGCCGCGCCCATTCGCGCAGCCGGGTGGAGCGCAGGTATTGGTCGGGCGAAAGCTTGTACTCGCGCACCACCTGCTCGAACTCGGTAATGGTCGGGGTAATCGGCCCGATCGGCTCGGGCTTGCCCCAGTTGGGATTTCCACGTCGCTTAGCCATGAAGAATGTTCCTCGTACAGGAGAATAAGACTGCAAACATTAACTTAAAACTTAGATTCCGTCGCCGGCTCTGACGATTCAGACCAAACCGCTCCGTCACATACCCTAGCCGTACCCCCTGGGTAAATCCCTACGATGACTGGAAGATGATGATTCTAGGACATTTGACTCGATAAGTCAATGGAAATATCTTCTCTTTGCCGGCGCTTTGCAAGCTATATCAAAGAAAATTAATGGCTTAGCCTGCAACCAGGTCCCAAATCGGGAGGCTTCAGCCCCATTGCCTCTGCCGACGGCCGGTTTGGTCCGCCAGCGTACAAATGCTAACTGTTGAGAATCAAGTTCTTACGCCGCGCAGCCGATGCCGAAGGCGTGCCACGCCGTAATCCGGGTTACCCCGGTAACCCGTTGTCCGCCGGCGGTCATTGACGGGTGCCGCGGACCTACCTAGAGTGCGATAAGGAGGCCAAAACTGTGAGGGATATCTACGAGGTGTTGCGTAAAAA
This sequence comes from Terriglobales bacterium, assembly GCA_035632335.1. GTDB lineage: Bacteria > Acidobacteriota > Terriglobia > Terriglobales > Acidobacteriaceae > JAIQFF01. The sequence goes on from DASQHA010000427.1 coordinate 36,930, forward strand.
ACAGGCTGAGCAAGCCCAGCTGGGCAAACAGATTGAAGCTCTGCAGACCGCTGCCGAACAGCTCCGCGGCGTGGCTCACCTGCTCGACGACGAGCGTGAGGAAGCCGACGCAGCCGCGGGCCGGGGCTGATCCGCAGTTCGTAAGCATGATCACAGGGTAAAGAAGTTTTATGAGTCTACACGCGCTGGTCTTTTGTGCCGACGATAAGGCGGTTCGCATCCTGCGAAGGGTATTGAGTGAATTGGAAATCGGCATGGAGCTTTGCGCTGATGCCGAATCCGCCATTCACAAACTGACCCGGCGGAGGTTTGAAGCAGTCATTGTGGACTGCGCGGACCCGGCTACCGCCTCGCGCGTGCTGCGCAGTGCCCGCTCCGCTCCCTGTAACAAACGGGCCGTCTCCGTAGCCATCGTCGGTGCCCTGACTTCCCTGGGAGGGGCCAGGGACCTGGGAGCCCATTTCGTCCTGCATCAGCCGCTTTCTCCGGAACGCGCCAAAACCAGTTTTCGCGCCGTCCGGGCCTTGATGAAACGCGAACGGCGGCGCAATGCCCGCATCGCGGTCGAAACTCCGGTCACCATCCAGGTGGATGATGGCGCCGGCCAGCTGCGCGCCGTGAGCAGCGATATCGGCGAGGGCGGCATGGCCATCCAGCTCGCGCACCGTCCCAAAAAAATGGCTGCCCTCAGCCTGCAGTTTGCTTTGCCCGGCACCGACGACAACATCGAGTGCGCCGGCGAAGTGGCCTGGGAGAGCCCGGGCCGCCAGGTGGGACTGCGCTTCCTGAATCTGGCTCCCGCGATGCGCGATCAGTTAAATGCCTGGCTGGAAAGCCGCGGCCCCGAGTTTGAGCAAAACGATCCGCCGGCCCCCTGCAAGCTGACCGACCTCAGCCTGGGCGGCTGCTATCTGGCCACGGCTTCGCCCTTCCCGGTGCGTACTCGCATCATCCTTTCCATGAAGATAGCCGGTATAAGCTTCAGAGCAGAAGGCGTGGTGCTGGTCATGCATTCCGACCTGGGGATGGGCATTGAATTCGCCCAGACCAGTGATGCTCAACGCAACGACCTCGAGAAATTTATTCAGGCCCTGACTAACACCAACGGTGTTCTTCCGGAACTCATGGTGGAACCGGAAGGCCTGGATCTGACCGAACCGGTAAGTGCTCCCAAACCAGCAACCGGCATAGAAGATCCTTTGCTGGACCTCTTCCGAAAAAGAGGCGACCTGTCGCCCGAAGCCTTCCAGGCCGAACTGCGCAAGCAGCGCAACCCCCACCCCAAGGCCACCGCCCAGAAGGCATCCCTCTAGTCACCTGCCCGGGCGTCCCAATCCAACTCTTCCTTTGCATAACCCTGTTATCTCGAGGATGCACCTGTGTGCTCTTGCGACGCCGCGAATGCCGCCGCACGAGCGAGGGCGCTCGCGCCTACATTTAGATGACTACTTCTGCGCTGCGCTGGTTGAGGGTATCGCGATGGGCGGAGGAGTCGGAGCCACATACACCACTTCACCGGGGCGGGCGTAGTGCAGTTGTTCGCGAGCTTCTTTCTCGATGGTCTTGGGATTGGTCTCGAGGGCGTTGATCTGATCGGTATAGTGGTCGTTTTCCTTCTGCAGTTGGTCGATTTCGTGCCTCAGGCTTTGGTACTCGGCGCGTTTCTGCCGGTAGACGACCATGCCATTGGCCCCAAACATCACGTGGAGAAACAGCCAGACCGTGAGTACGCCCACGCCCGCGGTGGCCAGGCGGCGCCGGGAGTGGTAGAGCCAGGTTGATGCCGGACGCAGCTTCTCCTGCACCCGCTGTCCCAGGGCCTCGGC
>DASQHA010000428.1:0-8896 GCA_035632335.1 Terriglobales bacterium
CCCCAATTCCTTCTGTCGCCCGGCGGTCCATAGGAGAGGTCCGGAGGCGCCATCGGCGCCGCCGGCGGATAATACCACGCGGTCAAATACACCTTGAATTTCGCCTCGCCATTTTTCCATTGCGCCGAATCCATGCGAATCCCAAGCAGCGACGGCGAATTGTTTGATTTCGGCACCGACGTGGTTACCTCGCCCGAAATCACCGCGCCCCGCGGAAGCACTGTGCCGTTGATCATCGTGGCCATCGCCAGTCGCGCTTCCACCTTTGTTCCCACCGCGGTCTTCCCCGCTTCTACAGTCTGTTGCAGGACGATCGGCATTTCGCATTCAGCGCAACCCTCGGCAGCGCTCGTCCCCGTATCTGCAGGTGAAGAGGCTCCAGCCCCCGTCACCTTTTGAGGTTGGGGAACTTGAGCTAGAAGAACAGCTGAGCCGAGAACCATGGCGCACGCCGCAGGACCTGCTGCTTTGATTTTGCGAAACATTCACTCCTCCGGGGACCAACTCGAAGGCGAGAGAACTTGCGCCCAAGAGTATACCGCGCCTGTGAAATCCAGTTGTCGCCTGCGACAGTCCAAGGCCTCACAGTTAAGGCGTAGTACGTTGATTACCGCGTCTTGACAATACTCTTCCACTTCGGGAGGGGAGTCGAAAAAGTCCGGTTGCGACTGTTTCACGGCCATCACTCTACGCTGAAATTGCAGAAGCCGTCACTATGCCTTGCGCTAACAATGGGGTGACAAGGCCGGTCTCCGGACGGGATGCTGTTACGCTCCCAGGTTGTCGACGTGCTCAAGGCACGGATAAATAAGGAGGCCGACCTGAAGAAGGTTAGCACCGCGGGGATGCAGGAGACGAGGAATATTTCAGGGCAGAAACTGACCATCGGATTGGGGAAAAACTAGAAGCAGACCGGGCGAGAACGGATAAACTAGAGCCGGAGAATAGCCCCCGGAACAGCCCCTTTTCCGGACCGGAAGTGCGTAACCTCGAATCAGCAAATGACGGGCGCGTAGCTCAAACGGATAGAGCATCGGATTTCTAATCCGACGGTTGCAGGTTCAATTCCTGCCGCGCCTACCAATCCCAGGACTTTCACCTTCTTCAGGCTAGTTCCGCTTGCGGTGTTCGCAGTCTTTGGTGTTGAGGCAGGAATCGGGCAGCACCAGCCGCTCAACCGGTTTCCCCCGCACGATGTGCGACTCGATGATTTCATCCACATCGGCCAGTGTGACCCGGCCGTACCAGACCGCGTCGGGATAAACGACCAGGTTCGGGCCATGCTCGCACTGGTCCAGGCATCCTGACTGATTGGCCCGCACTTTTCCCTTGAGTCCGCGTTCCGCCAGTTTCTCTTTGAACGCCTTCTGCAATTCCGCCTGGCCCGTGGGATCGCAGCAGGGACGCGGCGCCCCGGGCGGCCGCTGGTTGCCGCAGACGAAGATATGCTTCTCGAATTTCGGCATGGAAGAAGGGTAGCGGATTTGCGGGAAAGCTTCTAGCTTCTGGCTCCTGGTTAAATCGCGAAGGCGAAGCGCACAGAAGCGATGAGCGAAGAGCTAGAAGCCAGAAGCTAGAAGCCAGAAGCTAGAAGCTAGAAAGCCAGAAGCTAGAAAACCAGAAGCTAGAAAGCCAGAAGCTGCCCCTAATCCCTCAGCGGAACCATATTCTTGTCGCCCTGGCAGAAGGTGGCGACGCGTTGCAGTCCGCCTTCGGCCTGCGGCAACAGTCTGACTGGGCCGTAGCAGTAGACGGCATGACCGTTCTCCGCGAAGTACCAGCGGCCTCCCTTGCGGGCGGGGCGCTTGGCGGCGACGTGGTCGGCGGGGGGCGTCGGCGGCGGGATCCGGTACGAACTGTACACGGAAACTGACAACAGTAATAGGGTCGCGAATGCTTTCATGGGGAGTAACCTGGGCCCCGAAACCTATATCGAGATCAGCATCCTGCGCTCATCCGGCATATCGGAAGAATCCTTCGGAGGTTTCTGCGGAAGCGGTCTCCCGATCTTGCTGGTGCTCTGATTCTTGGCGCTGGCCTGCGGCCGCTGGGTCGACGGCGACTGTGCCTGCGGATCCGCCGGCGCCGTTTGCGCGGGCGGCGATTTCTTTTGCGCCTGGGCGCGGGCCTGCGCTTCGGCTTGTTGTTTCTGAATGGCTTTCCCTTTGATTCCGCTCAACTGCACGCTGTCGCTGAACAGCATGTGAATGAGGTCGCGTTGGGAGTCGATGGTTCGTCCCTGTTCCACGACCAGCATGGTCAACAGGCCGTAGGAAACCACAAACAAAATGGTCAGCGCGGGAAGGAGCGAGCGCCCGGGCTTGCTGGTCGCGTTATCGCCCGTCAGGTTCCACAAAATGGCACCCCGATCTCTATGCCTCTTCAGTCAGCAGGCAGCACTAGGAATGCAGCTAGCCAGCCAATAATGCAGATTCCTGTAAGGCACTATGGGAAAGGAACTTAGAGGGAATTTCCGGGCCACCGGCTGGGCCCGCAAATGCAAGTTGCTGCACATTATAGGTAACCGCGATGGGTTACCCGAGTGCCATAGTCGTCCGAAACCCACGACCGGCAAGGGTTTTGGGGGCATCGGGACGGCGCTGGAACATCGCTCCCGCGGACCCCGGCCGCGAGACGCGCATTCCGCATCTCAACCCCGGCGCTTTTCCCGGCCCGCTTCTGCGAGGTAGCTCGCGGAGTCACTTCCGGAGAAGGCCGGAAAGGGTCAAAATTAAGCAAGACTTTGTGGTCCCGCATTGCCAAATGTTCTAAACGAGAAGGATGCAATCATGAAGAAATTCGCAGGCTTGATGGGCGTGACCCTTTATTGCGTGATGTTGACGGTCACGTTCGCGATCGCGCAGCAGGAGAATCCTCCTGTCGAACCCATGGACCAGACCCCGGTGTTCCGGGTGAACGTGGTTTCGCGAACCACCAAGGCGGTCAACTATCGCCATCGCGGGGGCTCGACCACGGTGGATATGAAAGGAACCAGCCTGATGCCGGAAGTCACCGGCAAAGCCAAAGTGGACAGCAAGAACGGGCGCTTGCAGATCAACGTCGACCTTTCCAAGCTGGGGCCGGCCACCCGGATCGGTCCGCAGTTCCTGACCTATGTGCTATGGGCGATCACGCCCGAAGGGCGCGCCCAGAATCTGGGCGAGATTGTTCCCGATGAATACGGAAAGAGCAGCCTCGATGTCACCACCGACCTGCAGGCCTTCGGCCTGATCGTGACCGCGGAACCTTACTTCTCCGTGACCCGGCCGAGCAATGACGTAGTGGCGGAAAACATCCTTCGCCAGCAGACCAAGGGCTTCGAAGAGGCCATCGATGCCAAGTTCGACATGCTTGAAGGCGGCCAGTATACCGTCGACATGCCGGCCGCCCAGCTTCCCTCCGCGAGCGCCGATCCCAAGACGCCGCTGACTCTGCTCGAAGCGCGCAACGCCGTCGCCATTGCCAAAGCCGCGGGCGCAGCCAAATACGCGCCCGATAGCTTGCAAAAGGCCGAAACCTATCTGGCTCGCGCCGAAGACTATCTCAGACGCAAACAGGGCAAGACTCCAATCGGCACCGCGGCGCGCGGCGCCACCCAGATGGCCGAGGATGCCCGTGTTCTGACTCTTGGCCGCAAGGAGCAGGAACGAATCGCCAACGAGAAACAGGCCATGCTGGAGAAGCAGCAAAAGGCCGAAGCGGAGGCCCAGGCCTCTGCCGTAGCGGAAGCTCAGGCCAAGGCCCAGGCCGAGGAAGATGCCCGCAAACGGGCCCAAGCTGAGGCTGACCGCGCCTCAGCGGAAAAGGCCCAGGCCGAGGCCCAGCTGCAGCAGGCCCAGGCCGACGCCGCCCGAGCGGCGGCCCTGGCTGAGCAGCAAAAAGCCGAAGCGGAAGCCGAGAGACAGCGTCAGGCTGCCGCCGATGCCATCCGCCAGAAGGAAGAACAGCGGCAGCGTCTGCTCAATCAGCTCAACCAGGTGCTCGAGACCAAGGACACGGACCGCGGTCTCGTCGTCAGCATGCCCGACGTGTTGTTTGACAGCGGCAGCTATACCCTGAAGCCGGCGGCCCGCGAGCGGCTGGCGCGAATTTCAGGCATCGTGCTCGCCTATCCCGACCTGCGCCTGGAAATTGAAGGCCACACCGACAGCATCGGCAGCGATGCCTACAACCAGGCCTTGTCGGAGAAGCGCGCCGGGTCGGTGCGCGACTATCTGGTCGACAACGGAGTCTCGATCAACAATGTCATTGCCCGCGGATTGGGAAAAGGCAGCCCGGTGGCAGACAACAGCACGGCGGCCGGCCGGAAACTGAATCGCCGCGTGGAAATGATCGTATCGGGCGATGTGATCGGAACCCAGATCACGCCGGGAGCCACCACTCCGCCCCCGCCGCCGCCCCAGTAGATAGAGCATGTGTGGTCGTGGGAAGAGTGCCCGCGGCCACATATATCTGGTCAGCCTGGAGCTACCAAACCCTGCACGCATTCACGGGCATCATGGGCTGGCCCACTTTGCAGCCGAAGGCCTGGCCGAACTCCGGCATATTCTGCACTACGCCATCCACCCGGAACTGCCGGGGCGAGTGCGGATCGGTCTGCACCTGCAACCGGAGTTGCTGGGGGCGGGTACTGCCGCACCAGCTCTGTCCATATCCCAGAAAGAACTGCTGCAGCGGGGTATAGCCGTCCTGTTTTTGCGCGAGGTCGATGTTCTTCCTCTTCGCATCCGCCAAAAACGCGATGTAGGCCAGGCGCAGGCCGCCGTTGTCGGCGGTGTTCTCGCCTAAGGTCAGCTTGCCATTGACCTTGACGTCGTCGACCGCGACGAAGTTGCTGTACTCCTTTACCTCGCAGTCGGCTTTTTCGTCGAAGCGTTTGCCATCCTCGGCGGTCCACCAGTCGGCGAGGTTTCCGTAGGCGTCGAATTGCCGGCCTTCATCGTCGAAGCCGTGTGTTAGTTCGTGCCCTACGACCCCGCCGATGTGTCCGTAATTCGACGCGTCCGAGGCGTGACTGTCATACAGCGGGGGCTGAAGGATGCCGGCGGGAAAGTTAATGTCGTTCATGCTCGGGTCGTAGTACGCGTTTACTGTCGGCGGACTCATGCCCCACTCCCCGCGATCGACGGGCTTGCCGATCTTTTCCAGCTGGCGCCGGCTCTCGAAAGCGGTGGCGCGAAGGTTATTTCCGAAAGCGTCGTCCCGCGTGATGACCAGGCTGGAATAGTCCCGCCAATGGTCGGGATACCCGATCTTGTCCGCCACGGCGTGCAGCTTTTCCTTGGCCTTGACTTTGGTCGCTGCACTCATCCAGTCCAGGGTATCGATGTCCTGGTCCATCGCGGCCTCGATGTCCTGCACCATTTGCAGGGTGGCTTGTTTGTTGGCGGGAGAAAATTCCTGGGCGACATAGACCTGGCCCAGAGCTTCACCTAAGGCGCCGTCCGTGGCTTGTACGCAGCGTTTCCAGCGGGCCCTCTGTTCGGGCTGTCCCCTTAACTTGCGGCCGTAGAAGTCGAAGCGCTCATCATCGAGAGCCTTGGGCAGCACGTCTCCCGGGGTCGAAAGAATCAGCTGCCAGCGCAGATAGGTCTTGATCGTTTCCAGGTCGGTGGAAGCCAGCACGCTATTCAGGCCTTTGACGAAATCGGGATTGGCTACGTTCAGCTCGCTCACTCGAGGCGCCCCGGATGCCGCCAGAAAACGGTCCCAGGCCACGCCCGGAGCCAGGGTCGCGAGCTCGGACACCGGCATCAGGTGGTAAATCTTGTTGGGGTCGCGCCGCGACGTGATGTCCATGGAAACCTTGGCCAGTGCTGTTTCCAGCTGCATGATGGCTTCCGCGTCACTGACCGCTTTCTTTTCCAGTTCGCCCGTCAGCTTGAACATATTGGCGATGTGTTGCACATACTGGGCGCGGGTTTTCTCGGCGGCGGCTCCGGAGCGGAAATAGTAGTCGCGCTCGGGCAGTCCCAGACCGCCCTGGTCGAGCAAAGCGATCTGCTTCCGCGCGTCCTTGAAATCCTGCTGTTCGCCGAAGCTGAGAAACGCGCCCACCCCGATCAGTTGAAAACGGGCCAGGAGTTCGGGCAGCTCGTCTTTGCTCTTGATGGCGGTAATGCGATCCAGTTCCATCTGCAGCGGCGTCAGCCCCTTCTGGTTGATGGTCTCGACGTCCATGCAGGCGGCGTAGGAGTCGCCAATTTTCTGTTCATTGGGAGTGCGGCCGGCGCCGCCGGCGGCGGCCTTTTCCAGCATGGTATGCAGCACATGCTCGGTATAGTCGGCGATCATGGAGCCGGTCCCGTAGGCGGAACGATCGTTCGGGATGGGATAAAGTTTAGAAAAATTCCCGCAGGCGTATTGGAAAAAATCGATGCACGGATCTGCCGTGGCGTCGATGAGCTGCTTGTCCAGGCCGGGCAGACGATCGACCGTCTTGGCCGTTTCAGGCTTGCTATTGGCGGGCGCTTGCGCCATCGCCAGAACGCAGAATACGGATACAAGGACGAACGCTGCTGCTATCTGCTTTATCATTATTTTTTCCTCTTGGGATTCCCGTCAGCACCCGGAAGACAAACCGCCCCAACATTTCGACGGGCGTAGCCTGGATTTGTAAGCGGGTTGCTCAAGAATATTGGGCTTCCGGCATGGTCAACGTCAAACGCTTGAACCACAAAGTAGGCAAAGAAATTCACTCAGGGCTGAAACCCGGCCTTGAATGGGAGGCCTACTTCCCGCCCAGCAGCAGCTTGGCGATGGTGGCCAACTGCATGTTGGACGTGCCTTCGTAGATCTTGCCTATTTTCGAATCGCGCCAGTACTTCTCCACCGGATAGTCTTTGGTGAACCCGTAGCCGCCATAGATTTCGATGGCCAGCGAGGTCACGCGCTCCGCCACCTGCGAGCAGAACAGCTTGGTCATGGCCGCTTCCTTCACGAATGGTATGCCGGCATCCTTCATGCGCGCCGCGTTGTACACCATCAGCCTGGCCGCCTCGATCTCGGTGGCCATCTGCGCGATCTGAAACTGGATGCCCTGATAGTCGGCAATCGCCTTGCCGAACTGTTTGCGTTCCTGCGCGTACCTGGCCGCATATTCCCAGGCGCCGCGGGCCACTCCCGCCATCTGCGCCCCGATTCCGATGCGGCCTTCATTCAAGGTCTCGATCGCGATCTTGTACCCCTTGCCCACCTCGCCCAGCACGTTGGATTTGGGCACATGGCAGTCTTCGAGAATCAGCTCACAGGTGGATGACGCGCGAATCCCCAGCTTGTCTTCTTTCTTGCCTACGGTAAAGCCCGGAAAATCCTTCTCAATCAGGAATGCCGTGATCCCCTTGTAACCAGCCGCCGGATCGACCGTTGCAAACAGAACAAAGAGTCCGGCTTCCTTGCCGTTGGTGATCCACAGCTTGCGGCCATTGAGGACGTAGTCGCTGCCCTTAAGCGCGGCCCGGGTCTGCAGGGCGAACGCGTCTGATCCAGAGCCGGCTTCGCTCAGGGCGTAGGCGCCGCAGGTATCGGCGGCCATGCGCGGCAGGTAATGCTTCTTCTGTACATCGCTGCCCCAGCGCAGCAGGGCATTGTTGACCAGCGTGTTCTGCACGTCCACGACGACGCCGGCGGACGCATCCACCCGCGACATTTCCTCGACCGCGAGAATCGCCTCGAAGAACTTGCCGCCGCCACCGCCGTACTGTTCCGGAATCTCAATCCCCATTAACCCGAGCTGGAAGAACTGGTGAATCAGATCTTTGTCGAAGACGCCTTTTTCGTCCATCTCCTTCACCAGCGGCCGGACCTTGTCGTCGGCAAACTGGCGGATATTGTCGCGAAACATGATTTCGTCTTCGGTGAAGGCGGTCAGCGGAGCCGGAGACACGATTTGCAGAGTTGTATCGGGCATCGAAAAACCTACAGGTTGTAGGATGGCAAACCACAAATTTTAGCACCGTTTCGCAAAGGCGCCGGCCGGGGACTCAAACCTGGGCCGTATTCTCGCCGGTGAACTCCATGACCAACTCATGCGGACAGGCAAACAGGTTCTGGAGTGGAGGCGTATCGGCGGTTGCGATCGAGGCCCCTCCCGGAGTGAGTTGAAGAACCGTGTATCCGGCGGTTTCGAACAAGGCAATGCTTTCGCGCAGATTGGTTCGCTGCAGGTATTCGAACATTACCACGCGGGGCCGATGCCGGCGCAGGCACTCCATCATCCCGCGCAGCACGCTGTTTTCATGACCCTCGACATCGATCTTGATCACGCTGATCGGCTGGGATAGCGCGTGATCCGCGAGGAATCGGTCCAGCTGCATACACGGGACGATGCGCGTGGGCGCCGAGGTAGAGAACCCGACGACGGTGCGATTGCAGCTGCTGACTCCACCTTCGTCTTCGAGCTCAACTGTCCCCGTCGTATCCGACAGGGCTATTTCGTGGACTTCGAAGGGCAGGCCGTTCAATTCAAGGTTAGCCCGGGCACGCCCGGCAGCGATGGGGTTGGGCTCAAACAGCAGGGCATTTTGCAGCTTGTCGGCCAGCAACAGAGTCACCAGCCCGACATTCGCCCCCACATCGATCAGCGTGCCCTGCCCCATGTGCGCCCGCAGGTAGAGAATGTCGCGCGAGTCGGGAATCCGCGCGTACAACACGGCGGACGACATATGGCAGTCGGAATAGGCGCGAAATCGCAGTCCGTTGAACAACCCCACCACGACAGGCTTGCGCACCGTCCGCTTCCACAATTGCCAGCCGAGAAACAGAACAAGACGTCTCACGCGCTGGCCGCGATTTGACGGTTCCCGCCAGATCGAGCCCACGACATAGCGCGCGTTTTTTAGAAAGGATTGCAAAACGGGGGCGTCGAGGTCACGGCCGAAGATCAGCCCTGCTTGCC
>DASQHA010000429.1:0-5781 GCA_035632335.1 Terriglobales bacterium
TCCAGCGCCGGGTTCTTCGGGAAAAAGTCGTAGGGCCTGATCACAAATTCGTGCCACATCGTCGGCATCACGGGCCAGTCTTCTGCGCGCGGCACGTGGTGAAAGCCCAGCGTGTACCAGGCCACGATATCGGTGTTTTCGATAGGCCGGTCGGCTTTGGTCCAGGCCGCCAGGCCGTCGTCGCCTTTGCTGCCCGTCGGAAATCGGCCGCCGGCATAAAACTCGTTCGGACGGTACGGCGTGATCCAAAGCTGGTGCGCGGAGAAGGCGGCGCGGCGCTGCGGCCAGTCCTCCGGCGATAGCAGCGAAATTCCCGTTGCTTCCGGCATGATCTCGTAACTGGTCGGATATCCGAGCGGCCCCTGCACGTTGGGATTGGCGATGCGCCACATCGCCGGACGGTCCAGGTGGATGTCCAGAATTCCTTGCTGTTCGGTTTGCGCCGTGGACATCCGCAAGGCCCAGATGCTCTTGCGCGGGCTCGCAGCCGGCAGTTTCTCGGGAACCATGCGATCGATCATGAGGCTGTTGTTCGGGCCGTCGACATCCAGGTCCAGGCGAAACGAAAAGAAGTGATCGTGGTTGACGCCCGAGAGGTTCTCAGCCACCAGGTGCCCGTACTCGGATGGCGGCTCCATGTGGCTTCCGGCTGGCGGGTCCGCGTGCTCCGCGGCAGTCCTCGAGGCCACCGATTTCACCTCGATAATCCCCGTGGCTCCGACAGCCACGCGAATCGAGCCATCCTGCTCGAAGACCCAGTCAAACAGGTAGTCGTAGTTGCCGATGGTCGCCGAGGTGCGCAGCACCAGGCTGCGGCTGGGCCGGCCCGCAATACCCGCCTCCTCGCGATGGCGCCAGGCGACATTGCCGCCCGCCCTTTCAAACAGGCACGCCAGTTGCGGCCGGATGAGCGGCGCGCCTTTGCTCGTAAAGAAAATGCCGCTGAGATATTTGGCGTTCGACGGGCAGTCCGTCTCCGGCTTGAGCGGCTGGATCAAACCGCCGATGGCGCTCGAGAATTCTCCGGCATCCAGAAAAACATGGCCCGAAGCCCAGGTTTCCTCAGGGTCCATGTAAGGAACAAAGAGCTCGGAGACAGATCCTTCGTAAAGGATCGACCGCAGGCGGCCGCCGTCGTCAAACTTCACCTGGTTGACGATGGGTCCCGCGCGCGGATCGAGCCGCACACGAAAATGCCAGCCCTGCCACGTGATCTCGCCGTTGGCGATATGGAAGCTCGGCCCCAGAGGCTGGGAAACCGTGATGGGTGTCGTGCCGGGCCGCCCCGTATCGTTTTCGTACGGGTAATCGTTGGAGGCGCTGGGAACCGGGACCGCGCCGAAATCGCTGACGCGCAGCACTTTCTTCGTGCCGCCATCCACCAGCACGAACAACCCGCCGATTTCACGCCCCCAGGAGCGGTTCACGCCGTGCGCGCTCGAGCATCCACCCCAAAACATGCGCCGGCCGTTCTGTTCCGGCAGTCCGATGTATCCTGCAGGAACCGCAACGCATTCGACAGTTTTCAAATCCGTGATGCCCCGCTTCTTCAACGCCTCCACAACTCGGGGATCTTTCATGACGAGCTCTGCGAGGTCCTTCATTTCCCCCTCGTAAGTAGCCGCGTGCGCACCCTCGACTTTCTTCCAGGATTCGAGTTTGCGCCCGGAAATGTCTACCAGCGCTTCAAACGACTCGCCCTCGCGCACCAGCGTCACATCGGCTTCCCGGGAAAATGCTTTTCCCGGCGCCCACCCCAGAACCTGATCTTTCGGCGGCTCGTGCAGGCCAATGCCGGCGAAGTGCGTTTTTTCGTCGAGATGCCCGGCTGCCTGGAGCACGTCATAGACTGCCCAATATTCTTCCGCGGTCAATCCATCAAGCGGATTTTGCGGAGCCGGACTTTGCGCCCAGACAGCGGCGCAAATCATGCCCGGCAGCAGAATCCTAAAACATCCCCGTATACGCATCGTAGTTTCTCCTGTGAAATGGTTCCAGTATCTCAGTTTGGCGTCGAAGGCGCCACGGATGGCTACAGTCAGTAAGCCACTCGCTCTACGCTCGTGGTTCAGGGCCGGCTGATCAGCACGGGTGGCTACAGTCAGTAAGCCACTCGCTCTATGCTCGTGGTTCAGGGCAGGCTGATCAGCACGGATGGCTACAGTCAGTAAGCCACTCGCTCTACGCTCGTGGTTCAGGGCTTTCTTATCAGCACCGAACTGCGACCGTAAGGGAGCAGCCATGAACGCGAAATTCTGCAACTTGGTACCAGTCTCACTGTGTTGGATTTAGGAGTCGGCAGGTGTTTCCGCACTGGCCGATTCCGCTTCTTGCATCGCCAGAATAAATCAAATCCTTGAACAGTGGAAGTTACTTGCGGTTACCGCCTGTTGCGCTGAAATCGACCGGGGGATGGGTCGATTCAAAGCAGGGGAGGTGGGGCGCAGACGTGGGCGCTATGGCGAGAAGCGGTCAACTTGTGAAAAAAATTTGGGAGGAAAACCGAATGGCTCAGCAGCCGCCCGGAGAACCATGGTGGTACGCTGAAATCGCCATGACTTTCATCGGGTTGGGCGTGCTCCTGTTGCTGTTCATCGTTGCGAAGGGAGCGAGGCGCTTTAACATTGGACCGCAATGGCTTCGGCAATGCGTAATCGACAAACATACGCTCTATTGACCCCATTACCCGTCATCCTGCATCGTGCCGTTTCTTTGCGCTTGGAAGTGGCTGACATAGAGGGTAGGAAAGCCGCAAAGCAAACCTTGGCTTCCCGCGCGTGGCTGGGAGTTTAACCCTCCTCGAAGTAGTCCGCGTCAATCTTCTTGATGCTGTATGTCCGTTCGGCTGTCACGCCAATGTCGTAGTCAATCATGAACTCGGCCAACTGTTTGCCATTGACCAGCACAATCTTCTTTTCGATCTTCTGGACATAATCGACAGCATCTTGGGAAAATTCCGAAGTCGTGATTAGTACGCCCTTGCGTGCCCGATGGCCTTCCAAACTTCCAGCAAACGCCTGAACGACGGGTCTTCCCACTGTTCCGCTCCATCGCTTGGCTTGCACGTAGACGGCATCCAAGCCGAGCTTATCCTCCTTGATGATTCCGTCGATGCCGCCATCACCGCCTCGGCCTACAACCTTGCCAGCCTCTTCTGCCGAACCACCATAGCCCATGGCAACCAAGAGATCTATCACCAGTCTTTCAAAAAATGACGGAGGAGACTTCTTAGCAGCATCCAAAAGTTCAGCAGCCAACGCCTCTCGGAGAAGACTATGGCCCGAGGTCCGTTGAAAGTTGATTGCGGCGGTCGAGGCCATCTTACTACGCCACCTCCCGTCGGGTGACAGACTTCGGTCCATTGAGGATCGCATCCAAGGCCCAGAGATCTCGGTAACCCATGATCTTCCGGAAGTTCTTCTCGGTCGCCAGCAGGGCCGACGCCATCCAGCGTTTCACCATGCCGCTATCGCGCCAGCGGCAGACTCTGCGGGTCCGCATGCGAACGCCGGAATGCGGGCTCTCGATGACGTTGGTGGTGGCCAAACAGCGATGCAGCGAGAGTGGCACATCCAACCGGTTGATCGTGAAACACTCTTCCAGCCCTTCGATCAAGCTGGCGGCGGCAGAAGGATAATCTCGCTCCAACCACTCGGCCAGTTTCTTGAGCCGGGCCATGCCGCCTTTGGCATCTAACCGCCAGGCTGCCCGCATCGCCGACTTCACCTGGTCCTTCTGATCTTTCGGCAAGTGGTCCATCACGTTGCGCAGTTTGTGGGCGCGGCAGCGCTGCACCGGATGCTGGCACCCAAACACCGCGTTGATCGCCGTGCGCAACGCCTTCGAGCCATCGATCACAAACAATCGCTTCTGATCCGGATTCACCCCGCGCGCCACCAGGTCTTCGAGCATTTCCTTGACGACGGTGGCGTTTTCCGTCGCCCCTTCGCGGATCGCCAGCACATGCTTGTGGCCTTCGGCGTCCACGCCCACGGCGCCGATCATGACGTGGTCGCCAAACACCATGCCATCGATGTAAATGACCACCAGTTTCAGTTCGTCGAAGCGCCGCCCCAGCAGGGTTTCCACTTCCGCTTCCGAGGCTTCGATCATCTGCCGGCTCACGCTGGACTTGGAAACTCCCACGGTATCGGCCATCTCTGGAATTACGCTGCGGTATTGGCGCGTCGAAACACCGCGCATCAGGATGTCCAACATGCGTGCGCTGAGCCGCGGCTGATCCTGCATGGCCGCGTAAGCCGGCACCTCCACTTCTTTGCCCGCGCCGGGACCTTTCTGGCGCAGGCGCGGCCGCTTCACCGCCAACTTGCGGTCGCTGAGCATCACCGTCCCGGATTGCTGGCCATACCAGACCACCTCCCCAGTTCGCTGCTTGCCCTGCTGGCGCGGCCCGGCCACCTGCTGCGCCGACAACCCCAACACCGCTTGGATCGCGGCGCGTCCCGCAACATCGATCAGTTCGTCGCAGGCCATCTGGCACTGCTCGATGAGATCCACCATGGGCAACAGCAGTTGCCCGCCCTTGGCGAGAAACTCGGCCAGCTTCTTTTCGTTGGCCCTTCCCTGTTTGTCAATCGTATGGTAGCTTCGTTTCACGGCGGTTCTTCCTTTCAAAGGTTTGGGCGACCCGATTCTTTTATTAAAGAATCAGGCTGAACCGCCGCTCAACTTTCAACTACGCTCGGGAAACCTTCTCGGAGAATCTGATAGTCACTTGCGAGCCGTTCTTCAGGTGTTTCAGTGCGCTCCCACTCGATTTGAGCTATATGAGCAGCCGATTGGTCGGAGCCTTTATAGAACTGGATAAACTCAGGATACCGAGACAGCATCTTGACAGTGGCTTTTTCCGGGTTCTCGCCAAGAAGTTCTCTCCCCCGGTCGGTGATCTGGAATACGCCGCGTCTCACCCGCTTAAGTACACCAGCTTTGATCAAATATACGGATGCCCATGCCAGACGATTAGAAAACTTGGATTGCATTCCACTTGGCAGGCTTTCCGTCAAATCGTCTTCGGACAGAGCGAGTGCGGCTTGGATGGGCTTCCGTAAGTCACGGAGGGAATGTTCTTTCCCATCTGCCGTAAGGCGCAATAGGGGCAGGAGAAATGTTTGGAAATCGGGCACCGCCATAGAAGGAGATTCTAACGCCATACGATTCCGAAAGTGAAGGCGCAGGCAGAAGCTCGAATTTTCTGATACGCTCATCTTGGCTATGCCGCTGCGTAGGCTAGACGATTTGAAACCAGGCCCCATCCGCCACGCGCAACTCCCTCCATCGCTGATCGCCAGAATCGAAGCGCTACGCTCGACGCTGGAAGAGGTGTACCCGCAGTCAATGGCCGAATGGCTAGACGGCTTTCAACGCGATGCCGATCCTGAGCCAGAAGTGCAGTGGTGGGAACGGCTGGCTCGGTGCTACGTGGAGTATGCGCAGCACCAGGAATTACAAGCCGAGCAGAGGAAAACGGCCTTTCGGGTTATGTTCAAACTGGGCTTCGGTGCGAGTGCCAAGGATCTCCCTGCGGACCTTGCCAATTTGTCTCCCGGCGCTTTGGATGAGATTGTCGCCATCATGCGCAGTTCCACGCGGCAATAGCGCTGGTGCTTCACTAGATTCTCCATCGCCCGCCGCACTCATGCATACTTGTGTAGGGTTAGTCTTATGAAGATCGCCTCGTGGAATATCAGACATGGCGGCGGCAAAAGAGGCCCACAGATCGTCAACGCCTTGAAGGAACACCATCCCGATGTAATTGTATTG
>DASQHA010000430.1:0-30041 GCA_035632335.1 Terriglobales bacterium
GATTTACGGTGTGGGCGTCATCTCAATTCGTCAACCCGAAATCCGCAAAATCGAAAATTACTTCACCGCCACGTCGGTCACCTGCAACTCGGGATACTCATGGTTCCAGTCGGCGGTGACGTGCTCGAAGGTGAGGCGAAAAGGCCTGCTCTGGGCGGGGGCCAGGGGCGCGACGGCCAAATCCAGCGCCTCCGGGTACGGTCCGCTGGTCTGGAGAATGCGCAGGGCGACCTCTTCGGCCTGGACGACCTGGCCCAGCGAATCCTTGAAAGTGACGTTGACCATGGCGCGGCTGACCGTCTTGTCTCCGGCATTGGTGACCGTGCCGTCGAGATAAGTGACGGTTGACCCCACAAAATTCTCCGCCGCGCTCATCTTCATGTCAGAGAACTTTATGTTGGCGGCGTAGGGATGGGGAGCGTTCGCAATTTTTGAATCCGTGCGTAACAGCAGGGAAGCAATCACCACCACGCTAACCACCAGCGCGACGCCGAACACGATCGGAAGCCAGCTGGAGTTGCGGTCGTCCGCCGGCGTGACGGGTGAGGGCTGGAGGAGGCTTCCCATGGGGAGATTGTACGGGAATCGGGGAGCGGAGATTTTAAGATTGCAGATTTCAGACTGCAGATTTCAGAATAAGGACCAACGCCGGATGCTACAAAATCTCAAAATCTGCATCTGCAATCTGCAATCGTCTTCACTCGCCCCCGACAATCAGGCCATCTATGCGAATCGTAGGGCTCGCCATCGCGCCACGGAATTCGAGATCACTGGCAATCTCGGAAATGTTGAAGAACATCTCTTTCAGATTTCCGGCGACCGTGATTTCTTCGACCGGATACGCCAGCTCGCCGCCCGAAATCCATAGCCCCGATGCGCCCCGGGAATAATCGCCGGTGACCAGGTTGGCGCCATGGCCGAGAAATTCGGTGACGTACAGGCCTTCGGGGATGCCGGCAATCAGTTCCTGCGCAGTTTTCTTGCCGGGCTGCAGAAAATAATTTCCCGGACCGATTCCCGGAGTCCCCGCCAGTCCGCGAGAGGCGTTGCCGGTGGTCTGCAGGCCGAGTTTTTTGGCGGTGTAGGTGTTAAGCAGATACGACTTCAGCACGCCGTTTTCGATGACCACGGTGCGCCGGGTCGGGATGCCTTCGCCATCGAAGGGCGAGGTGCCGAAGCCTCCGATCATGGTGCCATCGTCAATCACGGTGACCTGGTCGCCTGCGATCTTTTGGCCCAGCTTGCCCGCCAGGAATGATGCGCCGCGATACACCGAGTCGCCGTTGATGCCCTCGAAAATGTGTCCCAGGATCGACGTGGCTACCATGGGATCCAGCACGACCGGAACCTGCGCGGTCTTTACTTTGCGTCCGCCCAGGCGCCTTAAGGTGCGCTGGGCCGCGACCTTTCCTACTTCTTCCGGAGAATCCAGCCGGCCCAGATTGCGCGCCACCGAGAACCAGTAATCGCGCTGCATGGCGCCGTTTTCCGATTGCGCGATGGGCACGGCTGCCACGGAGCAGTACGATCGGCGGTACTCGCCCACAAATCCATGAGAGTTGGCCAGCACTTTGTGGCCGGTGGCAGCGTCGAACGATCCGCCTTCAGAATTCTTGATGCGCGGGTCGTAGTCGAGCGCGGCTTTCTCGGCACGGCGGGCATAGTCGATTCGCTCCGGGCCAGGCAGCGAATAGACATCCGGGAAATAGAGATCGAGATCGCCGGTGAGCGAACCGAGCTGCGAGGCTTCGGGAATGCCGCTGAAGGGATCTTCCGATGTGATTTTCGCCAGCTCGAGGGCCGACTTCAGCATGCGGTCGAGGGCTTCACCCGAGAAGTCGCTGGAATAGGTGCTGGCAGAGCGCTGGCCATGAAAGACCCGCACGCCGATAGATCGCGAGCCGGCTTCTTTCAGGGTTTCGACCTGCCCCAGACGAACCAGGGTGGAGAATTCGTCACCCTCGCGAACTACGCATTCGGCGGCGGTGGCGCCTCCGGCCATGGCGCGGCGGACGACATCCTGCGCCAGATCACGAAGATCAGTTTTCAGTTTCCGGTTGTCAGTTTCCAGTTGAGTTTGAGTCATAGAAAATTCGTGAACCACGGAGGCACAGAGTCACGGAGAAATTCTTCGTTCTTGTTATTCTCTGTGACTCCGTGGTGAATCTGTCTTACTGCATGAAGCCGCCGGGATCTTTCTTGGCGGTTCCGCCGACGGTCAGGCGGTCGACTTTGAGCGTGGGAATGCCGACTCCGACGGGCACAGCTTGCCCGTCTTTGCCGCAGGTGCCGACGCCTTCATCGAGTTTCAGGTCGTTACCTACCATGGAGACGCGGGTCAGGACGTCGGGGCCGTTGCCGATCAGCGTCGCGCCCTTGATGGGGGCAGTGACATGGCCGTCCTCGATCAGATAGGCCTCGGACGCGGAGAAGACAAATTTTCCGCTGGTGATGTCCACCTGTCCGCCGCCGAAATTTACCGCATACACGCCATGCTTGACGGAGCGGATGATGTCTTCGGGATCGTCCTGCCCGGCCAGCATGTAGGTGTTGGTCATGCGCGGCATGGGAATGTGTTCGTAGCTTTCGCGACGGCCGTTGCCGGTGTCGGCCATACCCATCAGGCGGGATGAGAGCTTGTCGCTCAGGTATCCCTTCAATATTCCTTTTTCAATGAGGACGGTGTTCTGGGTGGGCTGGCCTTCGTCGTCGACGTTGAGCGAGCCGCGGCGCCAGGGCATGGTGCCGTTATCAACCACGGTGCACTTTTCGCTGGCGACGCGCTTGCCGATGAGCCCGGCAAACGCCGAGGTCTGCTTGCGATTGAAGTCGGCTTCGAGCCCGTGGCCGACAGCCTCGTGCAAAAGCACGCCGGGCCAGCCCGGACCGAGCACGACTTCCATTTCGCCGGCCGGGGCTTCGCGAGCGTCGAGTTGCAGAATCGACTGCCGCGCCGCTTCCCGGGCGAAATATTCCGGTGTCTTTTCCCCGAAGAAGAAGTCGAGGGCGACGCGTCCGCCGCCGCCGGAACTGCCGCGAGCGGAGTTCCCTTCGGTCTTGGCGATGCAGGAGACATTCATGCGGGCGAGCGGCTGCGAATCTTCCGCGAACGTGCCGTCGGAACCCACCACCAGAATGTTGCGCAGCTCGTCGGAATAACTGGCGCGAACTTCCCTGATGCGGGGATCGTAGGCCCGGGCCGAAGCATCGGCGCGCATGACCAATTCGACCTTGGCGGTGATTTCAGCGTCCACCGAAGGCAAGGTTACCGGGTAAAGACTGCGTGCCGGTTTCTCCTGGAATCCCACGACCGGAGTCTTCGAGGGGCCGCTGGCGATCAGGGCGGCGGTGCGGGCGGCATGCAAAATACGCTCTGACGAAAGATCGTCAGTGTAAGCGTAGCCGGTTCGCTCGCCGACTACCACGCGAACGCCGCATCCGGCAGAGATCCCCTGGGAGGCGGATTTCACCATGGACTCATCCACCATCAGCGACGTGGATGAGAGGTACTCGAAATAAAGGTCGGCGTACTCGCCGCCGGCCGAGAGGGCCGCTGCCAGGTAGCGCTCGAGATCATGTTCGGTCAGGCCGTAGTGCTGAAAAAAGAAGCGATTTTTATCCACAGTTGTTAGATGTCCTTGAACGGGAAAAGGCTCCCGGGGTCCCTTCATTATCCCACAGGGTTTGGCGCAGGCCGGGGTGGCTTGCGTGAGCCGTCACAGACCACGTGGGGACGGCCGCCCACGGCTGTCCGGCGGAGCGAAGCTCCGAAAGTCAGGCCGGCAAAGTAAGGTCGAGCTGCGCTCGACTGGACAGCCGGAGGCGGCTGTCCCCACGTGGACTGCGGTGATGGTCATCCGTCACAGACAGCGAGTCACGAAAAATGAAAGCATTCTAACCATGACTCCCGAGGCCCTAGCCCGTACCGTTGAAGACTTTCTCGCAGGAGCACGCGATGCCGTCGTGCTCGATGACGGCGCCGCCGTGTTTGACCTGGCGCAGGCAAAGTATTCCATTTCAGGCGAACACAACAAGTGTTTACTTCACCTCTGGTCGGCGGAGCGGAACCTGGTGCGGCGAGTTCTCGACGTCGAAATCAAGCAGGAAGTGCTGCGGCTGGCGGTGCAGCGTCTGGGGCAGACGCGTCCCGGAAAACTGGAGATATGCCGGCAGCGGGATCGACGCACGCCGACCGCAAAACGGGCTGCGCGGCTGGCATACCAGCGCAGCTTGCAGCGCACGCTCGAACGGCGTTTTCCTGCCTGGGTTGCGTCCCGGCTCACCACGTCCGCCGACCTGGAGCGATCGTTTGGGCCGGTTTACGCCCGGGGGCTCCTGCGACGGGGGCAGTCCGGCTTTGCGGTGCTCGGCGTGAATCCGCAGGAAACCCAGGCTTCGATTGACGCCGCCCTGACCTTCGGCATCCTGTGGCTCGACGCCTGCCGGGTGGCGCAAGCAGGCAGAGTGGTGGTCGAAGGCCTGAAACTCTTTTTGCCCGCGGGCACGGCGATCCTGACCCGCGAGCGCATGGCGCATTTGCACCCGGACGCCGCCAAATGGCAGCTCTACGAATTGGACGATCGCGAACCGAATCTGAAGGAAATCGAGGTTTCAGATGGCGGGAACGTAAGGACGCGGCTGGTCCACTGGACCGACGAAACCGAAGCTGCGGAGCGCTTCGCGGAAGCCATCGGACGGGTTCGGGAGCTGATGCCGGAAGCCGAAATGGCGGTCATTTCCGCGGCTGAGATCGCCTTCCGCTGCCGCGGCCTGGAATTTGCCAAGGCCCGCATGGCCCACCATCTGGGCTCGCCTCCGCAGCACGCCCGAGATCGTATTTGGAGTAGGCGCGGATGAGCGCGTGCTGAGCGAGCAGAACGCCGCCGTCTTCCGCCGCCTGGTGCACAGCGTGGGCGAAGTGCGCCATGCCGGGGGGCCGCGAGATCACGCCCTCTGGCGGCTGCATCCCGAGCGCTGGCTGGAATCGCTGGTGCTGCAGGACGTAAGCGAGGTGGACGAGCGGCTCGACGCTTCGGAGCTTTATTCCCAGGTGCCGGCATTTTCGGCCTCGGACCGCGCCATGATCGATGTCCTGACGGCCACGCGCGAGGGCAGGCTGGCCGTGGTCGAGTTGAAGGCTGACGAAGATATCCACCTGCCCCTGCAAGGCCTGGATTACTGGTCGCGCGTGGCCTGGCATCATGCGCGGGGCGAGTTCCAGCGCTTCGGATATTTTCCCCGGCGGGAATTGTCGCCGGAGCGGCCTTTGCTGTTTCTGGTGGCTCCCGCCCTGCATGTGCATCCGGCCACTGACACCTTGCTGCACTACATTTCGCCGCAAGTCGATTGGGTGGTGGTGGGCATTGATGAGCGCTGGCGAGACGGAGTCAGAGCGGTATTCCGCAAGCGGCCGCGGGACATGGAGCTGAAGCGAGACCCTCGAGCGAGAGACTGTGCGTGAGTAGTGCCGGCGTCCCGCCGGCTGTCGGGTGGGCGTCTCGCCCACCCCATCGGCCCGGCGGAACTCGCCGGCGCTACTTTGCTGCGGCTACTTCCGCGGCCAGGCTTCGAGCAAACGGCGGATGTCGACCAGTTGGCCCAGGTGATAGGCATTGTGGTCGGCCACCAGCAGAGCTTCGCGCAAGATAGTCTGACCGTCACCCCAGGGAATGCGGGCGTGCAGATCGGTTTTCGGATTGGCCACCAGGCCCTGCATCGCCTTCAAATCCAGGCGAAATTTCCTGATGCTGGTATTCCAGGCGGCAGAGTTGGGCGGGGTGGCTCTGTCCGGCCAGTAGCCCTTCGGCCAATCCGGCGAAACATGCCTCCGGTTCCGGCTGAATTCGAGGATGTCGTGCTGCGCGATGCGCATGTGCTCCAGCAGCATCCACGGAGAGTGCGGCAGGCCGGCGGGCTTTCGTCCGCGCAGGTCAGTCGGGAGCCCGGCGAGTACTTCTTCAAACCGGGCGTGGGCGCTTCCGCCCATCAGCAATTCAAGCAGATGCCGGCGCAGGGAACTGTCGTGGTCGCTTTTCATAAGTCGTGCCCTCCTACCTGAAGGTGCGCGCCGGTCCATCATTCAGTCTAAATAGTCCAATCCGCTGGCGTCATTCTGAGGGACTTGATTCCCAAAGGATCCAGCGCGCATCGATACGACTGCCGGAGGAGTCCTATCTGCTTCGCGCAAGATCCTTCACGGCCTGAAGGCCGCTCAGGATGACGCATTGAAACGGGGAAGAGTCCCCCGAGCACTATCCAGTTTTTGCAGCAAATTGACAAGGCCCGCATAGACACAAGTCATCGGCCCGCGTTAACCTGACTTTCCGAAGGAGTTTCTTATGCGTCCATGGATGGTTTTTGTGCTAACGGTATTTTTTGGCGCGGGGCTGTACTCCGCGTTTGCGGCGATGCCGTCGGTCGGCTCCGCTGCTCCCGATTTCACCCTCCCTTCACAGGATGGCACGCAGGTCGGCCTCAAGGATTTCCGCGGGAAGTGGGTGGTGCTTTATTTCTATCCCAAGGACGGAACGCCGGGATGCACCATCGAGGCCCACAACTTCCAGCGTGATCAGCCGCAGTACGCGCAGCGCAACGCCGTGGTGGTCGGAGTCAGCGTGGACACCACCGACTCCCATAAGGAGTTCTGTTCGAAGGAAGGCTTGAATTTCAAGCTGCTGGCCGATACCGAGCACAAAGTGGTGAAGCAGTACGACTCGATCATGAACTACAAGGGGGTGGAGATCGCCGCGCGCAATACTTTCATCATCGATCCGCAAGGCAATATCCAGCGCGCCTACACCGGCGTGGATCCCAACAAGCACAGCCAGGAAGTGCTGGCCGCGCTGGACGAGTTGCAGAAGGGCGCTGCCGGTTCGAAGTAGTCGATTTACGGGAGGACGGGCGTCCTCGCCCGTCCCGCGCGCCGGCCCGGTTCAGTTCTCAGAGCGCATGCGTCATGCCGGCGTTTAAACTGTAGGTATGAACGTCCGACCCGATCAGGTTCCGTATCGCGATTTCTATCGTATTCTCCTCACCTCGGTTGGTCCGCGTCCCATTGCCTGGGTCTCCACCTTGAACCAGGGCCACCTGAACCTGGCCCCCTTTTCATTTTTTAACGCTCTCTCCGCCAAGCCGCCGCTCCTCGGCTTCTGCCCTTCGCTGCGCCAGGTGGAAGGGCAGTCCGCTCCCAAGGACACGCTGCTGAACATTCGCGAGAGTGGTGAATTTGTGGTGAACGTCGTCACCTTCGCGCTTGCCGAGGCCATGAACCTGACCAGCGGCGAGTACGACCCCTCGGTGGACGAATTCGCACTGGCGAAACTGACGACCCGGCCCTCCCAGGTGGTACGGCCGCCCCAGGTTGCGGAATCTCCGGTCAGCTTTGAATGCAAGCTGAACCGGATCATCGATTTTGGCACTGAGGCACCAGGCAGCAGCTTGGTGGTCGGCGAGATTGTGTGCGCACACCTCGAAGAAAGCGTCCTGAAAGAAGGGCGCCTGGATCCGGACTCGCTCGACCTGATCGGACGCATGGGCGGCACGCAATATTCCCGCACCACCGAACGCTTCGACATGAAGCGCCCCGAGCTGCAGCGCCGCTAAGGGTGCTGGTCTCCGAAAGTTGGCGTCTACAGTGCAGTCCTTCCCCTGCTACTTGATAAGCCCGATGGTTGCTGGCGCGACAACCCGGTAGCATTACAGAGAACGAAAACAGAAAGCGATGTTTCATGGCTCTGGCCGGACGCGCGGCGCGCTCCTCGCGCCCACACCTCTGTTCGAGCAAGTTCCCAGATGATTGCGCCCAATCAGGCGAAGGAGTTTAAACAGTGAAAATCAGGAAATCATTAATACTGGCACTAACGATCGGATTGTTCTTAAGCACATTTGCCATGGCGGAAGATGAGCCTTCCGAGCAGGTGAAACGACTGGACGCCTCGGCGGCCGTTTTGAAGGAAATCATGGGGACTCCAGACAAGGGGATCCCGGAAGAGATCCTCGGCTCCGCCGAATGCATAGCGGTGGTTCCGTCCATGGTGAAGATCGGTTTCATTTTTGGCGGCCGGCACGGACGGGGCCTGGCCACTTGCCGAACCAAGTCAGGATGGAGCGCCCCCGCTCCCTTCACCATCACCGGCGGCAGCTGGGGACTTCAGATTGGCGGCGAAGCGGTTGATCTGGTGATGCTGGCAATGAACGACCAGGGGATGGGCAAGATGCTGACCAGCAAGTTCAAGATCGGCGCCGACGCTTCGGCTGCGGCCGGCCCGGTAGGCCGCCATGTTGAAGCTGAGACCGACTGGAAGATGAAGTCGGAGATCCTGACCTATTCGCGGGCCCGGGGAATTTTCGCGGGCGTCACCGTGAACGGTGCGTCCATCACGCAGGACAAAGATGGCACACGCATCCTTTACGGCAAGATGATTCCGGCGGCGCAGATTCTCAAGGGCGAGGTTGCTCCTCCCCAGGGATCGCACCAGTTCATGGCGGCGGTGAGAAAGTATGCCGGGCGGGCGGAATCGGCTGAGGCTTCCGAGCACCGTCCGGAAGGAGCAGTTTCTCCGTCCGAAACCCATGCCCGGATGCTGACTTCTGACGAGGCGCAGAATGCGATCGTGCAAAAGCTCAAAACCGAACCCGGGCTGAACAGCACGAATGTGGATGTGTCCTTGACCGCCGGTACGGTAAAGCTGTCGGGATCGGTGCCCAGCGAAGAAGATCGCGATAAGGTTGTAAGGATTGCGCGATCCTATGCCGGAAACCGTGAGATTCAGGACCAGCTGGCGATTGAATCGCGATAGGCAAATTTTAGCGCGCGCAACCCCACCCCGCCGGAAGGCGGGGTTTTTTGTGTCCGTCACTCAGTCGAGGTCTATCTTCTGGAATCCCAGGCCTTGCAACAGGCTGGTAAGGGTCGAGGACGCATGCTGCTGGGCTGTCTGCAGGATGCCGTCGGCCAGGGCGGCCGCCAGCAACTGGCGTTCTGCTTCCTGGCGCACCTGCGATTCAAGGTTCGGGTCGGTCGGCACCAGCAGGCCGGTCTGGCGCGAGTACACGCGCGTCTTCGCGCTGTCCAGCCGGGTGCTGAATACCTGGGCGGGCGGCAGATGGATGCGGACCTGCTTGCCTTCCACGCTGACGTCACCCGGCTTAAGGCTGGAGAAATCAATGCCGGCCACCACTTCTCCGTGGACCAGCATCAGCAGGCGGTCGCCGGCCAGGAAATCAGGGAAGACGGGGTTTTCCTTGGCCCCGCTCACGATTTTGTCCATGGTGTAAACCACCGTCTCCAGGCGCTGTAACCGCTGGATGCGATCCACCACCGTAGGCTGGCTTACATCGATGCTGAGGGTCCGGCCGGTCGCAGCCGACCACATGCGGCTCAACAAAGCGGGGCCGGAATTTCGCGAGAGCAGCAGAAATCCGATCGCAGCCAGCACCAGCGCTCCGAGAAGCAGTCCGATGACGAGGGCGACCAGGACCGAAGATCGCGCGCCGCGGGTGGGCTCAGGCATGGTGCCAGACTAACATCGCCGGCGGGCGGACAAACAGGAACGAAAGTCTTTTCCACTCATTATTTTAGAGGCACGAACCACGCGGGGACAGCCGCGTGTCTAGCCGCGAAGCGGCGCAAGGATGTAGCCCACGGCGCTGGGCGATTTCCTTAACGTTTACTCCACGGGTTACGCCGTGGGCTACACTGTTTGCACCGCTTCGCGATTCCCCTGTGTGGTTCGTGGCGGATACTTCTGCTTTTTCAACAACCATGCGGTTAAGAGCCCGGCGGATGCTTTGTGCAACGAAAAGGTTGCATTTTTAGGTCGCACCAAGGTAAGATGCACATTGAACGCAGCAGTAAAAGCGTTTAACTCGTCGCTGTACGCCCTTTCTTCCAAACGGTTCAAAACGTGGCCCAATAGTATGCGTGGGGTGACCCTAACTCGCCTCGCAACAGGTTCGGAGAGACCTTATGGCGTGGTACGCGTATTGCATCACTGAGCAACAGACCCTAGCCAATGGAACCCGTTCTCGCCGTCCTTCCCTGCTGGAGGGGGTTCAAGGAGTGAACGGCGCAGCTGTCCTGGCCTATCCCAGCGGAGAATTCAACATCGTGGTCAGCGAGTACGAGCGCGATAACGTGCAGTTTGGGGAGAAAAACGTCCTCGAACATGCGCGCGTCGTGAGCGTATGTTTTCGCAGTGGAACGGTTTTGCCGTTCCGCTTTGGGACGATTTTCGACACCGACGACGCCTTGCGGCATGCCGTAAGGTCGAATCGCCGGACCTTCGGCCAGAGCGTGGCCCGGTTGCGCGGCAAGGCCGAGATGCACCTGAAGTTGAGGGTCAAGGATGGCTCGCTGCGCGAAGCCATGGCCGAGATCGTGCTGCCTGACACCGTGGGCGGCGATTACCTGGTCAAGTTGCGGGAGAAGGCCTCGCAGGATCGCGAGCGCCGGACCAAGGCCAGGGCGCTTTCGGTGCAAGTCCATAAGTTGTTCAATCCGCTGGAAGAAGAGATCAGCTGTAAGCGAGTGGATTCAGACGGAATGTTGATCGATATTGCCCACCTGATTGATTCCAAATCCATTGAAAAATATCAGAACCGCTACAGCAGCGCCGCCAAGCAGCTGAAGAACTGCGAACTGGCGATCAGCGGACCCTGGCCGCCCTATCACTTCCTGCCCGGCAAGTTGCGGATGGTTGCAGGGAACTCCTAAGAACTGACCTCGGACGTCAGACCTCGGACTTCAGCGTTTGTTCGCTGACGCCCGAGGTCTGACGTCTGCTCCACGTTCCTGATCTGAGGGCCGAAAAGTATGCAGCGAATGTGCAGGATTCTGCATTTCAGCCCATTGACAGCGGCTCTGTGGCTTTTTCATTGCGAGCTGCTGAATTTCATTTAAGTCATTACTCTGCAGTAGTTTATCCGCGGTTCGGAATTGGCGTGCTGATCCTGCCGGTTTTGGTTGCGCAAATGCACTTGACCAGGCAACCAAAAGAGGCCGCTGATAGCAATGACCTTCGCTCTCTGTTTTGTTCGACATCTCTCTTGTTGCCGTTCCGGCCGCCGGATCGGCTCACCGCATCGCCATTCCTGACTTCAACCCTTCCACCTTGCCTCTTTTACTAGTGGCCCCAGCAATGGGGCCATTTTTTTGGTTTGAGATCGTGGTGCGACGGGCGAGACGCCCGTCCTCCATTAACATTCGGACGTAGCCCGAGGTCCGACGCCCGAAGTCCGACGTCCGAAGTCCGACGTCTGGTCCCATCTAGTTATTACCGGGCAACTCGAGGTTGGATAAACTTGTCTACCTTTCTTATGAAGACGCTCTTTCGCGGCATGGCCCTGGGCCTGCTGTTGTGTCTCTGCTCGCCCTCCATGGTTCGGGGTACAGACCGCGCTTCTGCGCACCCTTCCGCCGATGTCCTGCTTTCCACCATGCAACGGGAATTGCAGCGCGCCCAAAGCAAACTGGGGCAACTCGATCCCGCGCCCTACTTCACCAGTTACTCGGTGTATGACGAGGAAGGCACGGTTGTGGTCGGCGGGTTGGGCAGCCTGCTGAATTCCACCCAGTTTCACCGGCGCACGGGCGAGGTCACGATGCGGGTGGGAAGCGCCGCGCTCGACAATACGCATCAGGAGAGCCGGCCTTCCGGAATGAGTTCCGGGCTGATTCCGCTGCAGGACGATCCCGACGCGGCGGCGCGAGTCTTATGGCAACTGACTTACCAGGAATACCGCCAGGCGGCGCAGACTTACCTGAACGTCAAGACGGCGGCCGCCGTCCGCACCCAGGAGGAAGATACCTCGGCGGATTTCGCCGCAGCCAAGCCCGAGGTGCACCTGGACTACGCCATGCCGGCGTTTCAGCTCGATCGCAAGGACTGGGAAGATAAGGTCCGGCGCTACTCCAGCAATTTCCGCAAGTATCCCGAAATTTATTCCTCGGCGGTGATGGTGATCGGGGAGAAGACGCAGGTGCGGTTCGTTTCCACAGCCGGCGCACAACTGGTGACGCCGGGATCAATTATCCGCCTGATGATCGAGGCTGAGACACGGGCCGACGACGGCATGGAGTTGCTGCGGGTCGAGACATTTCAGGCCGATACGCCCGATGGCCTCCCGGGTGAAGCTGAGATCGCGGCCAGGATCGACAAGATGGCTTCCGACCTGAAGGCCCTGCGCAGCGCGCCCACAGCCGAGCCCTTTGATGGGCCGGCGCTGCTTTCGGGGCGGGCCGCCGCGGTTTTCTTTCACGAAGTGCTCGGCCATCGCCTGGAAGGCCACCGCCAGCGCGGCGATCAGGAAGGCCAGACTTTCACCAAGAAGATCAACCAGCCAGTGCTGCCCCAGTTCCTCAGCGTGACTGACGATCCCACGCAGCGCCGCCTGAATGGTATGGACCTGGGCGGCTGGTACCAGTATGACGACGAGGGTGTGGCGGCGCAGCGGGTGGAAGTGATCAAGGATGGCATCCTCAGAAATTTCTTGATGTCGCGCATGCCGGTCAAAGGCTTTTCCCAATCGAACGGTCACGGACGGGCGCAAGCCGGACTGATGGCCACGGGGCGGCAGGGCAATCTGATTGTCAGCTCGACCCACACGGCGAAAGATTCCGAGATGCGGCAGAAGCTGATTGACGAAATCAAGAAGCAGGGCAAACCCTACGGGCTGTACTTTGAAGACATCGAAGGCGGCTTCACCCTTACTACCCGTTCACTGCCGCAGTCATTTCAGATTTTGCCGGTGCTGGTATGGAAGGTCTATCCCGATGGCCGTCCCGATGAACTGGTACGGGGAGTCGACATCGTGGGCACGCCGCTGGCTGCGCTCAACCGCATCGAGATCACGGGAGAGAAGACGGAAGTGTTCAACGGCATCTGCGGAGCCGAGTCGGGCAGCGTTCCGGTATCGGCGGCATCGCCAGCCATGCTTTTCTCCGAAATGGAAGTGCAGAAGCGGGCGCATTCCCACGTGCGGCCACCGATCCTGCCACCGCCGGTTTGGGAGAAAAGCGGCGTCGGGCTTCGGACCTCAGACCTCGGGCTTCGGACGTCAGACCTCGGACTTCAGGCCCCGGCCTTCGGGTCCCCGACCAGCGGAGGGCTGCAATGATTCTCCGCGGTTATCGACTGGCGATTCTCGGCGCGGGGCTTCTCCTGATCGCGAGTGCGGTCGGAGCCCAGACTCCAGCTTCTGAAGGATCCGATAAAGGACGAGCGTCCCGCGCGTCTGGCCAGGCGGAGACGCCCGGCCTTCACGAGCAGAATGACCCGGTGCTGCGTGCCATGCTGGCGGAGATGCAGCGCTCGAAGAGTCAGCTCAAACTGGCGGACGTTCCGGCACCCTACTACATTGACTATCGGCTGACAGATGTCGATCAGTACGCGGCGGAAGCGGCATTCGGAGCGCTGCGTACCTCATTGCGTACTCGCGTGCGCATGCTGCGCATCGTGGTGCGAGTGGGCGACTACAAACAGGACAGCTATTACGGTCAGGGAGAGGGCGTAGTGGATGTGGGCCCGCTCGATGACGACGAAACCGGGATACGACACCAGCTGTGGTTAGGAACCGACCGGGCGTATAAGGTGGCCTCCGAGGCCTTGACGGCCAAGCAGTCGGAACTCAAGAAATACTCGGTCGACCAGCAGGTGGACGACTTTGCCCATGCGGCTCCGGTCCAACTGGTGGCGCCGTTGGCCCGGCTCGATTTTTCTCCCGAGAGCTGGCTGGCTACGCTGGAAGAGGCGTCCGGGCTGTACAAGAGCGATCCGCAAGTGCAGTCGCTGAGCGCTTCGCTGCGGTTCACCGTCACCAACCGGTATTTCGTCAGTTCGGAAGGGGCGGTGGTCCGCACCTCCGACAGCTTTTACCAGATATTTGTGGGGGCCTTCACCCAGGCAGCCGACGGCATGCGTCTGGACCGCTCACATGGCTACCAGGTCCGCCAGATGAAAGACCTGCCAGCCAAAGCAGAAGTGTTGTCACGCACCCGCGAGTTGCTAACCAGCCTGAAGCAACTGCGCGACGCGCCGGTCAGCGAAGAAGAGTATCGCGGCCCGGTGTTGCTTTCGGCCGACGCCGCCGCCGGCCTGATGTCTGAACTGGTGGGACCGAACCTGCTGGGCAACCGGCCGGCGCTGGGCCAGAATGCCCGCACCACCGGAGATTGGGCCAACAACTACAAGAGCCGGGTCCTGCCTGATTTTCTCTCTGTGGTGGACGATCCTACGCTTACGACTTTCGAGGGCCACGCCCTGCTGGGCAACTATGAGGTGGACGACGAAGGCGTCAAGGCAAGCCGAGTCCCGCTGATCGAGAAGGGACAGCTGGTGAGTTATCTGATGAGCCGTGAACCCATCCGCGATTTTCCCGACTCCAACGGCCACGGCCGGGCATCGGTGACCGGACCGCCGACGTCGAGCCTGGGAAACCTGATCGTCCAATCCTCCGATGCTCTCAGCCGCGATGAACTCAAGAAGAAATTGATTGACGCCTGCAAGCAGCGCAACCTGCCCTACGGATATTTCGTCGCGACCCTGGGCCCGCGCTTGACGCCGCGACTGCTCTACCGCGTCTCCACCCAGGACGGGCACGAGGAACTGGTGCGCGGCGCGGTCTTCGGCGACCTGGACACGCGCGCGTTGCGCAATGACATCGTGGCCGCGGGCAGGGAATTCGATTCCGATGACCGGCTTGATCCCGTCCCGCAGAGTGTGGTGAGCCCGGCTTTGCTGTTCGACGAACTGGAAGTGAAGCGCGGCGATGTCCCCAAACAGAAGCTGCCGGAATATCCGCCGCCAACCGGGACCGAGTAAGCTGGATGTAGGCGCGAGCGCCCACGCTCGTGCCTGGGAGAAGCCCCGCGGTTGTTTGCTTATTCCGGCGTTATCTGGCGCGTACCGTCATAGCTGCCGCGAAGGCATATCCGCTGCGCGCTAGATCCTTCGCAAGCTCAGGATGACGCCATGCAAGGGAAAGTTCAAACTGAGCCGTAAGCAATTTTCCGTGAATATTTTACAGAGGTGATTCTTGATCGATGCACGAAGTGTGAGCCTCCTGCTGATGCTGTCCATGCTGATCGCCTCTTGTGTGCTGGCGCAGCAATCCAGGCCCCGCGCCGATTCCGGCTACGAACGGCTGCAGGCCCCGGCCGGACCGCCGTTGCCGGCTCCATTGCTGCAGGAACTTACTGCGATTCGCGATGCCGCTTTGACCGACGACTACGCCTACCAGCAGGTGGCGCACCTTACGGAAAATATCGGACCGCGGCCGGTGGGATCTCCGCAGGCCCAGGCCGCCATCGAGTATGTCGCCGCGGAAATGCGCAAGCTGGGCCTGGAAGTGCGTCTGGAGCCGGTGCAGGCCCGGCATTGGATACGCGGCGCGGAATCGGCCGAGTTGGTCGAGTATCCCGGGCAGGCCCCGGGGAGCACGCAGAAAATTGTGCTGACCGCGCTGGGTGGAAATCATCCTACGGCGCCTGAGGGAATCACGGCCGACGTGGTTGTGGCCAATAGTTTCGCCGACCTCGACCGCCTGGGGCGGCAGAATGTGGCGGGGAAGATTGTCCTGTTCAATGTGGCTTTCGATAAACGGAAGGCAGCGAACGGCTACGCCGGAGAGGCCTACGAAGAAGCGGTTGTTTATCGTGCGCTGGGAGCAAAAACGGCAGCCGCGCTGGGCGCGGTGGCTGCGCTGGTCAGGTCGGTGGGCGGGGCTGAGTATCGCCTGCCGCATACCGGAGGCAGCAGTGCAGCGGACATTCCGGCCGGTGCCGTGACAGCTGAAGACGCCGACCTGATCGCTCATCTCTCGTCTCAAGGCCGGGTACGAATGCACGTCATTCTGACCTCCCAAACCGCGGAAGAAGTGACCACGTTCAATGTGATTGGAGATCTGAAAGGCTCCGAACATCCGGAGCAGGTGGTGATTGTTTCCGGCCATCTCGACTCCTGGGACCTGGGGACGGGCGCCATTGACGACGCCGCTGGAGTGGCGGTCGCCATGGAAACCGCGCAGTTGATGCAGCAGTTGCACCTGCGTCCGAAGCGGACTTTGCGGGTGATTGCCTGGATCGACGAAGAGAACCTGGGACGCGGCCATCTGGAATACGCCAAAGCGCATGCGGCGGAGATGGGCCAGCATGTGGCGGCGATGGAAAGCGACCTCGGGGCTTCGCATCCTCTTGGGTTCCGGGCCAAGATCACGGCGGAGGCCGCGACCCGTCTGCAACGGGTGTTGGACGTGCTGCGGCCTACGGGGGCGAACCTCATTCTGCTCAGCGCCGACAGTCCAGAGGCGGACATCGAGCCTTTGGCCAAGCTGGGAGTGCCCGCCCTCGGCCTGTTGCAGGATGGCCGCACTTACTTCAACTACCATCACACCGCGGCCGACACGCTGGACAAGATTGTTCCTCAAGAGCTGCGCGAGAATGCTACCGCCATGGCGGTGATGGGCTACGCCCTCGCGGCCATGCCGGACCCCTTGCCGCGGTGAGGACGGTGTGGGGACGGGCGCCCTCGCCCGTCCAGCGGAGCGAAGCTCCGCGATAGCTTATGCGAAAACAATCTGTCGAGCTGCGCTCGACCCGGACGGGCGGGCCGCCCGTCCCCACACGGCCTGTGGTGGCGGCCCGTGCATCTATTTCTCCGCCAAACCATCTAATAAACTGAGTGCAAAAGTTATGGGAAATACGTTTAAGACCGCGTTTCTGCTTACCGCGCTTACACTGCTGCTGATGGCTGTAGGGCGCGCTTTTGGCGGGCCGAATGGAATGCTGCTGGCCCTGGGCATTGCCGTGGTGACCAACTTCGTCGCTTACTTCTTTTCGGACAAGATCGCACTGCGGACTTACCACGCCCAGGCAGTTACGCGCGAGCAGTTGCCTCGGGTATATAGCGTGGTCGAGCGGCTGACCCAGAAAATCGGCTTGCCCATGCCGAAGATTTACGTCATCCCGACCGATTCGCCGAACGCCTTCGCTACCGGACGCAATCCAAAGCACGCTTCGGTCGCGGTGACCGAAGGCATCCTGAACCTCCTGAACGACGAGGAACTGGAAGGCGTGCTGGCCCACGAACTGGGACACGTCAATAACCGAGACATCCTGATCAGTTCCGTCGCCGCCACCATTGCGGGCGCGATCACGTGGTTGCGCTACGGCGCGTATTTCGGCGGGTTCGGCGATCGTGACGATCGTCGCGGCGGGGCCATGGGCGGCCTGCTCATGCTGATCCTGGCTCCGATCGCGGCCATGCTCATCCAGATGGCGGTTTCGCGTTCGCGCGAATACGCAGCCGATCAAACCGGCGCGCACTTCACCGGGAATCCCTACGCTCTGGCCAGCGCGTTGGCCAAGCTTGATGCCTATTCGCGTCGCGTGCCCATGATGGGCACGCCCTCGACGGCGCACTTGTTCATTATTCAGCCGCTGCTCGGAATGAATTTCGGCAACCTGTTCTCGACCCACCCGCCGATTGCCAAGCGCATCGAGCGCCTGACCGGAAGGCCGGCAGAGTTTACGCGGTAAGGCGGGCCTCGGACTTCAGGCATCGGAGCTCGGCCTCCGGTAAGCTGTCAGCCTTCAGCTTTCAGCTATCAGCGACCACCCAAGATGGGTAAGGACTGGATTTAGCTGACGGCTGAGAGCTGATAGCTGACAGCTTGGTTGTGACGTTCGTAACTTCTCCCGCCCATCTGAACCGCCACCCGCGCATAGTAAAATTTGTCGATGTCGCCTGAAACTGCCATTGCTGTTTCCCATCGCGCCACCCAGCTGGAAAATGCGCTGCGCAAAGTGATCCGGGGCAAGGATGATGTGGTCCGCCTGGCCCTGGTCTCGGTGCTGGCTCGCGGGCACCTGCTGATCGAAGGCGTGCCAGGGGTGGGCAAGACGACCTTGGGACAGGCCTTGGCGCGGGCCATCGACTGCGGTTTTCAGCGGGTGCAGTTTACCAGCGACATGCTGCCGGCCGACGTTCTGGGCATCTCGATTTATTCCGCCATCGAGCAGAAATTTGAATTCAAGCGCGGCCCGATTTTCACCAATGTGCTGTTGGCCGACGAAATCAACCGAACCACTCCCAAGACCCAGTCGGCGCTGCTCGAGGCCATGAACGAAGGCCAGGTTACGGTGGATTCGCATTCTTACTCGCTGCCGCAGCCCTTCCTGGTGATTGCGACGCAGAATCCGATTGAGCACCACGGCACCTATCCTTTGCCTGAGTCGCAACTGGATCGCTTCCTCATGCGGGTGCGGATGGGGTATCCCGATGGCGAATCGGAGCGCGAAATTCTGCGCTCCGAGGCGGGAACCGCACAGCTCGAACTCCTGGAGCCGGTGCTGACGGGCGCCGACGTGCTCGAAATGCAGCAGGCGGTTACCCAGGTGAGAGTGGAAGAGTCGCTGGTCGGATATGTGCTCGCGATTGTCCGTGCCACCCGCGAATCCGAACAGTTTTCTCTGGGCGTCTCGCCGCGTGGCTCTCAAATGCTCTACCGCGCGGGACAGGCCATGGCCTTTCTCGACGGCCGCAACTACTGCGTGCCGGAAGACTTCAAGCCGCTGGTGGTGGCGGTGTTTGCCCACCGGGTCGCAGTCAACGGGCGCTACTCTTCGAGTCTGAAAAAATCCGAACAGGCCGAGCAGCTGATGCGGGAAATCGTGGAAAGTGTGCGCGTGCCGGTTTAGGCTCCCCGGCTAAATCAAACCCTACCTAAATCAAACCCGACCTAAATCAAACCCGACCTAAATCAAACCCGACCTAAATCAAACCCGACCTAAATCAAACCCTACCTAAATCAAACCCGACCTAAATCAGACCCAGTCTTTAGTTTCTTGTTCTCGGTTCTCAGTTTGGGGTGCTGGCTTTGGTGCGGTCCCGCCCTGCATAATAAGGCGTCATGTCTTTTCTACGGTTCCTCGTCCTGCTGTCCCTGATCGTCTGGCTGGGCGGATTGATATTTTTCCCCGTGGTGGCGCAGACGGCCTTCGCGGTATTGCCCACACGGCATCTGGCCGGGTCGGTGGTTGGACGGTCGCTGGGGATTCTGCACTGGATGGGCATGATCTCCGCCGCGGTCTTTCTGGCCAGTTCGCTTCTGCTCAGCCGGCTGAACAGCGGGGAAGCCCATGTGTTTGCCCCGCGGAATGTTCTGGTGTGCCTGATGCTATTGCTTACATTGATTTCGCAGTTCGGGATTATTCCCCGGATGGATGTCCTCAGGGCCTCGATGGGAGAGATCGATGCTGCGCCCGCCGATCTTCCTGCCCGGGTGCAATTCGACGGCTTGCACCAGTGGTCTACGCGAATCGAGAGCGGGGTGATACTGCTGGGCCTGGCGGTAGCCTACCTGACGGCGCGGTCGTTAACCTGAGCTGACTGTTATCATCTTCTAGTCTCTTTCTCCGTCCTATGAAAACCGGCATTATCGGCCTGCCTCAGGTGGGCAAAACCTCTCTGTTTCGAATTCTCACCAAGGCGCATCTTTCCGATCAGGCGTACGCCAACCCGCGCGAGGCCCATATCGGCGTAGCCAAGGTCCCGGACGATCGTCTCGACCGCCTGGCGTCTCTCTACAACCCGAAGAAGCTTACTCACGCGTCAGTTGAATATGTGGATGTGGGCGCCATCGGCCAGGAAGCCCTCAAAGAGAGCGCCTACGTCGGGCACTTGCGCAACGTAGACGCCCTGGCGCACGTGGTTCGCGCCTTTGAAGATCCTTCCATCCCGCATGTCGGGCCGGTCGATCCGCTTCGCGACATCAAGAACGTGGATTTCGATTTGATGGTCAGCGACCTGGGACAGATCGAGAAACGACTGGAGCGCCTGGAAAAAGATCTGAAAAAAATGCGCACGCCCGAGCTGGAAAAAGAATTTGATCTGCTGAAACGTGCCAATGCTCATTTGGGAACCGAACGGCCGCTCCGCGAAATGGAAATGACCCCCGAGGACAAGAAGCGGCTGCGCGGGTTCATGTTTCTGAGCGAGAAGCCGATTCTGTATGTGCTCAACGTCGGCGAGAGCACGGAGTTGGGCAACGATCTCGAAAACGCAATCGCCAAGTACAACCTGACCGAGGTGGCCTCGCGTCCCAATGCCTCGGCCTCTGCCATCTGCGGAAAAGTGGAAGCGGAACTGGCGGAGATGAGTGACGCCGATGCAGCCGAGTTCCTGGGAAGCTACGGCCTGCGGGAAAGCGGATTGGTGCGCCTGATCCGCACCACCTACTCGCTGCTGGGACTCATTTCGTTTTTTACCGCCGGCGAGGACGAATGCCGCGCCTGGACCATTCCGGTCCGCACTCGCGCCGTGGAAGCAGCAGGGGCCATCCATTCCGACCTGGAGAAGCATTTCATTCGCGCCGAAACCATTCGCTGGGACCAGTTGCTCGAAGCCGGCTCCGAAGCCAACGCCCGCGCCAAAGGCACTCTGCGCCTCGAAGGCAAGGACTACATCGTGCAGGACGGCGACGTGATGCACATCCGGCACAGCGGATGAGTCCCGTTTTGAAACTGGGAACGGAGAACTAGAAACCGGGAACTGATAACAAACCAGTTGCCGGTTCTCAGTTATTAGTTCTTAGTGTTCGTACATCACATCTTTTTGCGGGGGATATTGGCATGATGGCTCCAGGAGGATCATCGTATGGGTCAGTCCTACCGGGACCTGATCGCCTGGCAGAAGGCGATGGACTTTGTCATGGATGTTTACCGCACCAGCAAGGCGTTTCCGCGTGACGAACTATACGGGCTCGCCAGCCAGGTCCGGAGAGCGGCGGTGGGAGTCCCGACGAATATTGCGGAGGGCCAGGCGCGCTTCTCGGCCAACGAATTCCATTATTTTCTGGCGCGGGCTCGAGGCTCACTGGTCGAAGTGGAAACCCAGCTGATGATCGCTCAGAAGCTGGCGTACTTTACTCCTGAACACGGGAAGGATCTGCTGGAGAAATCGGCCGAGCTGGGAAAGATACTGAACGGGCTGATCGGAGCCATTCGGCCTGCAGCGTAGCGGGAAACTGGTATCATCGCCCGCGTACATGCATCCCATTCTCCTCAGCATTCTGCTCGGTCTCACGGCAGCGGCGGCCAATGTTTTTGGCGGCGCCATCATCGTCAAGAAGAACTGGGACCGCTCCTACCTGAAGTACTTCGTAGCGCTGGGCGCGGGCTTCATGCTGGCGACCGCGATTGTAGAAATTTTTCCCGCCAGTCTGGAGCTTCGCGGAAAGAGCGCTCCGATCCTTGTTCTTGCCGGATATCTTCTGGTTCACCTGTTCGAACATACGGTCACGCCGCACTTCCACTTTGGCGAGGAGACCCACAAAGAGGCGTTTGTCCATGGTCACCGGGGGTACTCGGTGCTCATGGGGTTGGTCATCCATACTTTTTTTGACGGCATTGCGATTGCCTCCGGCTTTATCGTTTCCAACTGGCTGGGATGGGTCATCTTTCTGGCCATCTTCCTGCACAAGATCCCGGAGGGATTCACCATTGCGTCGGTCATGCTGGCCAGCGGGCGGAGTCGGGGCATTGCCTGGGGAGCGTCAATGCTGCTGGGTGCTTCAACCCTGGCCGGAGTGCTGACCATGGCTTTGTTTCGCCATCAAGTCAGTTATGGACTGCCGCTCTCCGCCGGGGTGACGATTTACGTGGCGGCGTCAGATCTGATGCCCGAGGTCAATCGCGAGCCGGGAGGGAAAATGGCGCTGGTCGTTTTCCTGGGAGCGGGGCTGCTCTTTGTGCTGGATGCGGTTGTCCACATCCACTAGCGGTTATTCCACGGTGTGTTTTGCGGTGTAACCTTCCCGGGCCACAACGTTGTACTTCACGTCCTTGCCCTTCTGGTCTTTCACTTTCAATTGACCACCATCCGGAGCGACTACCTCCACCTTTAACTTGCGGTATGTGCCGTCGAGCTTGGGATTGGTGGGGTGGTAGGCCAGGTTGTACTGGTTACGGATGTCGCCGATCACGTCGTGAAAAATCTGCGGCAGTTCCGCCTGAAATCTGGGGAAGTACGCGCGTCCTCCGGTAAGGCGGGCAAAGGTGTTCATTTCATTGTCGGCCTGCAGATAGTCCATTTCGCCGACTGGGATGCCCATGCCGTGGGTATATCCGCATTGATGAACTTCGCAGTAGTTGCGCACCGCGAAGCCCACGCTGATGGGAAAGATCGTGACGTCGTGCGTGGCCTTGATTTTTTTGGTGATCTGGTCGAGGGTGAGCTTGCTGAAGGTGTCTACGCCGGTGGTGACCAGGATGATGTATTTGCGCCCCGGGATCTGGTCCACCCGGTCCAGCGTGTCGTAGAGGGCGTCGAAGAGATTGGTTTCGGCGAATCCCGGAATTCGCAACTGGTTCAGCGCGCCATAAACGGCTTGCTTGTCCTGGGTGAAGTCGGCCAGGATGTGCGGCTTCATGTCGTAGGAAATCACCGCCACCCAGTCGTTTTTCTTGAGCGCGTTGGCGAAAGCGTAGCTGGCGTTCAATGCGTCGACCATGAAGTAGTAATTGGTGGATGCAAATTCAACCAGCAGGACGGCCGTTATCGGGGCTTGTGAAATGTCGAAGTCAACCACCGACTGCTGGACGCCATCCTCCATCACGCGGAAGTTCTCCTTCTTCAGTCCGGGGATGAACTGCCCGTCTTTGGTGGTGACCAGGACATCCACATTGACCAGGGAGACGTCGGCCTTGATGGAATAGTCCGGCATGCCCTCCACTTTTTTGGGTTTGGGAGGCGGCGGAGGCGGCGGCTCTTCTTTTTTCTTGGGAATGGCATAGGGCCCAATATCGTTTTGGGGCCCGCCCGCTTCGGGAGGCGCCTCCTGCTTTTGCCCGCTGGCGGCGGGTTCGGATTGGGCTGGATCCTGGTTTTGGCCAAAGACCGGGAGGGTGCCCAGGGCAACGCAGAGCAAGGCCAACATCATCAATGGGATAGTGAGGATTTGTCGGCCCAGAGATGGCAGCGGTCTAATCCGGTCAATCGAAAACATCGAATTCCTCGGAAAATCGTTATGCTAGTATAGACGCAGGGCTTCGCGATTGGGATGTTTTGCACGGCCTTGGCTTGCACTTTTTAGCTCCTCTCCCACCCGGCAATCGCATACACAGCGCGAAGTTTAGGCTTTTCGGTCAGGGGAGCGTGGTTGCTCCAGGTCAAATTCATGAGACGTGCGCTCTTTTTTGGTGTCATCGCCCTCATCTTCTCTTCGATCATCCAGTCTTCGATAACCCAGGCCGAGGCCCTCAAGCCGGTTGAAACCATTCCAGTAAGCGAGATCCACGCCGGGATGCACGGAGTTGCCTACACCGTGTTTCAGGGCACCAAGCCGGAGTCGATGGGCGTGGAAGTTCTCGGCATTCTGAAAAATGCAAACGGCCCCAAGGGAGACATCATCCTGGTGCGTTTGTCGGGCGAGAAAGCGGAATATACGGGAGTGGTCGCGGGAATGAGCGGCAGCCCGGTGTATCTGAACGGCAAGCTGGCGGGGGCGCTGGCCTTCCGCATCGGCGAATTCTCCAAGGAACCGATTGCCGGGGTGACGCCCATCGCCGAGATGCTCGAGATCAACGCCATGGATCGCAGCCCGGGAAGCGGCACGGTGAACGCCGAGACTGCGGTTCACGCTTCCACCCGGACGTCAGGCCCCGGAGCCGAGAGTTTTGCCGCCAATGGCTACGCTAACTACCTGAAGCCGATCGAGACTCCGCTGGTGTTCAACGGATTCTCGCAGGAAACCCTGCAGCGCTTCGGTCCCCAGTTCGTGAAGGAGGGGATCGTGCCGGTCATGGGCGTGGGCTCGGTCAGCGGAGAGAAGCAGCCCGAAGCTTTGGAGCCGGGATCGGCAATCAGCGCGATTCTGGTGCGCGGCGATATGGACATCGCGGCCACCTGCAGCGTCACTTACATGGATGCGCAGCACCTGCTGGCCT
This sequence comes from Terriglobales bacterium, assembly GCA_035632335.1. Classification (GTDB taxonomy): domain Bacteria; phylum Acidobacteriota; class Terriglobia; order Terriglobales; family Acidobacteriaceae; genus JAIQFF01. The sequence continues at coordinate 23,942 of DASQHA010000430.1, forward strand.
GCGGCCATCCCCTGCTGCAATTCGGCAAGGTGGATTTGCCCATGACCAAGGCGGAAGTGCTGGCTACGCTGCCATCACCGCTCAATGCTTTCAAAATCGTAAACGCCACCGAACCGGTGGGCGCTTTCGTGCAGGACCGCCACACCGGCATCCTGGGAGAATTTGGCAAGCAGCCCGACATGATTCCGGTCACCCTGAACATTCACGGGGGAGCGGCGAGCAAACAATTTCATTACGAGGTGCTGAACAACGCCAACCTGAGTCCGCTGGCCATGATGGCCACGGTCTTCAACGCGCTGCACGGGGTGAACGAGTACGGCGAGGACACCACCTACCGCATGAATGGCCGGATCAGCGTCAACGGATACCCCGACGTTACGGTGCGGAACATGTTTGCCCCGTCGGACGGCGGGCAGCCGGCCGCGGTGATGGCGGCGCTGTCGCTGGGGGAACGCTTCAGCGGCATTTACGACAACCCGTATAACGTACCCAGCATTCGCGGGGTGCAGCTCGATTTCGACCTGATTCGGGAGCGCCGCTGGGCCCGGCTCGAGGGCGCCCGCACCGACCTGATCGAGGCCCGGCCGGGAGACGAAATTACCATCGAAACAGTGCTGCGTCCCTACCGGGGCGAAGTGATCCTGCACCAGATTCCGATCCACATTCCGACCTCCACCTCCAAGGGCCCGCTGCGGATTCTGGTCAGCGATGGCGAAACCCTGGACCGGGTTCGCCGCGCCAGCCCGCTGCTGGGGCGCAAGATGGACCTGGCTTCGACCATCGCGCTGCTGAACAAGCAGCACGTCAACAATCGCGTCTACGTGTCGTTGCTGGAGGCCGATCCGGAAGCCATGGTGGCCGACAAGGTCATGCCCACGCTGCCGCTTTCGATCATGAATGTGATGGACAGCATGCGCGGTACCCAGGAAATGATCGTGCAGGGCGAGTCTTCGGTGAACGAAGCTGCCTCCGAGCCGCTGGACTACGTGGTCGCGGGCGCGCAGGTGCTGACCATTACCATCAAATAACCGATGTGGGGCGGACACTCTTGTCCGCCGCCTTTGCCTGGGACTCGATCATTGCGAACTCCATTCACGCCATAGTCCTTCCCGGCACGGCGGCTGGGCGCTCATACCCAACCCCAACTTCAAAGGCGGCGGACAAGAGTGTCCGCCCCACACACGTGATAGTCTGAATTCTTCCGCTCATATATCGGCGATGAGGTAACCCATTGGCAATCCTTCCGCGTAAACAATTCTTCCTGGTTTTACTCTCAATTTTAGTTACGGTTCACCTGGCATCCGGCGAAGGCACCCGCACCTGGGAACAATCGAAGTTTGAAGACCTGAGTAAAGGATCGGCAACGGGAGTGGCGATTCGCAGCATGGGTGGCCTGGAACTGGCGCCGGCATTCAAGGCGATCTCCACCACTCCGTCCACTTATATCTGGTCGATCGCCGCCGACTCGAGCGGAAATCTTTATGCTGCCGCGGGCGCACCCGCGCGGGTATACCGCATCACTCCGCAGGGACAGTCTTCCGTCATCTTCGAGCCCCAGGAGTTGCAGGTGCAGGCGCTGGCGTTGGACAAGAACGGAGTTCTCTACGCTGCGACCAATCCCGACGGCAAGGTGTATCGCATCGATTGGCCGGCGGGCGTTGCGGAGGCGAAGGGAAAAACGGAATCGGAGAAGGGCAAAGCGGCCGGCGATTTCTCGGCGTCGGTATTCTTCGATCCGCGCACGAAATACATTTGGGACCTGGTTTTCGACAATTCAGGCAACCTGTATGTCGCGACCGGCGACCAAGGTGAAATTTATCGCGTAACCCCGAAGGGGGAGCACTCCGTCTTCTTCAAAAGCGACGAAGCTCACATTCGGGTGTTGGCCGTGGACGCCAAAGGCAATCTGATCGCCGGCTCGGATGGCAGCGGGCTGGTCTACCAGATAAAACCCAGCGGCGAGAGTTTCGTGCTCTACAGTGCGCCGAAGAAAGAAATCACGGCACTGGCCATCGACAAGGCGGGAAACATTTACGCCGCCGGGGTTGGAGAGAAACGGCCGGGCGTCACTCCGTCGATCTTTCCCTCGCCGGTAACAACGCCTGGCACCACGCCTGCGAGCGGCGCGGCGCAACCCGGCATGATGGTGCTGAATGTGAGCCCCAGCCCGTCCGCTCTGGTGAGCAGCATCCCGCTGCCCGGCGCCGGAGCCAGCGGTGGTTCAGAAATTTACCGTATCGCAACCGACGGGTCTCCCAGCCGGGTTTGGGCCTCGCGTGACGACCTGGTGTACGCCCTGGCATTCGATCCCGCGGGGCGCCTGCTGGCTGGGACGGGGAATCGCGGCCATATTTTTGCCATTACCGGCGAAGACCGCTTCGTCGATCTGCTCAAGGCCAGCGCCACCCAGGTCACCGCGTTCGCCGAAGCCCCGGGCGGCGGACTCTATGTTTCCACCAGCAATCTCGGCAAGGTGTTTCTGCTGGGCGGGTCTCCGGAAGCTGAAGGCAGTTATGAAAGCGATGTGTTCGACGGCAAGGTCTTTTCCCGATGGGGACGCGCGGAGTTGCGGGGCACGGGCCAGGTCGAGCTTTTTGCCCGCAGCGGGAATGTGGACAATCCCGACCGCAACTGGAGTCCGTGGACGCGGGTCGACCTGCAGAAAGACCCGGTATTGAATGTCCCGTCGGCGCGCTTCGTGCAGTGGAAGGCGGTGCTGCATGCCGGTAATCCTGCGCCCAGCGTGGACAGCGTGCTGCTGAACTACCTGCCGAAGAACGTCGCTCCCGATTTTGACGATGTCAGCGTACAGGTGGGGGTGCGTTACCAGCCGCTGCCCAAGGCGGTGGCGGCTCCGGACAGCAGCGGGACAGCGGGCGGCGTTCCGCCGCTGCATTTCGATGCGCCGCCACCCAGCACTCGCGACTCCGATTCCATCGGCGTGAAGTGGACGGTCCACGACGACAACGACGACCAGATGGTCTACTCGGTCTACTACCGCGGCGACGGCGAAACCCGCTGGCTGCTGCTGAAAGACAATCTGACCGACAAGTTTTATTCCTTCGATGCCTCGCTGCTTCCCGACGGCGGCTACACCGTCGAGGTGCGGGCCTCGGATGCGCCGTCGCATTCTCCGGGCCAGGCGCTAACTTCAACCCGGGACAGTGCCCGCTTCGAAGTGGACACCACACCGCCGCGAATCGAAGACCTCAAGGCATCGACGGAAGGCGGGCAAATTCACGTGAGCTTCCGCGCCACGGATGGATTTTCAAACATCAAGCGGGCCGAATATTCCGTGGACGCAGCCGACTGGCAGTATGTGGAACCGGTGGGGCAACTGGCGGATTCAAGATCCGTCAGTTATGACTTTCGGGTAACGCTGCCTTCGGCTGGAGCGATGTCCGCCGAGCATGTTGTCGTGGTGCGGGTGTATGACCGCTTTGACAACATGAGTTCGGCGAAGACCGTGCTTCGGGGCAAATAACTCAAGGATCCATCCTCCCTCTCGAAACTGAAAACCGAGAACTGATCTTTAATAATGCCTGTTCCCGGTTCTTGGTTTCCGGTTCTTAGTTTGTGATCTGGTCGGCGTTCCTCAGTTCTGGGAAGGCCCAGGCCCATATTCCTATTACTACCAGCGTTCCTATTCCTCCCAGGACCACGGCGGGCACCGTGCCGAACCAGTGCGCGGTCAATCCGGACTCAAACTCTCCTAGCTCGTTTGAGACTCCGATGAAAATCATGTCGACGGCATTTACCCGGCCGCGCATTTCGTCGGGCGTCGCCAGCTGAACTAGGATGGAGCGGATGATCACGCTGATCATGTCCGAAGCTCCCAGCAGAAACAATGCCAGCAGAGAGATCGCGAGGCTGCGCGAGAGGCCGAAAATAATCGTGCATACTCCGAATCCGGCCACGCACCACAGCATGGTGAGCCCGGCGCGGCGGCGCAGAGGACGGTGGGCCACCAGGATCGCCATAGCGGCCGCTCCGATGCCGGGAGCGCTCCGCAGCAGGCCCAGACCCCAGGGGCCGGTCCTGAGAATTTCGCTGGCAAAGACCGGCAGCAACGCCACCGCGCCTCCCAGCAAAACCGCAAACATGTCCAGCGAGATCGAGCCCAGGACCAGCTTGTGGCTCCAGATGTAGTGGAAGCCGGCCAGGACCGTGCTCCAGGTGACCGGCTCACGCGCCCGCGCCTGGGTCTGGAGCGTGATGCGAAGGGTGGAGAATACCGCCGCCAGGCTGGTGACCACGGCGGTCGCATACACCACCGCCGGCCCGCGAGAAAGGGCGTACAGAAACCCGCCAACCGATGGCCCCAGGATGGTGGCCGCTTGGAAGATGCTGGCATTCCAAGCCACGGCGTTCGGGAAATGCTCCTCCGGAACCAGTTGCGGAAGAAGCGCCCGGCTGACCGGACCATTAAAAGCGCGCACCACGCCGATCAGCACCACCACCGCGTAGATCCAGCGCACGGAATGGCTGCCGCGCCAGGCGATAGCCCACAGCAGTCCTGAAGACACGGCGAAGCCGCAATAGCACAGGGTGACGACTTTGCGGCGGTCGAAGCGGTCGGCGACATGTCCCGAGACCAGGAACAGCAGCATGCCCGGCAGAAACTGGGCCAGGCCGATCAATCCGAGATCGAGCGGCCGACGGGTGATCTCATACATCTGCCAGCCCACGGCGACCGACTGCATCTCGAGCGCGGCCACGATGAAGAAGCGCGCCGCCTGGTAAATGGTGAAGTCGGGATAAGTGAATGCGACGCGGCCAGCAAGGAGTCGGGATGCGGGAGCCTTTTGTTCGGCAAGCCTGGTTGCAGGAAGATTGGGGTCGAGAGATTCGGCCATCCTCATCTACTTTGCCATAAAACCAATCCGGCCGCAGGTGCCACTGCGACCGCAATCGCCGGCGCGAGTGCGCCACTATAATTCGCAAAGTGCTGATATTTCTGCGCACGGTCCGCTCGTTCGCCTGGCTGGCATGTGTCGTTTATGCCACCATTCCGTTATTCTGGTTGATCATCCACCCGCGCGCCGGCTACTGGCGCTCGCGGAAGCGTTCCCCGTATCGCATCCTGATACCGCTCTGGATCGCGATGTGGATGGTTGCGGGCGCGACCACGGTTTCGTGGCGAGACCGGACGTTCTACACCGCAGCGTGGACATGGCTCCCCGCAGTGCTTCTTTTCCTCGTGGGGTTGTGGGTTTACAGGCGCGCTGGAGCCGGGTTCAGCGCCGCACAACTCGGAGGCCTGCCCGAGCTCGCCTCCGGGCATGCAGAGCAGCGCCTGGCAACATCGGGCATACGCGCCTGGGTCCGCCATCCAGTGTATGTGGGACATTTGTGTGAGATGCTGGCCTGGAGCCTGGGGACCGGACTGGTGGTCTGCTATGTTCTGACCGCGTTCGCACTGGTCACCGGCGCTGTCATGATCAGATTGGAAGATCGGGAACTGGAGCAGCGGTTTGGCGAAGAATACCGCGAATACCGGCGAACCGTACCAGCAGTCGTACCCAGGATATGGACCCGCTGAAGTTCGACCAAAGGCGTGGCTATAATCGAATCAGCTGAGAGCTGACGGCTGAAAGCTGACTGCTTCTTTCATGCGCTTCGAATTTTTCATCGCGACTCGCTACCTGCGCGCCAAGCGCCGCCAGGCCGTGATTGGCGTGATCACCGGGATTTCGATTGCCGGAGTCGCTGCAGGGGTGGCTTCGCTGGTGGTGGCGCTCGCCATCAATAACGGATTCCGTCAGGACTTGCAGAACCGGCTGCTGGGCTCGACTTCACATATCAATCTTTTGCGCATCGAGAGCGACGGCATCAAGGACTGGCGTCCGTTCATGGAGCGGTTGTCGAAGCTGCCTCATATAGTTGGCGCGGCGCCGGCGATTTACGAACAGGTGTTGATCTCGCGTGGACCGCGTGCCCGCGGGGCGGTCTTGAAAGGCATGATCCCAGCTTACGAGCGCAAAGTCAGCGATCTGCTGGACACAGTCAAAATTGGATCGATGGACCCGTTGGAAGAGAGCGCAAGCGATGGGGCGGGCACCGGCCGCGTGGCGCCGGGTCGTCGCACCGGCCTGGGCGG
>DASQHA010000431.1:0-11968 GCA_035632335.1 Terriglobales bacterium
GAGGTCCCGGACGCCGACGCTGAAACTGTGATTGACCTGAGCGGCGTAAGGTCTGAGATGGCTCGGGTGAAGCCCGAAATCGAGCTTGCGGTCCGCGAAGTCCAGAGAGTAAAGCCAGAGATTGAGAAAGCCGCGCAGGAGTTACGCGAGCACCAGGAAGAGCTGAAGCAAGAGATGCGCGAGGTGGAGCGCGAGCTCAAGGACCGGGAACAGGAAATACAGCGGGAACAGAACCAGAAGGTGGTTCCCTGGCAGCCACAGGCGGATATATAGATTTAATTGCTAGTGGGGAGTTGATCTTTGCTTCTCATGATGGGGTCATCCTGAGCTTGCGAAGGATCTAGCGCGGTGCGCTCATGCCTATGGAGGAACGGGCGTCCCGCCCGTCATGCACGGGCCGTTGCCCGACGGGCGAGGACGCCCGTCCTCCATTTACGACGTTCTGGCTGTAACTGACGTGTGCCCGCGGGGCCGGTCTATTTATCTCCGTAATATCCGTCGCGGGCTTGGACGATGAGGTCTTTCCGGGACGCGGTAACCTGGATCTTGTGATATCCCGGCTCGACGGGATTCGGCGTGTAGCCCAGGCTGTATTGATTGCGCAACTCCTCCTGAATCTGAGAATAAATCTGGTTGACCGGCTCCTTTTTGGATACCTCAAACATGCGTCCGCCGGTCTCCCTGGAGATGCGCTCCAGGATTTTTTTGCCGTCGGCGTGTTCTTCCGGGTAGCGCCTCCCGCCGCGCCCTCCCGGCCCTCCCATCCCGCCGCGGCCCATGCCGGGCACTCCCATTCCGGGGATACTGATGCCGGTCCTGCCAAACCCTCCGCCGTTTCCGTAGGCTTCGTCATCCTTGAACAGAATGGAATAGACGATGGTGTTGGCCCGCTGGGCCGACTCAATCGCAGCCTCAAGACTTTCCCTGCTGCCCATGTCCACGCCGTCCGAAAGCACGATCACGGCCTTCCGGCCGGGCTGCTTCTTCATCAGTTCGTCCGAGGCCAGGAAGACCGCGTCGTAGAGAAGAGTGCCGCCGCCATGACGGCCGGAACCACGTCCCCTGCCGGATCCAGGGTCGTTGCTTCCGCCTCCGCCGCCACTGGTGCGGGTGAACTGCGGAGTCTGCAGAGACTCGAGAGCGGTCCGCAATTGTTCATGCGATGAGGTCAGGTCTTGTGACAGCTCCACCTCGCGATCGAAGTGGATGACAAAAGCTTTGTCCTTGTCTTCGCGCAGAACCTGGGCCAGAAAGCTCTCACTGGCGTCCCGTTCTTCGTTCAGTACCCGCCTTTGGCTCATGCTGGTGTCCACCAGCAGGCCGAGCGTGAGAGGGAGATCGGTATCGCGGGCGAAGTATTTCAGAGTTTGCGGCCGCCCGTCTTCGGTCAGGCTGAAATCATCTTTGGTCAGGCCGTTCGCGATCTTTCCATGCTTGTCCCGTACAGTGGCCAGCACGTTCACCACCTTGACCTGGACCGACATGGTGGTCACCGGCTCGTCAGGAGGGCTGGCGGCCACTGGACGGTTGTTCGCCTGAGCCTGGCCCGCGGATTGTACGGATGCGGCGCCGAATGCCAGGACGGCGATCGCCGTCAAAGTCGCAAGACGGTTGAAACCAATTTTCACTGTAGGGCCTTTTTCCGAGACACCGGCGGGATGAAACGCCGGATGATTGACCTGCCGCGAAGCGATTCACTCCGCACTGGTGAGAACGCCGGGACGCAGGAATTGGTTGTGAGCTCGATCGTAAAAGTTTGTAAAGCCACCGCACACCCGTAGGGACGGCGTCGTGGGTAGTGGCTGAAATCCCGAAGTGGCGTCAGCGTGAGGGACTTAGTCCCGAAGAGTCTGCCCTGAGCGATGTCGAAGGATCTTGCGCGTAACGGCACCGAAGGCAGCGGGGCTTATCTGCTTCACGCCATATCCTTCACGGCCTGAAGGCCGTTCAGGATGACGCCTTGGTAAGAGGAGGGATTTCAAACTGAGCCGCTGCCCCAGGAGCTAGAGGCCGGCAAACGCGCCTCAGGCAGGAGCGGTGGCGGCCCCATTCGAAACCATCCCTTCACAACGGCGTCGTGAAGTCAGCGGAAAATCTTCGAAATGGTGCACTATAGTGTCAGATAACCAGCGCGGTCGCCGGCCGGATTGAATGATGAACGACCAAATGCGAAAGATCAAATGCGCCGAGAAGGACGAGCCTCAACATGAAAGACGCCTTATCTGACCGAGCGAAGTTCGAGGTGGCACTGCCAATAGGCCCGCGGGTCGATGGTTCCCCGGCCAGGCGCCCGGGGCGGACCACGCTGTCAGGCCGGGTGGCTGCGCTGGCGCCCCTCGATCCCCGTTCTCACGGCGACGCGCTTTTTGAAGGAATAAGTGGCGAGGGCGGAGACCGGTTGTGGCAATACCTGTTCGAAGGACCGTTTGCTGACCGTGCCGCCTTCGACCTCCATCTGCAACGCATCACGGCCTCGGAAGATCCTCTGTTCTTCGCGATTTTGGACAAGGCTTCGGGAAGCGCGGTGGGATACGCCTCCTATCTGCGAATCGAGCCCACCCATCGGGTGATTGAAGTCGGCAATATCCTGTACACCCCGCGCCTGCAACAAACCACGTCGGCGACTGAAGCCATGTACCTCATGGCGCGGCACGTCTTCGAAGACCTGGGTTACCGCCGCTACGAGTGGAAGTGCAATGCTCTCAACGCGCCTTCGCGACGAGCGGCGCTGCGCTTTGGCTTCACGTTCGAAGGGATTTTCCGGCAGCACATGATCGTCAAGGGGAGAAATCGGGATACCGCATGGTTCTCCATGCTTGATTCCGAATGGCCGGACCGAAAGGCGAATTTCGAGCGCTGGCTTGATCCCTCAAATTTTGGCCAGGATGGACGGCAAAAGGTAGCGCTGAACGCCGGGAAGCAGACCTCGGAGCTCTGACTTCGGACTTCGGACCCCGGACCTCTGACCCCGGACCTCGGACTTTGGACCCGGGACTTTAGACCCCGGACTTTAGACCTCGGGCTTCGGGCCCTTGGGCCTCAGCCCTCGGCTTTCTGAGCCGGTCTGACGCAGACTTGAAGGGACTCGTCCCAATCAAAGCCTGCACCCAAGGTCTGGAGTCCGGGGTCCGATTGTCCGAAGTCCGAAGTCCGAAGTCCGAAGTCCGACGCCCGACCTGCGTACAACCTTTATTGATCGGCGAGGCTCAAAAGATTCTCGTTTTTCCGCGAAAGTCACAGCTCTCGAATACAAATGTTTTCGCAAAATTTTGTACACTGGGCGAGTCGCGGAATTTGGCGGCGGTTTTTGCGAATCTGTATTTGAACCGGTCGCGCCGCGGGGCCGGCGCTGCGGCTGGCAAATGGAACCGGCCCTTAAAGATTATTCCCATGCCCTCCCTTATCTATATCACTCGAATTCGACCTCTTTCGACGGAATTGGCGCAGGCTTTGGAATCATCGGGTTCACACGTCAAATCATTCGGGCCCGGCGAGATCACCGCTGACGAATGCATACTTGTGATGACCTCGGAGGCGGTTCTGGCCGGCCTGCGCGTTCCCGGGCTGGCGGCGGCCCAGGGAAGGGCGGGCGCTCAAGGCCTGCATTCTCAAGCCATACCTCCGCTGCCCGATATCCGGCGACAGCTCGGAACCGAAGCCGCGGTATGGAAGAGCATCAAGGCGGCGGAGTTGCGTGAATCCACGGTTGGGCAAAGCGCAGCCGGCTCTGGGCTAATTCCTACGGTGCCCGCGGTGGCGCGTGCGGACAACGATCTCGGCTTTGTCCCCAGCCAGGCCGGGTCGCGAGTGCTTGCGACCGCGCCGCAGACGGCGAGCCTGGCTTCACAGCTTTTGACGGCGGGAAGAGAAAAGGAGCCGGCGAGCCATCGCAAACCAGGCGTGCCTGTCTTGCCGGTTCCTTTTACCGGCACGGCGCCCGGTCAAGCCGCTACCCTCTTGTCAAAGCGAACTGGTCTGGCCGACCGAATTCGCTCGGCGAACGGTCGACACTACAGGTGGTTCTGGCAGCCGGCGGCGGTGGCCGCGCTATTGCTGGTTCTCGCCCTGGTTTTGCTCGACGGGCGCGCCTCGATCCTTCCTTCGAAGGCCGAAGTGGCCGCGACCGAGCCCGCGCCTCAGGGATCGATTGAGCCGACAGCCTCGACCCACCCGCCTCAGGCGCCCAAATCAGGCGATGGCTACGTTGCGGAAGACTACACCACCCGCTTTGATCGTCAGGGGCATCCCCTCACCACCCTGCGAACTCCCGACTTCCGACCCGAAGCTCAGAGCCGGCCGATACCGAAGAGGATAGTGGTTGACTGATCGGGCAGAGATTCTCGGCCTCAACCGCTCCCGGCTCCATTGCGTTCTTCGCGGTCCCGTAAAGTCGGCAAAGTCCGCGAAGTTCCCCATCCGCCAGCCTGGGTCGAGGCAAGTTACCGCAGTTCCGGCTTTACGACCGCCTATCTCTGCAATTCCGGTTTTCCGACGAAGTGCATTTTAATCCGCAAATGTCTCATTTCAGGGGACAATCTGCCTGCGGGTCGGGATAACAGCGGGAAGGACTGGGCGGATGAGTTCTCCGGGCACTAGCGCTTCGATGGGTCGCGTGCTTCTGGTGTGTGACGACTCCGCCATCATCCAGCATCTGGCCGAGGGGACGCAGCAACTGGCCATCGCAACCGAAGTTTGCGCCGATGTCAGCAGCGCTCTTCGCCTGCTTAACCGCAAGAAATTCGAAGCAGTGATTGTCGACTTCGGGCTGGCCCAGGCCGCGGAAATGCTGGCACAAATCCGCATTTCGCCATCCAATCGTACGGCAGTAACCTTTGCGATTACGGATCCCGCGATACCGCCAAAATTCGAAATCCAGCCAAACTTCCTGATTGAAAAGCCGCTTTCCACCAGTTCGGTCGGGCGCACCTTGAAAGCCGCTTTCGGATTGATTGTGCGTGAGCGCCGGCGTTCGTTTCGTTGTCCCATCGAAATTCCAGCCGCTGTGCAGGCCCACGGCGAGGAGATGAATTGTCACCTGGTGAACATCAGTGAAGGCGGAATGGCCCTGGCGGAATCGCCCGCGTTGAAACCCGGAACGCAGGTCAGAGTTCTGTTTACGCTGCCCGGCGAGCTGCTGCCCTTCAAAATCGAGTCGGAAGTTTGCTGGTACGACGAAAAAGGCCGCGCCGGGCTGCGTTCGCTGATGATTCCCTCGGAACAGAAATCCCTGCTGCAGCAGTGGCTGGCCGCCAAGCTGGAAGAAGACTTGCCGGAATCAGTGGCGCGACAGTTCCAGAAGGAATAGTTTGCGAGGGGCAGTGCGGCCGCGCAGGCCCTGCGAAAGCCTTTCCAGTTAAGAGTTTTGCCCCGCTTTTGCCCGCTTTTACCCGCCCCGGCGCGCCCCGTGGACTTCTGGCGCCTCGCGTTACCGTGTGCACTTGTCCTTAGGGACAGGTAACCATCTTCGCAGTTACGTGGCCGGCAGCGGCCTCCTGGCGGGCACTTCGTAACCTTGTTGCTTCACCCCGGCCAAACTAGTCTCAATACTATGTGGCCACACTCTCTGCTGTTCTCCTCCGATGAGGAGGCCTCACGCGCCCTGAGTCACGCTTTCAGAGATCTCGAATTTGAAGTTGAGACTTGTCCGGAAATCTTCAGTGCGGTGGAAAAAATCACCGGCCGCAGTTTCGACGTGGTTGTCTCCGACTGGCACGAAGGCCTGGAAGCCATTTTCCTGCTGAAGACGGTGCGCGAACTGAAGGCCAACCACTCCGCCTTTACCCTGGCGATCGCCGACGCTGAAGGCGCCGCCGCTGCCCGGGAAGCGGGCGCAGACCTGGTCTTGAGCCGGCCGCTGGTTCCAGATGAGATCAAGTATGCGTTGCTCAGCTGCGATTCATTTCTTCTGCAAATGAAGTCATGGCTGCCCCGGATGAGCCCGTCCCCGGCGAATGCGACGGCAACGCAGGCAGTGGCTGAGCCGAAGAGCCCCGCTCCTGACAATCAAAGTTCAAAAAACTCGAGTTCCGCGAACGAGGATTGGGAAAACAGAGCTTTCGCTTCGTTGCCCCGCCTTCGTGCCTGGCCCTCCCCTCCTCCCCTCCGCCGCGTGGAAGCCGCTCCAGCCGTAGTGGCCGCCGAATCGATTTTTGACGACGACCTGCTGTATCGATCGCGGGTGCAGACTTTGTTCCATTCGCCCGAGCCCAGTTTTTCATCGTCCGCGATCCTAAAGAAAAAGAAGCGAAGCCGGGCCCTGCCCGGGCTGGCAATCGCGGTCGCGTTTCTTTCCGTGGGATATGTATTCAGCGAGCCCCTTAGGGGACAGGGCACGACGAATTCGGTGGTCCAGATCTGCGGGCGGGTATTGGAGCGAACCGAAGGTTGGCTGCGGCGCCCCAACCGAGACGGAACTCCGGCGGCTGCGGTTCAAGTGGCCCAGCACGACGGCCCCCGCTTTGCCCGTTCCGGACGGGCGGTTTCGCGGGTCACAATCACTCCGGTAAGGGATCCGTTTCAAAAAGAGACCAGCGCCGAGTCGGCGCCGGCGGACCACGCTGAAAATCAGGCCCCGAGCCGACAAGCGGCAGCGGAGGCAAACGCGGTCCGGATCCCGGAGAGCCTGAAGATGCAGGTGCAGAGCGCCAGCATGCGCAGCGTGGCGGAACGGATCACGCCATCCCTGCTTGCAGCCCTCGAGCCGGTATCGCTCTCTGAAGACCTTTCCCGGCGCTTGCTGCTGCAGAAGGTTCTGCCCAGCTATCCCGAACAGGCGGTCAAGGCGCGCTTGCAGGGACCGGTCGTGCTCGAGGCGTGGATCGGCCGGGACGGCACTATTCAGGACCTCAAGCTGGTGCGCGGCTCATTGCTCCTCGGCCAGGCTGCCTATCGGGCGGTGAAGCAGTGGCGCTACCAGCCGTACCTGGTCAACGGCCGCGCGGTCGAGGCGGAGACCTTCGTGACGGTCGATTTCAGATTGCCGTAGAAGAACCCCTGAACCGGCCACGGATCTTCACTGATCTTCACGGATCAAGATCTTTTTCTTTTCTTTCTTTTCTTCTTATCCGTGGAAATCCGCGCAGATCCGTGGCCGCTTTTGCTTGAACCCTCCTGATCAACCAGTTCACAACTTTTTACGTATTTTTACCCCCGATTGACACCGGCCATGGCCCATTTGACTATGTTGGTTGTGGGCCGACAGCACCCTGGCCCCGGATCTGGAACCTTCAAGATGAAAACGAACCGGCGGAACGAAAAGACCCGATTGCTCCTGACCCTGGAGCTGGCGGTCATATTGCCCGCCGCAGCGCTGGTGCTGGTGAGCGCCTGGCACGTGTTGCACATTCAGCGCGATCGTGCCGTGGAAGCCGCCATCCAGCGCGACTTCAGCCAGGTGCTGGCGATTTCCGAGAAACAGATCAACCACAAAGCCTACGAACTGGTGGACGACGTAAGAGCCGATCTGCCCACGCCCAGCGAGGCGTGCGGGCCCAGCCTCGACAAGACCCTGGCCGCTTATCCCTACGCCGCGCACATTTTCATTTACTCCCCGGAAACCGGAATGGTGTTTCGTTCTCAATCTGACCGGCTGGCCAAGGATGCCGGATTTCGCGAAGAGGCCGACTACCTGAGCAAGATGTTTGACGGCTGGCTGAAGATAGACTTCAAGGACCTTAGCGATAAGCTCGAGCGCAACGAAAAAAAAGGGTCGCGTTATCTCTTTGATGGCGAATGGGTGCCGCGAGGGGAGAAGAAGGTTTATCAGTCGGATGCGCTGTTTTTGATTAAGGACCCGAAGACGGGATCGCTCGCGATCGGGGGTGTGGCGCTCGACTCCGACTACCTGCGCGAGCATTTCTTTCCGGAGATGCTGGGTGACGTGATTACCCGTAACGTTAGCGACGCGCAGACCGACAAGAACCATGCGGTCATGATGCTGCGGGGGAAATATGAATCAACGGCGCTGGCTCAATCCAGCGGCTGGGATGGCGGCGCGCCCGAAGAGGAGAGAAACCTGGAGGGCGCCTTCCCGGGATTGACCCTGGCCATCAAGCTGCGGGGAACTACGCTGGCCGCCATCGGCGAGCGTTTCGCGCGCATCAGCTTCCTTACTTTGGCGGGTCTTTCACTGGTGCTGGCGGGCGGAATTGCGCTGACCTATCGCAACGTCACCAAGGAGATGGCCCTGGCGCGGCTGAAGTCCGATTTCGTTTCGAACGTTTCGCACGAGTTGCGCACGCCGCTCTCGCTGATCCGCCTGTACGCCGAAACCCTGGAGATGGGGCGGCTCACCAGTCCGGAAAAATATCAGGAGTACTACCGCATCATCCGTAAAGAGAGCGAACGCCTGACCGCGCTGATCAACAACATCCTGGATTTTTCCCGCATCGAGGCGGGACGCAAGGAATACGACTTCCGCGAAACCGACATGAGCGAACTGGTGCACAACACGCTCGACTCCTATCGCTACCAGTTGGAGCAGAGCGGTTTCCAGTTTGAAGAAAAGATCGACGACGTGCCGCCCATGCGGGTGGACCGCGAGGCCATGGCGCGGTCGTTACTGAACCTGGTGAACAACGCACTCAAGTATTCGCAGGACCGGAAGTATATCGGCGTAAACCTGTATCGCGACAACGGCTCGGTGAAACTGGAAGTGGTGGACCAGGGGATTGGCATCCCGCATCAGGAGCAGCAGAAGATTTTCGAAAAGTTTTATCGCGTGGGGGACCCGCTGGTGCACAACACCAAAGGCAGCGGCCTGGGCCTTTCCCTGGTGCGCCACATTGTGCAGGCCCACGGAGGCGAAGTCTCGGTGGATAGCGCGCCCGGACAGGGCAGCAAATTTACGATTGTGTTGCCGGTCAAGCCGGCGCTTCACAACGGCACGGCAGCGACGGCTTAGCGGGGACCACGTGGGGACAGCCGCCCTCGGCTGTCCAGTCGAGCGAAGCTCGACGGCAGCTTACGCAAGGTTTACGACATGACCAGAATCCTGATTGTCGAAGACGAACCCAACATGGTGGCGGGCTTGCGCGACAACTTCGAATTCGAGGGCTACGACGTCATCACGGCTCCGGATGGCGTGGCCGGCCTGGAACGCGCGTTGAAGGAGGCCCCGGACCTGGTCATCCTCGACGTGATGATGCCGCGCATGAGCGGGCTCGACGTGTGCAAGCAGCTCAAAGCCAAGCGGCCGTCGGTGCCGATCATCATGCTTACGGCACGCGGCCAGGAAGTGGACAAAGTGGTCGGACTCGAACTGGGCGCGGATGACTACGTGACCAAGCCGTTTTCCATCCGCGAGCTGCTGGCCCGGGTCAAAGCGGTGCTGCGCCGCGCCAAGACGGTCCCCAAGGAACAAGAGCGGTATTCATTCGGCGAGGTCGAAGTCAACCTGAAGAGTTGCCAGGTTTCACGCAGCGGCAAGGAGATGGATTTTTCTTCCAAGGAGTTCGAGCTGCTGAAATATTTTCTGTGCCATCCCGGCGAGACCCTGAGCCGCGACCGGCTGCTGGAGGACGTGTGGGGCTATGACCGCTTCCCCACCACGCGCACCGTGGACGCGCACATCGTTCGTTTGCGCCAGAAGGTTGAGCCGAAGCCGGACGAGCCTCGCTTCATCCTGACCGTGCATGGCACGGGTTACAAGTTCGTTGGGTAAAACCGATATGAGCATGTCTGAGAGCGGCAAAATTCGCGTGACGCCATACCTGGACCGCCCGGTGCCGAGTCCGGTTAAGCAGGCCGCCGGCACGCCGATCCGCGTAGATGATTCCGCGCTCATTCGCCAGGCCCAGCAGGGCGATACCGCCGCGTTCGAGGAGCTGGTGCGGCAGTACGATCGGGCTGTGCTGCGTCTGGCCGTTCACCTCACCGGTTCTCCAGAGGATGGTCAGGACATTTACCAGGAAGCGTTTCTCCGGGCGTACATCAATCTGGCGCGCTTCCGTTTCGAGTGTTCGTTCTATACCTGGATCTATCGCATCGTGACCAACCTCTGTCTGGATCACCTGCGCAAGAAAAGTTCCCGCGGCCGGGACTTGAATACGACGATGTCACCCGATGGCGAGCCGGAAGATCTGCTCGACCGCATGCCCGATCACAGCCCGTCGGCCAGTCCGGAGCGAAGTTTCGCCGGACGCGAGCTGCAGCAGACGATCGTGCGCGCCCTGGGCCGGCTCTCGCCCCGCGAACGGATGGTCTTCGAACTCAAGCACTACCACGGCATGAGGCTGCGCACAGTGGCCGGAATGCTGAACACAACCGAAGGCACCATCAAGAACACGCTCTTCCGCGCCACCCACAAACTGCGCACGCAACTTGCTGAAGTGCGGTGACTTTGCGGCAACCCACCAGCTGAATGCATCCCGGCCCGTGACGGTAATCACTGCGGCGCGTGCTCGGCGTCACTGCGCTTATATGGTCGTGAAGCTATCGTAGCGGCGATGATCCTGGCTCGCCAAATACTCCGCTGCCAAGAACGGAGCAGCTTCCGGGCCGCCCATCAATCTGAGCGGTAAAGGAGAATTCCCATGTTTGCTCGCATTATTGAATTCATCCCGAGGTTTGAAAAGAAAGAGGAGTTTGTGAAGGTAGTTCGCAACGAAGTTCTGCCCATCCTGCAGAAGCAGACCGGATTCATGGAACTGCTGCCCTTCTTCCCGGAGATCAAGAATGAAAAGGTGATCGCGGTCACCCTCTGGACGGAAAAAGGGTATGCGGAGCGGTATGGGCGCGAGGTCTTCCCGAAGGTCGAGGAGATCCTGAAGCCCTATCTGACCACTCCCGTCACGTACAAGCTGTACAACGTCGAGACCACCCTGTGTGAGCACTTCGTGCAAGCTCTGACTGCATAAGCAGCGGCCACGAGCAGCACCAGGGCAGCCGGAGCAGATGTCACCCTGCTCCGGCTTTTCGTTTTTGAGTTGCCCGCGGCAAGGGGCTGGCGAAAGGGTAAAGACTTCTTCACAGCTCTTACGATGGGAGCCAATCACCGATCAGGGTGATTCGGATCACAGCCACACTGACCTCCGAAGTCGTAACTAGGGTATGCCGGTCAGGAGGAACAAGATGGCTATTTCTAAGTCGCCCGCGCTCACCATGGACGCGCAACGTTACGACTTCACCCGGAATCCGATGCTGGTGTACTGGGAAATGACCCAGGCATGCTTGCTGGCATGCAGGCACTGCCGCGCCGAAGCCATGCCGAGTCCACATCCGCTGGAACTGACCCCGATCGAGAGTCTGGGCCTGCTGTGCCAGATCGCCGAATTTGGCAATCCCCTGCCGCACCTGATCCTTACCGGAGGCGACCCGCTCAGCCGCAAAGATCTCTTTGCGGTGATCGATGATGCCCGGGCGTTGGGCCTGGAGGTTTCCATAACACCGAGTGCCACCCCGGCCCTGACCGCCGAAGTGCTTGACCAGCTGCAGTCGCACGGCATCCAGAGCCTGGGCTTGAGCCTGGATGGATCGTCTGAAGCCCGGCACGACGCTGTACGTGCTGTACCCGGATGTTTCGACCGGACGATAGAGATAGCCCGCGAAGCAGGACGGCTGGGCCTGCCCATTCAAATCAATACCCTGGTGGCCCAGGAAACCGCCGATGATTTGCCGGCGATTTACGAACTCCTGAAGACTTTTCCGGTAATGCGCTGGAGCCTGTTCTTCCTGATCTCGGTCGGACGCGGCCGGGCATTGCAGGAAGTCTCGCCCGAGCGTGCGGAAACGATCATGAACTGGGTTCTCGACCTGGCGCCGGAAGCGCCGTTTGCGGTTAAGACGACGGAAGCGCCATCGTATCGGCGCCTTGGCTTGAACCGGATGCACAGCTCCGGTAAGACCGCTCCGGAAATCAAGGGAAGTTCGGTTTACCGGGGCTTCCAGATTCGCGACGGCCATGGAATCGTTTTCGTCTCCCACCAGGGAGATATTTATCCTTCGGGGTTCCTGCCCCTGAGCGCCGGCA
>DASQHA010000432.1:0-8489 GCA_035632335.1 Terriglobales bacterium
ATCTACTTGCAAGGGTCAGCGCCAGCCTAGACCCCTGGCGCTACTCGTGCCGCAAAGCCTCGATCGGATCCAGGCGGGAGGCGCGGATTGCTGGCACCATGCCGCTGACCAGGCCCACGGCTCCGAGGATGAGGGTGGCCGCGATCAGGGTCCCGGGGGCGATGATCAGGCGGATATCGCCGGCCTCGCCATTTTTGGCAAACGCGCTGTATAAAGTCAGCCGGCCCACCGACAGGGCGACTGCGTAAGCCAGGATGATTCCCAGCACTCCACCGATGAAGGTGATGGTCAGAGCTTCGGCAAGGAATTGCAGGAGAATGTAGCGCCGCCGCGCTCCCAGTGCCTTTTGCACCCCGATCTCGCGGGTGCGTTGGGTCACCGAAACCAGCATGATGTTCATCAGGCCGACGCCGCCGATGCCGAGTGTAAGCGTGCCGATGAAGCCCAGCAGGATCTTCAGGCCGATGGTGATGATTTCGAACTGGTGCATCTGGGTCATCAGGTTGAAGATAAGCACGGCCTGGCGGTCGGTCTGGTTGAATTTCTTTTCTGTCGCCATCAGCGTGCGCACCGTCTGCTCCAGCTTTTCATACTCGGGAGTGGCGTAAGAGAACCAGATGGAGTCCAGGTAGCGCGTGTCTTTCAGGTCGCCCATGGTGGTGAAGGGAACATAGAGGGTGCGGTTGATGTCGCTGTTTCCTTCCTGCATTTTCGGTTGGACCACTCCGATGACTTCGAAACTGAGGCCGTCAATGCGAATATGTTCGCCCAGCGCATTGCGTCCGGAGAAAAGCTTTTCCTTGGCCTCCGACCCGATGACCACCACTCGCGAGCGCTGCATCTCGTCTTCCGCGTTGTAGAAACGCCCTTGTCCCACCGTAAGCGAGCGAATGGAAGCCACGTCAGGATAGTTGCCGGTGACGTTGAAGGTGAAAGTCCGGGTCTCGTACTGCGTGCTGGCCTGCTTGCTGGCTTCGGGTGTGATATGAGAAATCTGGGGAAGGTTGGTGGTCAGCATGTCCACGTCTTCCAGGGTGAAGCGGATGGCCCGGCCCGCCTTCTGCCCACCCGCCTCGGTGGACGTACGATTGGGCACGACGATCACCAGCTTGCTGCCGAAGTTGGCGAAGATGTTGGCGCAGGCCTGGCCAAAACCGTTGCCCCAGGCCAGCAGCATGACCACGGTGGCGATGCCCCAGGCCATGCCCAGCATGGTGAGCGCGGTGCGGCGGCGATTGTGCCGCATGGCGTCATAGGCTTCCTGAAGCAGATCGCGGAACATGACTACTCCTGCCGGAGGGCATCCACCGGTTGCAGCATGGCCGCTTTGCGCGCGGGATAAAGACCGGCCACCACTCCCGCCAGCGTCAGGCTGCCGATTGCCAGAATGGCCGACATGGGCACAAGCTTGGGCGGATCGAATCCGCCCACACCCTGTATGTTGCCCAGCAGGGCCATCAGGATGACGGCCAGTCCCATTCCGATCAGCCCGCTGCCCAGCGTGAGGATCAGTCCTTCCAGGAAAAACTGCAACAGGATGCTGTGCTTGGTGGCTCCCAAAGCCTTGCGGAGTCCAATCTCCCGCGTCCGCTCGCTCACCGTCACCAGCATGATGTTGATCACCCCGATCGCGCCCAGGCCCAGCGTCACCATGCCCACCGTCCCCAAAAACATGTTCATGGCGTTGAAGATCGTCCCCATCATCTTGGACGATTGGATGGTGTCCCAGCCATCGAAAGCGTTCTGGTCTCTCCAGTCAAAACCATGATTGCGGGCCACGATCTTGTGGACGTCTTCCTCTGCCAGCTGGTGCTCGTCCGTCACCCGCGGCTGATAGTTGACGTAAGAAATCGAGTTCTCGTGGTTCTCACCTTTGAGCGGGAAGTACGTGGCCATCACTTGAAAGGGGATGTAGCTGCGAATATTCAGCCAGGTGTCGTTGCCGCGGCCGATGTGTTCCAGGACACCGATGACTTCGAATCTGAGCCCATTCAGCAGAACCGCCGAACCGACCGCGGGGCGTCCGGGAAACAGGTTCTTGGTCAGCTGGTCGCCGAGGACGATCACGTTGCGCCTCTCGGTTTCGTCCATCCGGTTGAGCCAGCGGCCCTGCTTGACGGGGAGGTAGCTGATCTCATTTAACTGCGGCTCCGTGCCCAGGATCTGGCCATTGGCGTTGGCGAATTCGCTGACCGCCCGCACGTCATCGCGCTCGATGATGGGGCAGGCATTGCGGACGTGCGGGGCCTGCCTGATATCCAGATAGTCCTGGTAATCGAGCAAATAGGAGCGCGCGGAGTTCATGCTGCCGGCCAGAGCGGGCGCCCGCCCGGGAAAAATAAACATGATGTCTTTGCCGAACTCCGCCATCTGGCGCTTGTTGCCGGATCGAAAGCCTTCGCCCAGTCCGACCAGCAACAGCAACGACCCCACCCCCCAGGCGATACCGAACATGGTGAGGAGGGAGCGCAGTTTATGCGCCCAGAGCGTGCGGAAGATCTGCGCGAAGATGTCGAGCAGCATCAACATGGGCTGGCACATTGTACCGTCGCGGCAATGTAGGCGCGAGCGACCCCGCTCGTGCCGGCGAGTCGGAGCCTCGCCGGTTTTGTGCCACCTGCCAGATCCTTCGACCTTCTGGTCGGTGGCGGCACGAGCGCAGACGCTCGCGCCTGCATCAGTCGAACTGGATCAGCACAATCTCAGGCGTCGTGCCCAGGCGCAGGGGCGGGCCCCAGGTGCCGGCTCCGTAAGAGACATAGACGATGAGATTGCCCAAACGCTGCAATCCGTATACGAATTTGCCGTAGATGCGTGAAGTGATCCAGGTGAAGGGAAAGAACTGTCCGCCATGAGTGTGGCCGGAGAGCTGCAGGGAAAAGCCCTCTTCCTCGGCTATCTTCAGCCGGTCGGGGGCATGGGTAAGCAGGATGCTGGCGCGATCTCGATCCACGTCAGCCTGGCGCAAGACAGAACGGAAATGGTCGTCATTGGTTGAGTCCCGGTAATGCACGCCCACGATCTGCATGCCGTCGACCGTCACCTTCTCGTTGTTGAGGACGCGTACTCCCGAGTGTTCGACCGCGTCCAGGTATTTTGTGGAGTCGGTAAACTCCTCGTGATTGCCCAGAACGAAGAACGCTCCCAGCGGAGCCGCCAGCCGCGCCCACGGGTGGGCCAGCTCGCGCACGCGAGCTACCGTTCCGTCATACATATCGCCGGCAATGAAGACGATGTCAGGCCGCAGCCGGGTAAGCGTAGTGACAATGCGCCCCATGAATCCGGAGCCGCGCACGTGGCCCAGGTGAGTGTCGGTCACCAGCGCCGCTACCCGTCCGCGCCACGATTCCGGCAGATTCGCCAGTTTGACGCTGACTCGTCGCACCCGGGTCCAGGCGGCGTTGACCACGCCGTACATACTGGCGAGCAGGGCGAGGGCGAAGAGGGCAACCACCAGCTCCCGCCGGTCGGGATACATTCCGAACAGCCGGGCGCTTCCATAGATTGCCCAGCACAAGCAGGCCGCCATGAAACAGAAACTCAGGGTCCCCAGCCAGACCGCGGAAATGGTGTAAAGGACCCGCACCAGAACATGCGAGGAACGCCATGCCAGCAGGGAAGTCAGCACGAAGCTGACGGATAGCAGAGCCAGGGCTATTTGTAAGCCGGAAACTCGCGAAGGGTCCGGGGAGGCCCAGAAGGCCGTCCAGGTTTCATACAAGAACCAGTGCGCCAAAAATAAGACGGTTTGAATGACCGCGATAAAGACGACGATTCGAGACCTCAAAGAATTGTTTTCTCCCGGTAATTAGATGAGGTCTGGGGGCAATTGGATTTGCCAGGTTGTAGGAGGCAAGATCCAGTGAAGGACGGGCGTCCCGCCCGTCTCGCAGGAATCACGGGCAAGGACGCCCACGCTCAGTCAAAGCGTGACCCTTTCAGGCGACGGCTGATGCTGCTGTGGGACCTGGCCGGGAGGGCTCGCGCCCGGCAGACATGAGCGAAACCGGCTTTTTTCCCGCGAGCGCGGCCCGGGTTTCGGCGAGAGTATTCACCGCCTGGCGAAACTTAGCCCGAGTGATGTTGCGCAGGGCGGCCACCAGGGCGGATTCCTGGACTCCTCCGAACAGCTTTTCCGCTTTGTCCGCCAGCTGGACCCAGTCATGCCAGTCGCCGATTACGTCCTGCATATGGTTCAGCAGCGCGATCAGGCGGACGGCTTCGGGATCCTTGCCGGCAAGCTCCGCAACATATCGTGCCCGCTTTCCGGCAATTCTGAACCGGTGCAAGGTTTTTTCCGTTACCGCACCCTGATCCGCTTCCAGCTGGCTCAGCTGTTGCCGGGCCCGCCTCAGAGGGTCGGCGTTTTCCGGAATCTCCAGGCTGGCCGCGCTCCGTTTCAAGCGCTTGCGCACTTCGGCGACGGTCTGCCTGTCCAGCGACTTCTCCAGCTTCTGTTCCCGTTTGTCACGTTCCTCGGCCAGGGTGCGCATCAGCTGCGCCTTGCGCCTGGGATCCTGCGCAATCTTCAGGCTCCGCAGAGCGGCGCTTTGCACGTCGAGGTCACGCACTCGCCCTGCCTTTTTCCGCAGGCGTCCCAGAAGCTTGAGAAGTTTCTTGTCGTTGCCGCTACGGCTCTTGGCTAAATCCGCAACCAGTACTTCCACTCTGCGGCTCGAAGTGCGGAATTTATGGACGTTCTCCGGCACCGGCCGGTCGGCGAGCTTTGCCATTTGCCGCGTCAGTTTGCGGAAAGTAGCACGTGTATGTTCGGGGGTCAGCAGCATACGGTCAAGAACCCTGGGGTCCGAGATAATACGATTGAATCACGATTGCTGAACTGCGATTGACTGAACCTGGGAATTCGGGGACAGCGGAATAAGACTTCCGGGGCCCCTGACAGAAGCTTCCCTGAAGCAGGGTCAAACTTTGATTTTAACACTGCTGTAACACGATCGTGCTACCTTGCCCGAAATGGCTAATCGAGCTTTAGGAGCGCCTCGACTGACAGGCCCGCAACCCGCTTCGGAACAGGCAGTTACGGCAGGCACCCGAAGCGAGGTGCAGGGGCTGATCCATGCCGGGGACAGCCGGCGCGCCGATGCCGCATTTTTCTATGCCATGCTGGCCTGCGGCTTCTCCGTTCTTGCCATTGTCGGTTTGATTGTCTATGAACTGGTCACCAAGTCGGGCCTTTCATGGCACGCCTTCGGCCTGAAGTTCTTTTTCCGCAGTGAATGGGACCCGGTTAACGACCAGTACGGGGCGCTGCCGTTTGTCTACGGCACCGTCGTCTCTTCCATCCTGGCATTGATCATCGCCGTGCCGCTGGCCATTGGAGTCGCCGTTTATATCACCGAAATGTCGCCGCGCTGGCTGCGGGGAGCTTTGGCCTTCACCACCGAGTTGCTGGCCGCGATCCCCAGTGTGATTTACGGGTTGTGGGCGATTTTCGTTCTGGTGCCCCTGCTCCGGCAATACGTACAGCCCTGGCTGGCAAAATACCTGAGCTGGACGGGTCTGTTTGACGGACCGCCCTACGGCATCGGCATGCTGGCGGCGGGAATCATTCTGGCGATCATGGTGGTCCCCATCATTTCCTCCATCACCCGCGAGGTGATGACCGCAGTTCCGCAGCAGCAGCGCGAAGCCGTTCTGGCCTTGGGTGCCACGCGCTGGGAGATGATCCGCACCGGGGTTTTGCGCAACGCGCGCGCCGGCATCATGGGCGGCGTAATTCTAGGCCTGGGCCGGGCGTTGGGTGAAACCATGGCAGTGACCATGGTGATTGGCAACCGTCCCGAGATTGCCAGGTCCCTGTTCGCCCCCGGCTACACCATGGCCAGCGTAATCGCCAACGAGTTCAGCGAAGCTACCGGAGACCTTTACCTGAGCGCCCTGGTCGAGGTCGGTCTGGCCTTGTTCATTGTCACCATCATCGTCAACATCCTGGCGCAGTTCCTGGTGTGGACGGTCACGCGCGGAACCCCAGCGAGGAGCCATGCCTGAAACTGTGATGCTTCCCGCGGATTTTGCCGACGCTCCCATCAGCTTGTGGCGGCGCGGCCTGAACTTCGTGGTTTCCGTGGCGGCGATCGGGGCTGTCGTCTTGGTACTCCTGCCGCTGGGAGCGGTATTCGGCTATCTCATCTACAAGGGGATCGGCTCCATCAACTGGGCCTTCCTGACGCAGATTCCCAAACCGCCGGGTGAAGCCGGCGGAGGCATGGCGAATGCCATCGCCGGTTCGGTCTATATTCTGATGATTGCCAGCTCCATGGGAGTTCCGCTGGGGATTGGCGCGGGAATCTATCTCTCCGAATATGGCCGCGGGACCCGCATCGGCAACCTGATTCGCTTCACGGCGGACGTGCTCAATGGAGTGCCTTCGATAATCGTCGGTATCGTGGCCTACGGCCTGGTGGTCTTGAGCCAGGGGCATTTCTCGGCCCTGGCGGGCGGGGTCGCCCTGGCCATCATGATGGTTCCGACCATCACCCGGACCACGGAAGAGATGCTCCTGCTGGTGCCGCAAGCCGTGCGCGAGGCGGCCTACGGCCTGGGCGTTTCCCGCTGGCGCACCACGCTCTCCATCACCCTGCGTACCGCCACCTCGGGCGTGATCACCGGCGTGATGCTGGCTTTCGCCCGGGTCGCGGGTGAAACCGCTCCCTTGCTATTTACCGCGTTCGGCAACCAGTACTGGAATTGGAAGATGAACCAGCCCACGGCTGCGCTATCCCTGCAGATTTTCACTTACGCGATCTCGCCCTTTGATGAGTGGCACCGTCAGGCCTGGGCGGGAGCGTTGATCCTGATTGTGTTGATTGTTGCTTCGGTCGGCGCCGTGCGACTTGTGGCCAGCCGCGGTATGCTCAAGGGAGCGAACTGAAACTATGGGCGTTGGAATCCAAGTCGACAAGCTGAATGCCTGGTTCGGCAAGACCCAGGCCTTGTACGACATCAACATGACGGTGGCGGCCAACCATGCCACCGCGGTCATCGGTCCATCGGGATGCGGCAAGTCCACCTTCGTGCGCTGCCTGAACCGCATGCACGAAACCGTGCCCGAAGCGCGGGCCACAGGAAGAGTACGCATCGGCGAAATGGATGTTTACAACGGGACTTCCGCGGTGCAGATTCGCCGCCGCATCGGCATGGTCTTCCAGAAAGCAAACCCCTTCCCGACCATGTCGATTTACGACAACGTGGCGGCTGGACTGACCCTCAACGGTTTCCACGACCGCAAGCGCCTGGATGAAATCGTCGAGCGCTCCCTGGCCCTCTCCGCGCTGTGGGACGAGGTGAAGGACACCATGCGCAAGAAGTCGGGGGCCAGCCTCTCCGGAGGTCAGCAGCAGCGCCTCTGCATTGCCCGCGCCATCGCCGTCGAACCGCAGGTACTTTTGATGGACGAGCCCTGCTCGGCCCTCGATCCGATTTCCACCGGCAAGATCGAAGAACTTATTTTCCAGCTCAAGGAAAAGTTCACCATCGTGATCGTGACCCACAACATGCAGCAGGCCTCGCGGGTCGCGGAATTCACCGGCTTCTTTCTTCTGGGCAAGCTGATCGAGTTCGATAAAACCGAAAAGATTTTCACCACCCCGTCCGACAAGCGGACGGAAGACTACATCACAGGCAGGTTTGGATAATGGCACGCACCCGTTTTCTGCAAGGACTGGACGAACTTCGGGCACGTTTGCTCCGTATGGGCGGACTGGCCGAGCAGGCCGTGGACCGCGCCTGCCAGGCTTATATCGAACGCGACCTTACCCGTTGCCGCATGGTGCTCGACGGCGAAACCCAGATCAACCTCACCGAGCGCGAGATCGACGAGATGGCGTTCGACCTTCTCGCCATGCAGCAGCCCATGGCGGTCGACCTGCGCTTCATTCTCGCCGTCACCAAGATCAATGCCGATCTGGAGCGCGTAGGCGACCAGGCAGTGAACATTGCCGAGCGCGTGATGGACATGGTGGACTTGCCCAAGGCCGACCTTCCGGTGGATATCCCCCGCATGGCCGCGGCGGTTTCCGCCATGGTGCGTCGCGCTCTGGAATCCTTCATCGAAGGCAAGGCCGAGCTGGCGCAGGCAGTCCTCGAAATGGACAACGTAGTCGACCGCATGAAGGACGAAGCCTTCATTGTCCTCGTGAAATCGATGAATGATCATCCCGAGACGACCCGCCAGGCCCTCGATGCTTTGCTGGTGGCCCGCAACCTGGAGCGGGTTGCTGACCACGCCACGAATATCGCGGAAGACGTAATCTTCTGGGTGCGGGGCGCTGATGTGCGTCACAACGTCGCGCCCGAACAGCCCGAGCATCAGGAAGTTACCGACCCTCATTAAAGTACTAAGTTCGACACGGGTTTTGCAGTTTCGCGCCAGCCGCGAACCACGTGGGGACAGCCGCCCTCGGCTGTCCTGTCGAGCGCAGCTCGACCGGTTTTTGCTGGCTGCCAGATAAGCGGTTAGCGGAGCTCCG
>DASQHA010000433.1:0-1661 GCA_035632335.1 Terriglobales bacterium
GTCGTAACCAACACCATCCCGTTGAGCGAGGCCGCCCGGCAGGAACCGAAAATCAAGGTGCTGACCATCGCTGGTTTGATCGGACGCGCGATCCAGTCGATTCATGAAGAGACGTCCGTCAGCAGACTGTTCTTATAGGAAGCTAAATTTATGGCAACTGCAACTGAAAGCAACGTTCTAGAAGCGCAACCGCGGACCCCGGGCAACAAGAATGTGGCGCGCCGGGTGCGCATGGGCGGCAAGATTCCCGGCGTGCTCTACGGCGCCGGCAAGCAATCTTTGACCGTGACGCTCGATCCCCGCCAGGTCACCCGCATTCTGCATTCCGCGACCGGCCACAACACCATTTTCGATCTCGCGGTCGAAGGCGGCGAACGCACCAAGGCCATGATCGTGGACTGGCAATATGAGCCCATCAAGAGCCATCTCCTGCATATCGATCTCAAGCGCATTGCCATGGACCAGAAGCTCACGGTCAGCGTGCCCATTGTGCTCAAGGGAGAAGCCGCCGGAGTGAAGCAGCAGGGCGGCATCCTGGAGCAGATCCTGCGCGAAGTGGAAGTCGAGTGCCTGCCCGGCGACATTCCGAGCGCCATCGAAGCCGACGTGAGCGAACTGGTGTTTGGCAAAGTGCTGCGGGTCTCGGACCTGACGCACGACGAGAAGAAGATCCATTTCGTCACCGACGCCAACCAGCCCGTGGCCCACATCACCACGGTGAAGGAGGAAGTGGCGGCCACTCCGGAAGCGGTTGCTGCCGAAGCCGGCGCTGCTCCCGCCGAGCCCGAGGTCATCAAGAAGGGCAAGCAGGAAGTCGAAGGCGAAGAGGGCGCGGAGGCTGCTCCCGAAAAGCCGGAGAAGCCCGAGAAGAAGGAAAAGAAGTAACTTGGCACGGACCACGTGGGGACAGCCGCCCTCGGCTGTCCTGGTCGAGCAAAGCTCGACTTTTGGTTTTGGTTTCAGGTTGCATCGAAGAACTTGTCGAGCTTGCGCTCGACTGGGACAGCCGAGGGCGGCTGTCCCCACGCGGTCTGTTTTGCGAGGCGGATTGATCAGGCGTGAAACTGATTGTCGGGTTGGGCAATCCGGGAATTGAGTACCAGTTCACGCCGCACAACCTGGGTTTTCTCACCATCGACCGCATCGCCAACGATCGCGGCGTGGAAGTGAGAAATCGGCAGTGTCATGCGCTGACGGCCCGGACGGCGATCAGCGACGAACAGGTCCTGCTGGCCAAACCAGAGACCTTCATGAACCTGAGCGGTATGGCGGTTCGTGAACTGGTGGTCAAGCATGAGATCAGGCCGGAGACCGACCTGGTCGTGATTTACGACGAACTGGATTTACCGCTGGGGACGATTCGCATCCGCCAGCGCGGCAGTTCGGCGGGCCACAATGGCATGAAGTCGATCATTGCGGCGCTGGGCACACAGGAGTTTCTGCGCATCCGGCTGGGAATTTCGCCGGAGCGGAAGATTGCAGATGGCGTGAAGTTCGTGCTGACTCCCTTTCGCAAGTCGCAACTGAAAAAGGTGGACGAAGTGCTGGACAACGCGGCTGAAGCGGTAAACGTGATTTTGCGGGAAGGTCCGGCGGTCGCGATGAACCGGTTCAACCGGAAGGCCGAAGCAATCTAGGAGTTAAGTGTGGTTGGGGGGGGG
>DASQHA010000434.1:0-2309 GCA_035632335.1 Terriglobales bacterium
GGCGAGCACGCGCTTGCATTCATGACTGAGCGGCAGATCCACGGAAGTAGAAACCTTCTCCCGAACCGTGGTGTGCCCTTCAATCTGCTTGCGGATGGATTCAACAGACGCGTGCGAACGCAAGAATCGATTGGTCAGGGCTTTGTCTTCGCGCAGAAGCCCCAGTAACAGATGTTCCGTCTCGATATAAGGAGACCCGAACTGGCTGGCTTCGTAGCGCGCAAAAAAGATGACGCGCCTCGCTTTTTCCGTATAACGTTCAAACATAAAGCCCTACCCCCTTGGCTCTACTGAGGACCGAGGTTTCTGCTTGCGGCCCGAACCCTGGGAAACCAAACGCCCTCATCCATTATTGCAATCAACCTGCCAACCCGTCTATGGCCCGGAAGCGCCGGTAGGACATCCGCCCCGTTACCAAAGACACCCGCGTCAAATTTCTCTTCACCCATTTGCAACGCGTTACAAACGTTTCGCCGCTTCTTCCACCCCCCCCTTTCGGCGCGCACCCGGGTTACTGTCATTTCCTGTCGTACTGCCGAAAAGCGTCTAGCCAGAAAGCGTCTCCGGCGCCACCTCTTCGATTCGCCCGCGCTGCAAACGCAACACCCGATGGCAGCGGCGCGCAAAGGCAAAATTGTGGGTGGCAATGAGAGAGGTCAGCTGGTAGTCGCGATGGAGCCGGGAAATCAATTCAAAAACCGAGTCCGCTGTGCGGCTGTCGAGGTCTCCGGTAGGCTCGTCCGCCAGCAAAAGCTTGGGCTGGGTGATAAGCGCCCGGGCCAGAGCCACCCGCTGCTGTTCACCGCCGGAAAGCTCTCCCGCCCGGTGATGCGAACGTTGCTCCAGACCCACCTCGTGCAGCCATCGCGAAGCTTCTCCCTCCGCCTTGGCCTTGGGAAGTCCCCTCAGCAAAAGCGGCATGGCCACGTTTTCCAGTGCCGTAAATTCCGGCAGCAGGTAGTGGAACTGCCAGACGAAACCGAGCTCATGGTTGCGGAACCCGGCCGCGTCATCTTCCGAAAGCGAACTCAATCGCAAGTGGGCGCAGTATACGTCACCGGCAGAAGCACGTTCAAGAGCGCCGAGGATGTGCAACAAGGTACTCTTTCCCGAGCCCGACTCACCCACGATCGCCAGCATTTCTCCCCTGGCTACCTGGAATGATAAGTTTTCAAAGAGCACCAGGTCCGACTCGCCGGAGCGAAAAACCTTCTTCAGACCTTCGACGCGCAGGATCGTTTCCTGTCCGATTAGATGCAAAAGGTCAGCTCCTCGGCTCAAGCCGCTGTCAGCTCTCAGCTGTCAGCCTTCAGTGAACCCATCATTAAAACATGAAGACGGAGCTAAAACCCTTCCTCCCTGCCTTGGGGAGCGTCTATGAAGCAGACCTTAAGCCCAATTTTCAATAAATACGACATGACCATAGTCACAACCGCGGTCGAAGGTCATTCGTAGCGCAGGGCCTCAGCGGGAAGAATCCGGGCCGCCGACCAGGAAGGATACAGCGTGGCGATCAGGGAAATCCCGATAGCCACCAGCGCCACCAGCGCGCCATCGATCGCCCGGGGCGCAAAAGGCACGTAGTCGATGGAATAGACTTCAGGCGCCAGCGACAGTAGATGATAGTGGCCTCCGGCCCAGGACAGGCCATAACCGAGGAGCAACCCAATCGCCGTCCCGATGACCCCAATCAGCAGGCCCTGGGTGATGAACAGGCGCCGCACCTGCGATTTGCGCGTGCCCATGGACATGAGCACGGCGATGTCGCGGGTCTTCTCCATCACCATCATGGTGAGCGAGATCAGAATATTCAGGGCCGCCACGAACACGATCAGGCCGATGGTAATGAACGTGACCAGCCGCTCCAGGCGCAGGGCGCGGAACAGCGCCTTGTTCTGCTCCATCCAGTTGGTGGTCATGTAGCCTTTGCCGGCGGCCTGTTCGATTTCCTGGGAGATTTTCCCGGCCTGGTAAATGTCGTCCACCTTGAATTCGAGCACGGTGATCTGATCGCCCAGGCCCTCCAGATTCTGCGTGTCGGAAAGACGGGCAAATGCCCAGGAACTGTCATAGTCGAAAAAACCGGAGTTGAAGATCCCCACCACGCGAAAACGGCTGTACTTTGGAACCAGTCCAAAAGGCGTGAGCTCGCCCTGCGGACTGGTGACCAGCACGATCGAGCCCAGCGTGGCGCCCAGGTCTTCGGCAATGTCCTTGCCCAGCACAATCGGCGGCATCGAGGCAGCGCGCTCGTGCACCGAGCCCAGATCGTCCGGAGATGTCTTTGAGGCCGGAGCCGATGCGCCGGA
>DASQHA010000435.1:0-5201 GCA_035632335.1 Terriglobales bacterium
AATGAAAACTCTGGGGATTGCCGTCAAGGAGTAAGAAATAAGGGTAGTGCCTCAGTTTACATGCCGAACCCCAAAAGTGCGGGCCGTTCAAAAAGCGGGTCAGATGAAAATGCGAGCACAAACCTACGAAGCAATAGCCTGGGGTTCATTTCTGGTTGCCTGTATAGGCGCCATCTTCTTCCCCACTTCGCGGATTGCTGGAATCATCGCATTAATTACATGGGGAGTGGTCATTATTGTGCGTCCCCGCAAAAGCGGCGCGCAAAGAAAGTTCCAACTGAGGCACTGCCGAAATAACTCTCGGCGCCATCCTGAGGGACTGTAGTCCGGAAGGAAATCTGCCGGGGCGGCGGCGCTATTTCTTAATCATGTGGATTTCGGTGCCGTTCTTGAGGAACTTCACTTCATCCATGAGCTGGTTGATGAGAAAAATTCCACGGCCGTGATCGGAATAAACGCTCTCACCCTTCAGGGGGTTGGGAATTTCTCCAGGCTTAAACCCGGTGCCGGGATCGCGCACCACAATCAAGATGCTCTGGTCCTCGTTGCAAACGACGTCACACTCTACGATCTTGGAGGGGTCGGCCTTGGCCCCGTGAACCACCGCATTGGCCAGCGCCTCGGTCAGCGCCAATTCGATGGCGTCATATTTCTCGGCGTCGCAATGCACCTGCCTCACCACATCCATGACGCTCTGGACCACGGGATCCACCGCATTCCGGTCGGCTGCGAGCGTGACTTTCAGCTTTAACTTGCCGTTTTCGAACTCTTGGGTGTCGTGGTTATCGGTCATGGGCCTGCTTTCGTTTAGAGTCAGAGATACCGTTGTTGGATGCGCCCGGGCGCTCGGGGATTCTACAGGGATCGCCCTGTTCCAGCCAAGTGCCATCCGCTCATCGCTTTCCACTGGCCGCCAGCCGCTCCACCTGGCGCCGCCAATCGAGCTCCTCAACGAATTCATGGGACTCTCGCCAGTTTTCGCGCACCTTGACGAAAAGCTCCAGAAAGACCCGCTTCTCCAGCATCTTTTCGATCTGCAGCCGGGCGGCGGTGCCAATCTTTTTCAGCATCTGGCCGCCTTTGCCGACCAGGATTCCCTTCTGCCCGTCGCGCTCGCAATAAATCATGGCCGCAATGCGGGTTATTCTTGCTCCTTCTTCAAATTGCTCGATCATTACCGTAGTCGCGTACGGGACCTCTTCCTCCGTCGCCACCAGCACCTGTTCGCGGATGATTTCCTCCACCATGAAGCGGACCGGCTGGTCCGTGACCTGGTCTTCGGGAAAATAGCGCGGGCCTTCCGGCAGGAACCGGAGCACCTTTTCCAGCAGGACATCCAGGCCTTCGCGTTTGCGGGCGGAGAGGGGAATGATTTCCCGGAACTCATGGAGCTTCCGATAGTCGTCGATGATGGGCAGCAGCTTTTCCTTGGTGCCGCGCAGCAGGTCGATCTTGTTCAGCAGCAGGAACACGGGCGTTCCGGACTTCTTCGCCATCTCGAGCACAAAGTGGTCTTCGCGGGTGAAGCGGCGGGTAACATCCACGATCAGCAGAACCAGTTCGCAGCCCACCATTGCCTCCCGCACCTCGGCCATCATCTTCCGTCCGAGAGAAGTGTCCGGGCGGTGGACTCCCGGGGTGTCGATGAGCACGATCTGGCCGCCCAGCTTCCCCTTCTGCCCGGGCACATGGATGATTCCCAGAATCCGGTTGCGCGTGGTTTGGGGCTTGGGACTGATGATAGCCAGCTTCTCGCCGACCAGCGCATTGAGGAGAGTAGATTTGCCGGCGTTGGGACGGCCGAGAATGCAGACGAATCCGGAGTGAAAGGCCATAAGGGGTTGGTAGCGCCGGCGTCTCTCCGGCCGTTCCGGAGAGCATCCCGTCCTCCGCAAAACGTCCGAGCGCTACCAGGAGCTCTGACTATATCAGCTTCATCTGCGTCGGTTTTGCGACGGAAATTCTTACCCGCTCCACTCGCCGTTCGGTTGAATCCAGCACTTCAAAGCGGAGCCCATCTTCTTCGATCACTTCGCCGCGATGCGGTATGCGGCCCGCCAGTTCGCTCACCAGTCCGGCGACGGTCGTCGACTCTTTGCCTTCGGGCCGTATTCCGAACATTTCGACCAGCCGGTCCACGTCCATATTGCCGGGCACAACGTAGGAGTGTTCGCTCTCGCGGACCACTTCCAGCTTCTCGTGCTCGTCCCGGATCTCGCCGACGATTTCTTCCACCAGGTCTTCGATGGTCACCAGGCCGGCCACGCCGCCGTATTCATCCACCACAATGGCCATGCGAATATTGTTCTGCTGCATGTCGCGCAGCAGGTCGCTGACCAGCTTGCTCTCGGGCACGAAGTACACGTCGCGGCGCATGATGGTATCCACGGTGCGATGGTGGGCCTCGGTGTCCGGCACCTGCAGCACATCCTGGGCGAAGACGATGCCCACGATGTTGTGGATGGTCCCTTCGAACACCGGTACCCGGGAGAAGGGTTTGGTGCGCAGCAGTTCGATAAACTTCTCCACCGTGGTGTTGGTGGGGACCGCAACGATTTCCGGCCGCGGCTTCATGGCTTCGCGGACTGTCTTCTCGCTGAACTCCACCACGGACTGGATCAGGTCGCGATTGCTTTCATCCAGGATGCCTTCTTCCTGGCCGGCCTCGATCAGAGCGTCAACCGCTTCCGCCTGGGTCTCCGGCGTTTCGTCGGTGTGCTCCTTGGTCAGGGCCGTTACCGATTTCAAGAATCCCAGCACCAGGGTCACGGGCAGAACTACGTAGATCAGTATGCGCAATGCGATCGTGCAGCGGGCCAGCCATTCGCCCCGCGTCCGCGAAAAGAAAACAAAGGGAAGGAACCGGTTGAACAGGATGATGATCAGGACCAGGCTGAGCGTGGCCTGGAGAATTTCATAGATGCCCCAGCCGCGCTCCCGGAAGACCGCGAATCCCACCAGCAGGGCAATCGCAGCGGTGATCATTTGCGTCAGCACCGCCATGGACAGCGACGCCCGCGCCCGGCTCACTCCCAGCCGGGGCTCGACTTTCTGCTCGAAGATCGAAATATTTTCCTGGAACTCGCGGGAGAGAAATTTTCCAATCTCGGTATAAACGCGGTCCGCGTAGGAGACCAGAGTCAGCAGGCAGAGCAACAGGAGCAACGCGGCTGCAATGGCATAGTTCATGACGTGTTTATCGGGTTCGTCTGGCACGCGTGCCCGCGGGCGACCCGCCCGCGGCTTTCGCCCGCACCCTCTTCGCGCTCTTTTTCACATTCCTCTCAATCAGACCGTCAGGCAGTCCCAGCGACCGCCGCAATCGTGCTTCTTTGCCCGCCATCGCGCCAGCGTCGCGTTCATGATCGTAGCCCACCAGATGAAGAACTCCATGAAGCGCCAGTATCTTGATTTCCTGGGCGGCGGAATGACCCAAGCGGCGGGCATTCCGTTTCGCGATGTCCGCCGAAATCGCGATATCGCCGGCCAGTCCGTTCACAAAGCAGGACCCGGGTGGAAACGACAGCACGTCCGTGGGCTGGTCCTTGGCGCGAAAGCGCCGGTTCAAAGAGCGCAGTTCGGCGCTGCCCGTCACCAGCACATTGACCGACCCTTTGAGCTTGCTCGCGCGGCCGGCCCGCGAAACAAATTTTGCCAGGGCAGTATCGGTCAATCCGGCCACGGGTTTGCGCAGAATCACCAAACGTCCCTCCTTTGCGCGCTTTGCGGATTTCTTTGCGCCCTTCGCGGTTGACGCTTTCTCCCTGTGTTGTACCAAAAAGCAAACAGGAGGGCCGCCATGGGCGCCCTCCTGTTCAATCTTACCCGCTCTACTCGCCGGTTTCTACTTCCGCGGAGGGCGCGGCATTGTTCTCCCGGGGCGCCGTCTCGGTCCCATTGGCCTTGCCGTTCGTCCTTGCATCCAGCAGGGGCAATTGCTCCGCCGCTTTCGCTTTGTGCTCGTCGTAGGCGCGAATGATGCGCTGTACCAGCTGGTGGCGCACCACATCGGTGTCGTCGAAATAAGCGAAGGTCAAGCCCTCGACGTTCTTGAGGACATCCGCGGCTTCGAGCAGGCCGCTGCGCCGCGCGTTGGGCAGATCAATCTGGGTGACGTCGCCGGTGATCACGGCCTTGGAGTTGA
Source organism: Terriglobales bacterium (assembly GCA_035632335.1). Classification (GTDB taxonomy): domain Bacteria; phylum Acidobacteriota; class Terriglobia; order Terriglobales; family Acidobacteriaceae; genus JAIQFF01. The sequence goes on from DASQHA010000435.1 coordinate 4,145, forward strand.
AGCCCAGGCGGGTGACAAACATCTTCATCTGTTCCGAAGTCGTGTTCTGCGCCTCGTCGAGGATCACGAACGAATCATTCAGCGTGCGCCCGCGCATGAAGGCGATAGGCGCGATCTCGATCACATTCTTCTCCAGGTAGCGATCGACTTTCTCCGGCTCCAGCAGGTCGTAGAGCGCGTCGTACAAGGGCCGCAGATAAGGATCGATCTTGTCCTGTAAAGTGCCGGGAAGAAATCCCAGGCGTTCCCCCGCTTCCACTGCCGGACGCGCCAGAATGATGCGATTCACCCGTTTCGAGAGCAGCGCCGAAATCGCCATGGCCACGGCCAGATAAGTTTTGCCGGTGCCCGCCGGTCCAATGCCGAAAACCATGTCGTGGTTGTCGATGGCCTCCAGGTAGCGCCGCTGGTTCACGCTCTTGGGCTGCACGGTGCGGCGCCCGAACGCGCGCTGCCGCCCCGCTTCCGCCAGGCCGCGCAGGCTGACCTTGGGGTCGGCCAGCAGCACCCGCAACATGCTGCCCAGGTCGCCGTTATTGAAGGTGTATCCCGAGCGCTGCAGATGGTCGTAATCGGCGAAGACCTGCTCGGCCCGGGCCACGTCGCGCGCCGATCCCTCCAGTTCAACGGAGTCAGATCGCAGGTCGATGTTGATATTCAGGCCGTCTTCCAGCAGGCGCACGTTCTCGTCGCGGGTGCCGAAAAGAGTCTCGATATGAGGGCTGATTTCAATGCTCTTCTTCATTCAGTATCTGGCGCTTCCTCGGCGCATTGGATGCAGGTTCGCCTGGCCGCAAACGCCGAAAACCGCAGAAAATTCTGCCCAGGCGCGGACAAACGGTTCTCATGTCTGGAGGTGGAACCAGCCGAGGATGCTCGCCCCGAGGTGCAAGCAACTGCCATTAGGGTAAAGGGTACCCTTGTCCGGCGACAGGAGTCAATCCCGGCAAAATGAATTTCTTTACGGTTACGGAACCCAGGAAAACGTGTGGGGCGGACACTCTTGTCCGCCGATTTTGACGCTGATCTTGACTTTCGCGGTAAAGGCAGAGAGTCA
>DASQHA010000436.1:0-4099 GCA_035632335.1 Terriglobales bacterium
CCGCTGGTTAGAGTATGGAGCTTTTATGCCGATTTTACGGGCCCACGGCAGCCGTCTCTAAAACGAAGTCTGGTCCTACGGCAAGCAGGCAGAACCGATTCTGGAGAGTTATCTCAGGCTGCGTTATCAGCTGATGCCCTACATTTATTCCCTGGGCTACGACACCTACCAGACGGGCGCACCCTATATGCGAGCCCTGTTCATGGACTTTCCCCAGGACCCGAAAGTCGCCGACTTGCGCGATGAATACATGCTGGGCCCGGCGTTTCTGGTGGCCCCGGTAACCCAGCAGGGTGCGACCAGCCGCGCCGTTTACCTTCCCGCCGGCGCTGACTGGTACAACTACTGGACCAACCAGCGGCTTCACGGCGGACAGACCATTCAGGCGGATGCGCCCATTGAACGCTTGCCGCTGTTTGTCCGGGCGGGATCGATCCTGCCCCTGGGAGACGCGATCGAGAGCACGAGCCAGGTACAGAAAATTGCCAGGGTACGGGTTTATCCCGGCGCCGACGCCGAGTTCACGCTCTATCAGGATGACGGAACGACCTACGCCTACGAGCACGGGGACAGCCGCCTCACTCGCCTGCATTGGAATGATGCCGCGCACACGCTGGAACACCAGGGCGCACCGGCCTGGACAGCGCCCGACTCTGAAATCGTGGAGGTGGTTGGGCGGTAGGAAGAGCCGGCTCCCTCCCCCTCGCCTTCGTGGCCGCTGGTGTGGTTTCCTGAAGCCGGACTGACGTAAGATGAAGGCGATCCAAAGGCCGGACCACGGACTTATGGGACAAGCCTGTTGGGTTAGCGGGACTCGCGATTGAAGAAAGAAAACCGCGGCATTCACCGGATCGCCGAGCTAGCCAGCGTCTCCATAGGGACGGTTGACCGGGCCCTGCATGGGCGCGGGGGCATCAAGCCATCGACCCGCGAGCGCATTCTCGAAATCGCGCGCCAGATCGGATATACGCCAAATCTGGCTGCCCGCGCCTTGTCCGTGGCCCGGGCCGGCACCAGCATCGGGGTTTGCATGCCGCGCGAAATCCACTTCTTCTACGATCAGCTGTGGAGCGGAGTTTTAGACGAAGCCCGGCGGGTGGCCCAACTGGGCATCCAATTCGTGTACCGCCCCGTACAGGTGCTGGGAGAACGCGATGCCCAGGCCTTCAAGGAACTGGTGGAAAGCGGCGTCGACGGAATCATCCTGACCGCAGGCAATCCCAGAGAACTCAAGCTGCTGATTGACGATGCGGAAGCCCGCGGCATACGGATCGTCTGCGTCTCTACCGACGCCCCCGAGAGCCGCCGTTCCAGCGTGATCTGCGTGGAACCGGTTTTGAATGGCCGCCTGGCGGGAGAGTTGATGGGCAAGTTTGTTCCGCCCGGCTCCGAGGTCGCGATCATTACCGGTATGCTGAGCACCGAAGATCACCGTAAAAAGGCGCAGGGCTTTTCCGACGAATTTCCGCGGCACTGTCCGGGAGGAAAGATCGTCGCAGTTCTCGAAGGTCATGAAGATGAAGACGAGAGTTTCGAGAAGACCTTCGATCTCCTGTCGCGTGTCCCCACTCTGGAGGGCCTCTATGTGAACACGGTGAACTGTCTTCCGGTGTGCCATGCCCTGGGAGCGCGCGCCCAGGCGGGAAAAGTAAAGTTGATCACCACCGACTTGTTTGCCGAGATGGCGCCATACTTTCAAAAGGGAACGATCACCGCCTCCATCTACCAGCAACCTCATCGCCAGGGCCAGATGGCGGTCCGCCTTCTGGTGGACCACCTGACCCACAAAGTGCCTTTCGCCCCCAATGTGCATCTCAGTCCGGGGGTAGTCATGTCGTCTAATTTGCATCTGTTCCGCGAGATTATCCAGGCAGATTCCAAGTTCGACGATTCCGCTCTGCGCAGCAACCAACCAGTGGCGGCGGCACAATAGTTGATCCGGATTTTGCCCCAGACAGCGGTCAATGAGCGTAATCGCGATCTTACGCCGGTTCGCGAGTTGGGTTAGACTGTCGCTCCAGATTCTCTGGGACCGAAAATCCTAACGGCACCTGAGGAGGACGCATTCATGGCTCAAATTGACAGTTGCGCCACTGGATTCACGCGCCGACGCTGGCTCGGACTTGGGATTGCGACCGCGGTTGGGGCCTCCCTCAAGGCAGTGCCACTTCATTCCCAAGGCCTGCAGCCAACCTGTGCTCCCGTCATTCCCGTAAACCGCGAGCCTTCAAACGGCGGCTCGTGCCCGTATCCCATTCCCTGGCTCGACAAGAATGGCAATCACAATCAACCTGCAGGTCCGAATGTCGAGCTTTCAAATATCTATCACTTCAAGGGAAAGCTGGCACGCTGCAGCGGCTTTCACGGCATGGGGACCGATGGCCAGGGCAATCGTCAGGCCTGGGGAACACCCACGACTGACTACAGCTACATGGCGGGCGAATACTGGGCTGCGCGACAGCCGCATCAGGGGATATTCGCGCATACCTGACTGACCCTATTCAAGGGACAGGCTGTCCCTGCGAACCAATTTCATGATTTCCATCCGCCGATTTCGTCCGAAGGTCTTTATTGGGTCACTCCCGTACCCGCCAGCGGGCTCACGTTCAGTTCGGATGGAAAAATCGCCACACTGCAGATGACCAACGTGCCGATCATCGACCAGCCGCGCTGGCCGGCACTGGATGCGGAAGCCACACCGGCATTTCTCGATTTCAAGCTCGTCTTTACCGCCACCGAGGAGCCGGTCAAATACGAAGACCCGATGCGACAGTATCGGTTCGAGGGCTTCAAGGCTATTGCGAAATTGGAAGCGGACGTGCGGGTGCCATCGGTCAACTTCACCTTCAAAACTGATCCACTCGACACGTCAAACTGTGATTTTGCGGTGATGGGCGAGGAAGTGAACGGCAGATATTACGAACCCAGTAAGAGCTGAAGTATCGTTCCTGCGCGATTGGGTTTCCCGCGGTTTCTAGCGGGAACAGCCTTCCTTATCGCGCTGGTTTTCAGCGTCAAGGTGCGTAACGAGTAAAGACGAGGTCGGTTGCTTTGGCCTTCTCATGGCAGGGGAAGCAGGGTTTCATGAAAGCCGCGTCCGCGGGTTTGCCTGCTTGGAAGTGACCGAACCCCCAGCCGCCCGTGGCGGCGTACTTGTTTGAGTCCTTGACCATAAACTGAATGTTTGTGGGAGGGCCGGGAACGAAAGATTGCACTTTGCCGAAGACCTTGTTGTTTTCGTCCGACGGGACGTAACGGTAATGCAAGGCAGCAATGATTGTGCCGTCCGGGTACGGCAGCTTCCCTTCGCGAAAGGCCTTGATCGCTATGTCGTTGCCCAGGACGGCGCCCAGACTGTTGATGTTGCCTGCTTCGTGGGCCGAGGAAACCCACTGCCAGTCACGGTATCCGTTAGGAATTTCGGTAACGAAGCTCGGGGCGGACGCCCCCTCCGCGCGTCCTGGCGCCGGCACACTAAGAGTAACCAGGCCGGCGATTGCCGCAAATGCAGCGAGAAAAAACGTGAGGTGTTTCATAAAGGTCCTCTTCCGAAATGCTCAGGTGCCGAAAATCAGCAGTCTCGATTATTTCTCGACCTAAGGCGGAACAGCGGCGCTCACGCTGGGAAGTGTAAACAGAATTTACGGGGAAGAGCAATAGACTGGTTCCTACCGACCATGGATATGGAGTCGGTTCATCGGCCAACTATTTACCCGGGAGCAGTTCATTAATTGCGAGGACATAAGTCGTCACCTTGTTGAGTTTGATGTTTGAACGCGAAGAAACAAGAACGACCGAGCCGTCGGCACCGCTCACTGATTTCATATTCTTCATCAGGACCCGTTTGCTGGAGATCATCGATCCTGGCGCACCCGCGTTCACACCACTGTCCTGCTGAGTCGACAACCGCTGGGCCGGATTCGGTGGATCGGTGGTATCGACGGTGGGATTGACCCCGCCCCAATTCCTTCTGTCGCCCGGCGGTCCATAGGAGAGGTCCGGAGGCGCCATCGGCGCCGCCGGCGGATAATACCACGCGGTCAAATACACCTTGAATTTCGCCTCGCCATTTTTCCATTGCGCCGAATCCATGCGAATC
>DASQHA010000437.1:0-7834 GCA_035632335.1 Terriglobales bacterium
CTCCATCGGCTCAAGTATTCCGTCGACGATCATTGCGGACCCGAGCCCCGCGCCGAGGCCCAAAAAGAGCATGCGGCCGCCTTTGTAGCTTCCGAGCGCCTGCATGGCAGCGTCATTGATAACCTTAACCGGACACCCGAAGCCTTGCGGAAATTAAATCCGACCCAGCCGCCGCCCAGGTTGTGTGGCTCGTGGAGGGGGCGTCCATGGATTACCGGCCCCGGATAGCCTATCGAGACGAGGCCATAATCCCAATCTTTGGTGACGCGCTTCACATCCCGCACCATTTTACGGGCGGTCATGTTGGAGCCTGAGGGAATCTCGCGCTCCTGCCGCTGTCTTGTTGCCAGCACCTTGACGTGTGTCCCCCCTACATCAATCACGAGAATCGAATTGGCTCTCCTGGAGGGCTCTTTCATGACGTCTTCTCGACATGACCGCCGAATCCGAATCGCATCGCGGAGAGTAACTTGTTTCCGAAATCTTCGTCTCCTCTTGACGTGAACCGCTGGTAGAGCGCGGCACTCAAAACGGGGGCCGGGGCACCTTCGTCGATGGCAGCAGTAATAGTCCACCGGCCTTCCCCGGAATCGGATACGCGGCCGGAAAACTTGGAGAGATCTTGCTGCCCGAATAACGCGATCGCGGTCAGGTCCAGCAACCATGAGGCGATCACACTGCCACGACGCCAGACTTCAGAGACGTCAGCCAGATTGAAGTCGTATTGATAACATTCCGGATTGCGCAGGGGCGTCGTCTCGGCATCGACGGTCCGGCCCTGTTTGCCAACGTTGGCGCGCCGCAGAATGTTCAGCCCTTCGGCATACGCCTCCATGAGACCGTATTCGATGCCGTTGTGAACCATCTTGACGAAATGGCCGGCGCCGGAAGGCCCGCAGTAAAGATAGCCTTCCTCAGCCGTGCCGGCTGACTTCTCGCGCCCGGGCGTGCGCGAAATATCGCCGCGTCCCGGCGCAAGCGTTTTAAAGATCGGATCCAGATGTCGGACAGGCTCAGCCTCACCTCCAATCATCAGGCAGAAACCACGCTCGAAACCCCACACGCCGCCGCTGGTCCCGACGTCGAGGTAATGAACACCTCGCGGCTTAAGGTCCTTGGCTCGCCGTATGTCGTCGATGTAGTAGGAATTGCCTCCATCCACGATGATGTCGCCCTTCTGCATTTGGGCGCAGAGGCCGTGCAGCGTGTCATCGACCGCCGCCGCGGGCACCATCAACCAAGCCGCGCGTGGAGGCTTCAGTTTCGCCACGAAATCTTCGAGCGACGCAGTTCCGATCGCACCGTCCTTCCCCATGTCCTTCACGTTATCCTGGTTCTTGTCGAAGAGAACACATTGATGGCCGCCGCGCTGCAGACGTCGGACCATGTTTGAGCCCATCCTGCCTAGACCGATCATTCCAATTTGCATTTGTTGGTTCCTTCCGGTTCAAGACGTTTCCCCGCCGAGCATGTGCCGAGCAGGTCGGAGCATCCTAGGCAACGGTTTCTTCGACCGCGAGACACCGTTGGCAAAGAGGTCGCATCCATTCGATCGTCCTTTTCTTTATGCTGTGCCTGGCTTGAAACTGCGGTAATGCCGAATGAGAGCGTTGGTCGAGCTGTCGTGTTTGAGTGGTGGGGCACTATCGCTCACAAGCTCTGGGATAATGCAATCGGCCAGGGCCTTGCCGAGCTCGACGCCCCACTGATCGAATGAATCGATTTGCCAGATCGTGCCCTGCGTAAAGACGCTGTGCTCGTAGAGCGCAATCAATTTGCCCAGCGTCTCTGGTGTCAGCCGCTCGGCCAGAATCGTGGTCGACGGTCTATTACCCTCGAACGTGCGGTGCGGCACGAGCCACTCCGGTGTGCCTTCAGCTTTGACCTCTTCGGGTGTCCGTCCGAACGCGAGCGCCTCCGCTTGCGCAAACACGTTGGCCAGCAGCAAATCGTGGTGATTGCCGAACGGATTGAGGGCGTGGACGAAACCGATGAAGTCGCACGGGATGACCTAAGTGGTCATCTGGAATCGTCGACCAGCCGGAACGAGCCCCTATTCGAAGGAGGTAAGCAGGTGAATGCGCAGATCGCAACACACGGCTGTAAAGAAACCGGCCGCCGGCGATTCTTAACCCGTCTCAGCATCATTCTAGGCTCCCTCAGCGCTGCTCTCGTCGTCGTGCCGAGCATCGGGTTCCTGCTGGGACTCCGGAAATCGCCGCGAGTCTGGCGAACCGTGGGCAAACTCGACGATTTCAAGATCGGGTCCACCGTCAATGTGTCCTTCGAGGATACTTCGCCCCTGCCTTGGTCCGGAGTGACCGCCCAAACGGCCGCGTGGCTTCGCCGCGAGACCGATCAGCAGTTTATCGCATTCTCGATGATTTGCACGCATCTCGGCTGCCCTGTCCGCTGGCTGGCCGATGCCGACCTGTTCATGTGTCCATGCCATGGCGGCGTCTTCTATGGCGACGGCCGCGTAGCTTCCGGGCCTCCGCCGAAACCGCTGAATCAATATCCGGTACGTATCTACGAAGGCCAGGTTCAAATTCTGACGAGTCCCGCTCCCATTATCTAGAGAGACCAGAAGGAAAGGCATGCGATTTCTCAAGCGGGTGTGGATCTGGTTCGACGACCTGACTGGCATTTCCGCTGCGATGACGCCGCTGTTGGAACATCCCGTTCCCAAGGCCCGTAAGTCCGCTTGGCTTTACGTGTTGGGCAGCGCGACGCTGGTCGCTTTCCTCATTCAGATCGTCACCGGTATCGCGCTCGCGAGCGGATACGTCGCCTCCGCCGGACAAGCGTACGATACGCTGAAGTTTATTTCAGGCACCGACTTCGGGCGGATCGTGCGAGGCATCCACGCGTTCGGCGCCTCTGCCATGATCGTCCTGATCGGCTTGCACGCGATCCGCGTCTACGTGATGGCTGCATACAAGTACCCGCGGCAGATGAACTGGCTGACAGGCGCTGCTCTGTTGATGCTCACGCTATTGATGGCGTTTACGGGCCAACTGCTGCGGTGGGATCAGACAGGCTTCTGGTCGGTCATGATCGCGGCCGCACAGGCCGGGAAAATGCCAATCATCGGCAACTGGATGGGACACTTCATCATGGCGGGCGACACGGTGGGCGGGGCCACCTTGAGCCGCTTCTTCGCGGCACATGTCTTTTTCATTCCAGCTCTCATTTTTCTTTTCGTGGGATTCCATCTGTATCTCGTCCTGCATAACGGAATCTCAGAACCACCCGAGGCTGGCCGCCCGGTGGATCCGAAAACCTATCGCTCATGGTATCGCGCGTTGCTGGCTCGGGACGGAGAGCCGTTTTGGCCAGATGCCGCCTGGCGCGATGTAGTCTTCGCATTCCTGCTGGTTGTCGCAGTCGTCGCGCTCGCAGTGATCGTTGGTCCTCCAGAATTGGGAAACCCGCCGGACCCTACCATCGTCGAAGCCTCTCCGCGGCCCGAATGGTATTTTTTGTGGTACTTTGCCGTGCTCTCCTTGATCCCAAAGTGGTCCGAAGACTGGGTCATCATTCTCGGTCCGGCTCTGTTCATTGCAACCCTAATCCTCCTGCCGCTGGTGGCCGGCAAAGGCGAGCGCAGCCCGATTCGGCGTCCATGGTCGTTTTTCATCGTGGCATTTATCATCTTCATGATTGCGTACTACGGAGCCGTTGGAAAACTCGCGCCATGGTCGCCTCGAATGGACGCGTCGCCACTGTCCGTACAAGTGGTGGGTTCGGGCAGCGGACCAGTCGCCGACGGTGCGAAAGTGTTTCACGACAAGGGATGTGAGTATTGCCACCTGGTATCCGGGTATGGCGGTATTCGCGGGCCCGACCTAACCTACGCGGGCGATACCATGACACCGGCGCAGATGACCACACGGATCTACAGCGGCGGGACCAATATGCCATCCTACAATGGCAATCTGACTCCGGACCAGTTATCCGCGCTGCTTGCGTTCCTCAGTTCCCGCCACCGCCAGCCGGTGCTGCCGATACCAGAAACCCACTGAAAGCAACGGAATTATGGATACGGACTCAAGCCAATCGCCGGACATCTGGAGCGGCAAACCGCTGGTCAGCCTGATGGATCACATCGTTACAACGCACCACACATTCTGCCGGCAGGAGGTGGCGCGGGTGGGATCTCTGTTCAAAGGAGTTATTGCCAGGCACGGCAAAGATCACCCGGAGCTGAAGCGCATGGAAGCATTGTTCTCCGCGATCGCGAGAGATCTCCTGATGCATCTGATCAGAGAAGAGCAGACGCTTTTTCCTTACATCACCCGCGTGGAAGAGGCCGTGCGACAGAAGACTGCTGTCTCTTGGCCGCCCTTCGGCACGGTGGAGAACCCGATCCGCATGATGGTCCTGGAGCACGATCAGACGGTCGAAGAACTCAAGGAGATCGGCAGGCTGAGCAACGACTACACGCCGCCTTCCAGTGCGACGGAAGACTACGCTGATCTGTATGACGCGCTTAGAGCGTTTGATCGCGACATGCGCGAGCACATTCACGCGGAGGACGATCTTCTGTTTCCGCGTGCGGTCGCCATGGAAGAAGAGGCTTGCGCCAGACGGAAACCGGCGGCAAGCTGACCTGCTCCGTAGATTGCAGATCGAGTTAGAGACGCTTGCCGCCAGGATAGAGCAGCAATCGAAACAGCAATTTGGCCATTTGGGGAAATGTTGATCTAGCTCTGAGCACCTGCGTGCCGCAGAAAGGCGCGCCCGTTCACGATTCCCAACAACTGAGAGAATCCCGACATTTTCGGCGCCGCTATAGCAGAACGCTGAGGCGTCCGAACTGGCGGACGCCTTTGTAAGTTTTCGCCAGCAAGTATCACCGAAAGGCGGGACGGAATGCCCACCACTAAATACGCGCAAAAGATCACCCACTTCTACTGCCGCCCGTGCGCGGAGTACCACCCGAAGACGCATCCGCACTATCGGGCAATGAAGCGAAGAGCAAACCGGAAGCGCAAGGCACGGATGGCGGTGCAGCAAGAGCTTCAGATGCGCCTCGACGAAGTAGACCGGATGCGCTCGAAACAAGTGGAGCGCGCCCGTTACGAAGCGGACCTGGCTCAACGTCGATACATGTACGTGGACCCGGCCAACCGTCTGGTTGCCGACGCACTGGAGGCGGAATGGAACAGCAAACTCCGCGCGCTGAACGAGGCACAGGAGGAGTATGAGCGGCTGCGCCAGGCCGACCGCATGGTTGTTGATGAAGCGCAGAAAGCTCGTATTGCGGCGCTGGTCAGTGATTTTCCGCGGCTGTGGCGAGATTCCGCTGACGCCCGATCGCGAAAAGAAACGCATGGTTCGCTTACTGCTCGAGGATGTCACCCTGCTCAAGCGTGAGCAGATTAGCGTGCACGTTCGGTTCAAGGGAGGCACCATCCAAAGCCTTTTGCTGCCGCTCCCGGTTGGCGCACCAATCCTGAGGAAGACCCCCGCGGCTGTCGTTCAGGAAGTCGATCGGCTGTTGGACCACCACACCGAAGCAAGAGTCGCCATGATCCTGAATGACAGCGGGCTACGATCGGCGACGGGGCACGCGTTCACCTCCATGACGATCATCAAACTTCGTAGCCACTATGGATTGCGGAGCCATTTCCAGCGGTTGCGTGATAGCGGTCTGTTCACGATGGACGAGATCGCCAAACGGCTCGGGGTCGTCCGCTGCGTGGTCAAAGACTGGCGTGACAAGGGTCTGTTACGCGCACAACGCTGCAATGACAAAGGCTAATGCCTCTATGAACCGCCAGCGGATGATCTGCCGGGCAAGTTCAAAAAAGAAGCGACCCTACCTGGTTGCGAAGGCAATCAACCTCGGTTCTGCCAAAGGAGGAGATGAGATGAATGTCTATAGCTTCGGCGCGCGGTAGGCTCCGGGAGGGAACTTCCGGAGTAGACAGGTCACAGGCTGTTCACTGTTGTGGGGCGATGCGACCCCGTAAAGGAGATTGGTCAGACCTGTGGCTGGACGTCATCATGAGGCGCAGAGCGACCTCGGATAGGAGTGTGGTGACCGCCGCTAAGTACGTCTACTCCACCTGGCAGTTCCACCAACCAGGAGAGAGACATGAAGAAACGGTATATCGGCATCGATTTGCACCGCAACCAGTTCACGTGCTGTGTGCGGTTGGAGAGCGGCAGGAGCTACCTGAGCCAATGGAAGCTGAAAGATTTGCCGCGGTTCATCCACAAGCTGCGGCCCAGCGACGAAGTAGCGGTGGAGATGACGGGCAACACACGGTTGTTTCGGGATGCGGTGGCGCCCCAGGTAGCTCGGGTTGTGGTAGGGGACACCAACCAGTTCCGGGTGATCAGCCGGTCGGTGAAGAAGACGGACGCCAACGATGCCCGGCTACTGGCGCTGTATCTGTCGAAGGGGCTGCGGCCGGAGGTGCGCATGAAGGATAAGCAGCACGCGCAACTGGCGAGCCTGACGCAGACGCGGGACACGCTGGTGAAGCTGCGCCCGGCGCTCAAGAACAAGGTGAACAACATTCTCTCCGCGCGCGGGATCAACTTGGCCAAGGAGGCGCTGTCCAGCGAGAAGAAGCTGGCTGAGGTGCTGACCCTGCCCTTCGATGAGATCGTGCTGCTGGAGCTGCGAGTGATCGTGGAGCAGATCCGCAGCCTCAACAAAAGCATCGCGGAGCTGGAGAAAACGATCGCCGAGCAGGGATCGAAACTAGAAGGGCACAAAAGCCTGACCAGTATCAAGGGGATCGGCAAGATCACCAGCGCGATCTTGTTGACCGTGATCGGCGATGTGAACGATTTCCCGGACGAGCACCGGCTGGCCAGCTACTTCGGGATCGTGCCGCGCGTATCCAACTCCAATGAGAGGGAACGCTCGGGCCGCATTCACAAGCGGGGCAGCCAATTGGGTCGCACGGCCCTGGTGCAGTCCGCCCTGATCGCCGCCAACTATAGTCCGTATCTGAAGAGGTTCTACGAACGAGTGAAAGCCAGGCGCGGCGCTGGCAAGGCCATTATCGCGCTGGCGCGGAAGTTCCTGGGCATCATCTACCGAACGCTGAAGAACAAGTGGGTGTTCGAGGACTTCCCGAACTTTGTGCTGGCCGAGCCAGCAGAGGCGGTCGCCTGACAGCGGAGCCTGCCATTTTCTTCTTGCCCCATTGTGCCGCATCGCGGCCGCCCGTCAAGGCTTCCCTGCGGCGCGCTTCGCGCGGCCTTGACGGGTCCTGGCCGCGATGCGGGGGGACTTTGCGGTTCAAGAAGGAAATGGCAGGTCTCAAATGGCAACCCTGTCTCGCTCCGCCATGCGGGGCAGGCAAAAACTGTGGGGTAGACAAAACATCGCGGGGCTTATAGGGTCGCGCCGGCACCACGGCCACACCGTAGTGCGCCGCCATCTCTTGGTAGGTGGGGTTCAGATCGGGTTCGTAACGGCAGGCGCGCTGGACTCCGGTGCGGCAGTTATCGGGAACCACCATCTCGGGTACGCCTCCGAAGAACTCGAAGGCCTCCACGTGGGCGCCGATCCAGTAAGGCAGTTCCTGACTCGGTGTGGCTTTGGCAAACGTGTAGCTGCTGGCGCCCAGAACGGCCACGAAAACCGCAGCCCGCTCGACCGCGCCGCTGCGAGGATCGTAGATTGGAATGGTGTCCCCGGCCCAGTCCACAAACAGCTTCTCCCCGGCCGATGTTGCTGGCGCAGCACCACATCTTGCCGCCGCAGCCACTCCCGGTACAGGTCGCAGAAACGGCTGTAGCCATAGCCGTCCGGATACGCTTGCCGGTACTCTTCCCAGACCAACTGCAGGGTCAGGTGTTTGTGGCT
>DASQHA010000438.1:0-13750 GCA_035632335.1 Terriglobales bacterium
AGTGGCACACAACTGGTGTACCCCAACACCACGACGCCGATCCCAGGCAACATGATTCCCCCAAGCATGCTCAGCTCGGCCTCACAGTACTTTTTGCAGTTCCTTCCGCTCCCCAACGGCCCCGGCGAACAAATCAACTACCTTGGCCCGAGCCAGCGGTGGGCCGACGACCAGTTCATGATCAAGGTCGACTATACGCGCGACAAACATCAGCTCTCCGGCCGCTATTTCTTCACCAATTTCAACCAGCAGCCACTGACCAACAAGGCGAACCTGTTGCAAGTCGACGGGAACGGCAACCAGGTACGCGTGCAGAACATCGCCGTGACTCACACGTACAACGCCAACCCGCATCTGCTATTCAATACCTGGTTCGGATGGGACCGGCAGTATGGCGGGTCTTTGTCCGGCGCACCCTTCTGCCCCAGCGATGCGGGCATCAACATCGCCGTGACCAAGCCGTGTGAGCTGAGCCTTAGCGTGGGCGGCGGATGGGGTGTGGGCAGCAATCACTATGGCGCTTTCAACCGAGGCGACCAGACCTATCGCGAGGACGTCACCTACATTAAAGGTTCGCACGAGCTTCACCTGGGCGGAGAAGCCTTGCGCATCCGGGCGCCGATGGCGAATACATTCCAGGAGAACGGTGTATTCAACTTTACCAACAGCCTCACGCATTTCAATGAGGCCGATTTTATGCTGGGCCAGATGTCCAATTTCATTCAGGATGGCGGGCTCTACCTGAACTTTACGGGCATCAAGTGGAGCGCGTTTGTCCAGGACAACTGGCGCGCCACTCGGCGGCTCACGATCAACATGGGGCTGCGCTGGGACCCGTGGTTCCCGTACAAGGACAGCCAAGGGCGCGTCGCCTGCTTTGAACCCGGGAAACAGTCGCAACGATTCCCCAACTCACCTCTGGGGCTGCTGTTTGGCGGGAGCCATCACGATCCAGGCTGCCCGGAGGCCTCCATTAACAGCAAAGCCTCTAACTTTGCACCGCGCCTGGGCTTCGCCTACCGGCTCACCAACGATGCCAAAACCAGTATTCGGGGCGGCGTGGGTATGTACTATTCGATTCCCAACACGGTCGCATTCCAGGATGTTGTTGGCATCCCGCCATTCGCGCCCATCATCTTTCTGACAGATGTCAGCTTCAAGGACCCCTATGGCAGCGCCGGTGTAAGCAACCCGTTCCCGTCGGACTTTGGCGCCATCAACAAACCTACCAGCTCGAACGCCGCCTTCCCCCAGGGACCCATCTCTTTTACGCAGATCTTCGCGCAGAATTTCCAGTTGCCTGTAGTCGCGCTATGGAACTTGACCCTGGAACGGCAGATTGGCGCCTGGCTGGTGCGGGCGGCGTACGTCGGCAACAAGGGTACGCATCTGTTTGGAACCAACGATCAGGAGACCGGATTGTTCGCGGGGAATCCGGCGATCTATACGCCGGGCACCTCCACCACGGCCAACGAGCAAGCCCGGCGCATGTACCCCAGCTTCGGCTTTGTCAACATCATCGATTCAGCCATCAATTCCCACTACAACGGTCTCCAGCTCACGCTGGAGCGACACCTGAGCCACGGGCTCTCGCTGCTCGCAAATTACTCATGGGCGAAGGAGATGAACGACTTTGCTCCGGTCGGCGCCTACAATTCGAATACAAACCCTTTCAACCGGCACTTCGACTATGGGCCGTCGGATGACAGTATCGGCCAGGTGTTCAAGTTTTCGGGTGTCTACCAATTGCCGCACATCGCGTTACACGGCGTGGCCGACCGGCTGGTGAACGGTTGGGAGGTCAGCACCATTCTGCTGTTGCAGGGTGGATTCCCATTCTCGATCTTCAGCGGCCTGGACAACTCCTTCAGCGGCATCTTCGAGGACCGCGCCGATTTCATCGGAACCAATATTCATCAACTGCAACTCAGCACCAGCCGGCCGCACGGCCAATTGATCCAGGAATGGTTCAACACGTCCCCAACGCTCCTACAACCTACGGGAAACGCCCCCGGCACTTTTGGGAACACCGGCAAGAACATCCTGCGCGGTCCAAAGCAATTCAACAACAACATGGCGCTGGTGAAAGAGACCAAGATCACCGAGCGGACCGGGCTCCAGTTCCGCGCCGAGGCGTTCAACGTTTTTAATAACGTCAACTTCTACACGCCGGACCACACCCAGACGGACTCCGCTTTTGGAACCATCACGTCTGCGCGCGCGCCACGTATTCTGCAGGTTGCCTTGAAGCTTGCGTTTTAGAAGCGGCCGTACCAATCCGGCCAATACGCAGTCGTTGTGGCGATGACCCGAAGAGCACTACTCTCGCAAATGCTGCTGTCCGGCTTCACGAGGCTGGCGGCGTCGCCGGCGGAACGACAACCGTTCCCCGGAACACCGTTCCATGCCTATTCGCGCTGCCTGCCGGATTACCTGCGCGGGCTCGCGAAGAGGGCCGTCGAGAAAAGAAACGCTGGGCTGGCAAAACTTGTGACTACGGCCGCCATTGAGGCGCGCCAGAAGTGGGTTCGCGAGACGCTCTGGAAGCTCATCGGGGGCATGCCGGAGCGCACTCCGCTCAACGCGCGCACCACGGGCTCGTTCGAGCGCGAGCGCTACAAGGTCGAAAAAGTCATCTACGAAAGCCGGCCGAATCTGCTCGTCTCAGCAAATCTCTACATGCAGAAAACGGGCGACGGTCCGTTTCCCGCCGTTCTGTTTCAGAGCGGCCATTACAACGAGGGCAAGGCTAATGCGAATTACCAGCGCTGCTGCCAGGGACTGGCGCAGCTTGGGTTTGTCGTGCTGGCTTTCGATCCCATGGGACAAGGCGAGCGCGTCGCTTATCCCGATTCGTCGGGCACCCACACCCGCCTGCGGGACGTGGACTCCGAACATACTGTTCCCGGCAAACAGATGCTTCTGTTCGGCGACACGGCAACGCGTTACCAGCTTTGGGACGCGATGCGCAGCCTCGACTACCTCACTTCCCTTCCCCTGGTGGATGCAAAACGTGTAGGAGCGACCGGCCACTCCGGAGGCGGCACGCTGACGATGCTGCTGGCAGCCGCCGATGACCGGCTTCGAGCCGCGGCCCCCTGTATGGGCAACACCGAGAATGTGGCTGCGCTGCCGTTTCTTCCGCCCGGCTCGACCGACGACGCCGAACAGGATTTCGTGAACTCCGGCCCGGCTGGTTTTGACCGGTGGGATCTGTTTTATCCGTTCGCGCCAAAGCCTATGATGATCTGGCCGAGCGACCGCGATTTCTACGCCACTTACTCGCCCGAATACATTAGCAACGGATGGGAGGAATACCAGAAGCTCAGGTCCGTTTACGTTGCGCTGAAGCAGCCGGAACATTTGAAATGGTCCGACACTCCACTTCCTCATTCGCTGGCCTATGACAGCCGCCTTCTGATTTACAACTGGTTCACGCGCTGGCTGAAAAATAGCTCGGAAGTGGTCAGCGAAGAACCGGCGGTGAGTCCGGAGCCAGCCTCGGCGCTGTACGCCACCGAATCCGGCAGCGTCGTCCGGTCGCAAAACAGCGCGACTCCATTCAGCCTGAACAGGTCGAGGCAAATCCAGCGCACTCCCGCCGCACTCGATTCGCTGGTAGGAGCTGTGCGGCCCGGCGCGTCCATGCCGGGGAAGACAATCGGCAGGACGAGATTGCGAAGCATGACGGTGGAGGTGCTCGAAGTTGCTTCAGAGCCCGCCGTCTGGCTGCCGGCGTGGCTGCTGACAGCCGGGCGGACTGCAAGACACCAGCCAGTGCTGGTGGTCCTCGATCCAGTCGGCTCCGAGCGCCTCTGGTTCGAATCCGATGCCGAACCGCTGGCCACGGGTAGTCCGGTTATTTGCGCAGCCGACATTCGGGGCGTGGGAGCCCTCACACCGGAATTCAGCCCAGGTCATCCGGCGTATGCTGCCTCGCACCGGCAGGAAGAAAGCTATGCCTGGGGTTCCCTGATCCTCGGGAAACCGCTCCTCGGTCAGCGCGTAACCGATATACTCGCGCTGGTTGCCGCTGTTCGCAAACATCCGCTCGCTCAAGGGTGCCCGATCCGAATTGCCGCCGCCGGAAAGCTCACCGTGCCGGCGCTTTTCGCGGCGGCCCTGGACACGGGTATAGAGAGGCTCTATCTCTCCGGCGGGCTCGTATCATTTCGCGACGTGGTGGATTCAGAACAATACGACCATCCCTTCGCAAATTTCGTCTGGGGGCTGTTGAATCACACGGATCTGCCTGAAGTGGCGGCATCCCTTACACCGCGACGGGTGGTTCTGGCTGGACCCGTCAACGCCAAGGGTGAGACCGTTGACGTGAGCCAGGCTCGAGACATTTATGCAGCGGCTGACCGCGCTGGAATCCTCTCGGTTCAATCAAAAGCGGAATGGTCGATCGACCGGCTGGTTTCGTTTGCCGCCGAATCATGACTTCCTTCTCGAAATAATCGCCGGTGCCAGTCCCACTTTCGCAGATTGCAGTCCCAGGAATGCAACCGTGTGGGCGTGGGGCCCCAGCCTATCAACAGAGTTCTCAACCGCTTAGGCTCGCGCCGTTCGGCTTCTGACTTGCCTCAAGACAACGGCGATGTTACAAATCGCTCAAGATTTCCGCTTCGCCCTGCGCACC
The DNA here is from genome assembly GCA_035632335.1 of Terriglobales bacterium. Classification (GTDB taxonomy): domain Bacteria; phylum Acidobacteriota; class Terriglobia; order Terriglobales; family Acidobacteriaceae; genus JAIQFF01. Next base: position 4,643 of record DASQHA010000438.1, read on the forward strand.
GTTTTCAAAGACCGGGCTTTCTTCGCTGCCGCGGTTATCGCACTGGCCCTCGGCATCGGGTCCACAACCGCCATCTTCAGCGTGCTGTATAACGTGGTCCTCGACCCTTTCCCCTACACCGACAGCGAGCGCATCGTGGGGTTGGAAATATGGGACGCTCGAAACCCGACCCAGCAATGGCGCAACGATTTCTCGGTTCCCGAGTTTCTCGACTACCAGGAGCAGAGCCACAGCTTTGATCAAACGATGGGTGTGTGGGAGGAATCAGCGGTGATGGGCAGCGCCGAATCGCCGGAACTGCTCGACGTCGACACCGTGACGGGCAACACATTCCAGTTTCTTGGAGTCGCACCGTTGCTGGGGAGAGCGATTGAGCCGCCGGACGCTGAGACAGGCGCGCCGCCTGTTTTCGTACTGAGCTACAAGGTTTGGGTTCGCAGATTCGGGATGGATCCGTCGATCGTGGGACAGACGTTCACCATCAACGGCAAACCTACGACATTGATCGGGGTCATGCCGCGGCGATTCGCGTTCTGGGGCGGCGACATATGGATGCCGGTGAAGGTGGACCGGGCCGAAACCGGCGCGGCGAAGCGGCGATTCGTGCTTTACGGCCGCTTGAAGCGCGGGCTGCCGCTCAAGGCTGCCGAAACGGAGCTGACCGGACTGGCCAGGCGGTTTTCACAAGTGTATCGGGCCGATTACCCCGAACAACCAGACGCCCGGCTCAGCACCTTGGCCCATTTCTTGGCGGACAGGATGAACAGCACGCTTTACACGCTGCTCGGGGCAGTGGGACTGCTGTTGTTGATCGCCTGCGCCAACGTCGCGAATCTCCTGCTTGCCAAGGCTGCCACGCGCGAAAGGGAATTTGCCTTGCGCATGACGTTGGGAGCGGGGCGCATGCGGCTCATCCGGCAGTTGATGGTGGAGAATCTGGTGCTGGCGCTGGTGGGCGCGTCGCTTGGGTGCGTCCTGGCTGCCTTCGGGCTGAAGGGCCTGGTGGCCATGGTGCCGCTTTACACGTTTCCCGATGAAGCTCTCATCCAATTGAACACTCCCGTCCTCTGTGCCACAATTGCGATCGCCGTGCTGACCTCGTTCATTTTTGGATTGGCTCCGGCCTGGTCGGCATCCCGGAGCGAAGGCTTCAGCGAGGTGCTGAAAGGCGGGAGCCGCGGCAACACCGTCTTTCGTGACGCGCGCAAAAGTGGACTGCTGGTGGCGAGCGAAGTGGCCCTCTCGATCCTGCTGCTCAGCGCTTCCGGACTCCTGATGCGGAGCTTCTTTCTGGAGCGCCAGGTCGACGTGGGGGTTCGCGTGGATCACTTGCTGATGACTCAACTCGCACTGCCGGCGAAGATTTACACTACGGCCGAATCGCAGACTCGCTATATCCGTGAGCTGCTGCCGCGGCTCGAGCGCCTTCCAGGCGTTGTTTCGGCCGCCAGCGCAAACAATTTTCCTTCGCAAGGCGGCCTCCGGACAGAGTTCGACGTTCCCGGCATCACGCACTCGCAAAAGTGGAGGGGCCACGTGACGCCCGCCAGCGAGCGCTTCTTTGATACCGTGGGCGTGCGGCTGCTTGCGGGCAGATTGCCTGCGGCTTCTGGTGAGAACGGCAAGCGAAGGATCGCCGTGGTGAACGAGAGCCTGGTCCGGGCATTCTTCGGCGGGCGGAATCCGGTGGGGCGGTGGCTCGCGATCAAGTTGGACCCGCTGGCAGGCCCGCCCTTCGAGATCGTCGGCGTGGTCTCCGATGTCAAGAACGAAGGCATTCGACAGCCGGCGACGCCGGAAGCCTACATCCCGTACACGATCGCCGGGTTCGGAGGATCGACAATCTTTCTTCGAACGTCGGTGCCTCCCGAACGGCTCGCCCCACTGCTCGAGCGGGAAGTGCTGACCGTCGACCGGAATGTGGCGCCTCAAAATACCATGACGATGGACGCCGGTCTGGATCTGCTCGAATACGCCCGGCCGCGTTTCGGCCTCATTCTCCTCTCGGTGTTCGCCGCGATCGGTTTGATTCTGGTGAGCGTCGGTGTCTACAGCGTCATCTCCTACAACGTCACCGGGCGGCTGCGTGAGATTGGCATCCGCATGGCTCTGGGAGCCGAAACCGGGAACGTCCGCTCCCTGGTTCTCGGAATGGCCTTGCGATTTATCGCTACCGGTATCGTTGCCGGCTTAATCCTGACTCTTGGGGCCGGCCGGGCGTTGGCCAGCCAGGTGTGGGGCATCCGCTGGTACGACCCCATCACTCTTGGAGCCGTGATCCTGGTGATGACTGTTGTAGGACTCCTGGCCGCATACGCTCCCGCATTGCGCGCGACTCGCGTCGACCCGGCGGTATCGTTGCGACAGGAGTGACCCGCCCGTCTTCAGACGCGCAGGTAGGGTTTCAGGTTTTCGAACGCCGCATCCATCTCCGCCTTCACTTCGGGGGACAGGCTGATCCGAGGGATTCGCGAGACTGACGTCTTGAAGACCCCACGGCGCTGCAGCATGTGCTGGTAGCCCTGTTCCACCAGTTCCTCCAGGTTGATCAGCGGAAGCAGATGCGTGAAGATCTCTCTCGCCTTCTGGCGATCGCCGGCTTGCCAGGCCTCCCAAACCTGCACGTACACATCCGTGTATGCGGCGCCGGGCATGGTGCCATCGGAGCCCTGGCTCATCTCGGCCAGCATGCCTCTGCCTCCATCGCCGCTGAAGACCCGCTTCATCGGCGGCCGCTTTGCCTGCAACTGCCTCATCCGGTCGAGAACCGGGCTTAGCTCCTCCTTGATGTAACCAAGATTCGGATATGCGTTAGCCAGCTCGATCACGAATGGCACCGGCATGGGCAGCGGATGATGCGGGCCGGTATCCTGGATGAAAACAGGCCGCTCAGTAGCACGGGCCAGCGCGCCATAATACGCGCGATAGTCTTCGAGTGAGCCGGCCTTCTCGGGCGGAATGGCGATCAGCGCATCGGGTGACAGTTTCTCGGCGTGCCTCAGGTAATTCAAGGCAGCGTTGGTGTCGGGACCTTGCACGCCAAACACGACAGCAGATGGTTTGCCCTTCGCAGCATCGGCGATGACCTCAAATCCGCGCAAACGCTCGTCCACCGTGAGCCTGTTGTATTCACTCGCCATTTGCGGCCATACGATGCCGTGCGCTCCGCACCGGTTCTGCCAGTCGACCTCGCGCGCCAGGTCCTCGTAATCCACGGCCTTGGATTCGGTGTAAGGCGTGGCGACAATCACGAAGATGCCGCGGAGCGCTTTATTGGGCCGCGTGTCCGCGTAGGCTGAGGCCGCAGCTCCGGCTAACGTCGCAAGGAACCTGCGCCTGCTGGAGACGAGCGGTTGAGTGTCTGGAATGGCCATGACAGCGCCGCTGCCGATTATACGTCCAATCGCCCGCCTCTCGTCCGGGCGATTCCGGCCCCCAGCGTGAAATCCCCCATACGGGGGAGCCACCGCACCGCGCAATGTGCATCGTCCAGGCATTTCCTCAGCCTTTTCATGCAGTTGAACCTTGGCACCTGGTGTGCGGACAACGGGCCGAATGCGAACTATCCGTGTGGGATCGGCCCTTGCGCTGTGTCTGGGCTCGATTTCAGCGGCTCTCTCGGCGGCCGACCCCGCGAGCTGGGTTCCGGCCCGCTGGGATGGCGGGCCGCTGGAGCTGGTGCGCCGGACGAAGGGCAAAGCGCCGGCTGACGCGCGGGTTCGACAAATCATCGCGAACTGGTACGATCCTGCCACCCTCGCTTTGTTGGACGGGACCCCGGTGAATTGTTTGCTGGTCACATTCAGCGCCGGGGCGGCGCCCGACGTCGAAGCGCAGCAGCACAAAGCGGTCAAGGAGTATGCGCGGTCGGCCAGCGAGCGCGGCATTCGAGTGCTGGGAATTGTTTATCCGGGTGCTGACCCACTAGCGGTAGCGGTGGCAGCAGATGAAGCACGGCTGGATGGCCTGGTGCTGGATGGAGTGTTTCCACCCGAATTTGGCGAGAAGTTGCGAACCGCGGCGCGCTCGCGGAGCAGCGGCCTGTTGGTAATCCCGATCGCGCGGGATGCGGCCACGCTGCGGACCGCGAAGGAGCCGCTCCTGGCGCTGGAGGGCACGCAGCCTGGCGCCCGCGATCTGGCCGAGATGGGCATCCGGGCAGGAGCGTCGGCCGAGCCCTGGATCGAATCCAACATCTGGCTGGTGCGGTCGCTTCGGCTGGGAACCGCCTGGCGGCCCGTTTGGATCAGCCACCCGCCCAACCCCAGTTCTGAGGGAGATTACGTACGCAGCGTGGCAGACGCTGCGGTGGGCGGCGGCCGTTGGATTGTCGCACTCGATGATGATCTTCGCGTCAAGTTGTTCCACAAAGACGCCGCCGCGCTGGAGACATGGCATAGCATCAGCGCCTACCTGCAGTTCGCCGAGGATCACGCCGAATGGCGCAGCTTCGCCTCCTTCGGAAATCTGGCAATCATTGTCGATACGGCTGTGAAGGAGGCTTCGCTTGCTGAGGAGTATCTGAACCTGGTGGCGCGTCGCCAGGTGCCGTACCGCCTGGTCCCGCGCAGCGAGCTCCGCGCGCAGTCGCTCGCGGGCTTTCGGGCGGTGCTGGCAGGCGACCTCGACACTCCGACCGAGCCGGAGAGAAAAGCTTTGCGCGATTTCGCGGAAAAGGGCGGGCTGGTACTGGCCGGGCCGTGGTGGGGGAATCCGCCTAAAGACGAACCATACGTTGAAGTCCCTCTGGGCAGGGGCCGCGTAGCGATATATAAGGATGATCCGCCCAATCCGGAGTCCCTTGCCAAAGACATCCCGGATTTGCTGGCCCCGGAAGTCATCGGGCTCAGTGCATTCAACGTCCCGACAGCGATTACTTACGCGAGCACTGCCGACTGCGGCAAGCGCGTGCTCGTGCAACTACTCAACTACGCCGGGCGCCCAATCGATCGAGTGACCATACGGTTCAAGGGAAGTTTCAGGACCGCGCGTCTGTACACACCTGAGAGTGCACTGGTCGAGCTGGCAACCGAGCCCGCCGCGAACGGCCGGACGGAAGTCCTGATTCCCAAGCTCGCGGCTTGGGGCGCGTTGCTGCTGGAAGATCAGAATTGAAGAAAACGATAAGGAGAACTCAGATGGAAGATGCTCGTAACACTTTTTCCCGTCGTGATCTGTTCGCTTTTTCGGGGCTGGCTGCCGGAACGCTGGGCGCCGGCCGTGGTCGCGCTGACGTTCCGGTAATTTCCCCGCCGCCGTCCCCGGTCGCCGTAGCGAAGCTGACCGGTTACGACATCGACATAGTCGCGCAGCTCGAGCAGATGTTCGATCAGATCGGCGGGATCGGACACCTGGTGCGCGGCAAGACCGTCGCGATGAAAGTGAACCTGTCGGGCGCGTCGGGCACAGGCCGCCACGTCGGCCTCAGCGCCGGCCAGACCAGTTGGGTGCACCCCAGCGTCGTGGGAGGGCTTACTGCGGTTTTTGCCAAGCTGGGCGCCAAACGCGTCCGGATCCTGGAGAGCACGTTCCGGAAACGATACGGCGCGCCACTCGAGGACACCTTGCTGAACGATGGATGGGACGTGAAGGCGATCAAGAGCGCCGCGCCCATCGTGGAATTCGAGGACACGAACGGGCTCGGCCAGGCGAAACAGTATTCGACGCTTCAGGTGAAGTCGCGTCCGTATATTTTCCCCGCTTTCTCTTTCAATCACTCCTACGAAGACTGCGATTTCTTTGTGAGCGTGGCCAAGATGAAGAACCATGAAGAGCTGGGCATTACGCTCTCCATGAAAAACCTGTTCGGCATCACGCCTGAATTGCTGTACGGCTTGGCGCCCAAGCCTCCCGATGCAATCGTCTCATCGACGGGGAATTGCTCCCCGTGGGTCAGGGAGCGAGTGTTCCACTACGGCCAGGTGCAGCCGCCCGCCGGCGTGCCCCAGGAGATCGACCCGAAATCGAACCGCTACGAAGGCTGGCGGATGCCGCGCCTGCTGACGGATCTGTGTGGGGCCCGTCCCATCGATCTCGCGATTCTAGACGGGATCGAAGCGTTGATCGGCGGCGAAGGCACGGGCATGCCGGGCACCAAGCAAGGGAAACCCGGCCTGTTGGTCATCGGCCGCAACTGCGTATCCACAGACGCCGTCGCCATGGCGACCATGGGCTACAATCCACGCGCAGGTCGGCATGAGGCGCCATTCCGTCTCTACAAGAACCCCAAGGATCATCCGCCCGAGCAACTGATTCCGCCGGGAGAAATGCATCAATACGCCGACAACACCGTGTTGATGGGAGAAGCCGCCGGGCTGGGCATTGCGGACCTGAGCAAGATCGACGTTCGCGGCGTGCCCATCAAAGACGCCGTTTACGACTACGAAGCGCACTGGAAAGGCCAGGCGCCCGTCTAAGTTTCATTAGAGTTCGCCTATCACTGGAGCCGCTTTCGGCGTTCGGCGGCTTCCTTCCATGTCGTCACAATGAAGCCCTTCTCTTTCAAAAACGCTTGAAACTGCGGGTCGAGCATCGCGAGCATGTCGGCTCTGCGGATATCACCGGAAGCGGAGATCTGCGGGAAGACCTCAGTCGGCGAGGTGCAGTGCATGATCACCATCGTCAGGCCCGGCTTGAGCTCTTCCAGCGTCTCCTGGTACCGCTCGGTGCGCCAGTGTCGAAGCTGTGCATCATCGCGGGCCATGCCCGCTGGAATGCGCCAGCCGTAGCTGGTATTGTGCAAATCGTCAAGTACGGGCAGGCCCGCGTCCCAAAGCTGAGCGCCCAATTTCCGCATTTGTGCCAGGCGATCGGGCGTGGCATGAGTATCGGCCTGGATATAGGAATCGTGCCCGCCGGGGAGCATCACGGGAATCTGTTTTTCCATGCCCAGGTGGATGTACTTTTCCAGGAAAGCGTCGTTTGCGAACAGGGTCCCCATGTGCGAATCCAGGTGCGTGGGATGGAAGCCCATTTTCTCGGCGCGCGCCAATTGTGCGCGGATCTCCCGATCCACCTCGTCTGGAGTTGCGTGTCCGACCACCTGGCTGACGCCCGGCCACAAGGCGCCCTCCGGGTCGTTTAAGCCGGGAGCGGCTGTTCCCGCCAGCGGCCCCCAGCGGTATTCGCGCCATTCAGAGGTAAGCGTCAGATGCAAGCCGGCATCCGTGCCGGGATGCGCCTTCAGGTAATGGACCATCTGCGGAACCCACGGGCACGGCATCATGACGCTGAGCGATCGCGCAGCGCCGTTTTCGAGGACACGTTCGATGCCCAGGTTGGAATCGTAAGACATACCCGCGTCGTCCATGTGCAGGATGAGGACGCGGTCGTCCTTTTTCCAGCCCAGTTTTTCAGCGTAAGTAGGGCCGGTCTGAGCAATGGAACCGGAGGCGGCAAGCAGGGCGCATAGAACAATTCGGCGGGTCATCGAGAGGCAATTATCCTACACCAGCCTCCGCATTTGAATCTGGCCCGGGTTGTGGTCCATCGGTCGCGGTATTAGACTGGGATGAGCGGCCGCGATGGCATGGCACGTCGAGCTATTCAAGCGCCGCGTCCAACCCATATGCGCGGCTGCCGGTTCTTCCTTCTGCTGGCCGCCGGAGTTGTATGCGCGCCGGCCGAGCAGCCGTTCTCCTTTACCGATAAACTTTATCCGGTCCTCGAGAAGGCTGGTTGCCGCAACTGCCACAACCCGGAAGGCGTGGCGTCTCCCACGCGGCTTCACTTTCCCGAACAGGACGCTGCCACAGACCGCATTGAAAGTTTTGGAAAGTCTCTGGTCGAGCTGGTGGACCGGCAGAATCCCGATCACTCCATCCTGCTGAACAAACCGACCAACCGCATCCGGCATAGCGGCGGCGAGCGCATCAAGCAGGGGAGTGAGGAAGAAGCGCTGCTGAAGGCTTGGATCGCGTATCTGGCTTCGCTCTCGGGACCGGAGCTGGCCGAAGCGATGCGCTACAAGCAGACCGAGGCCGCGGGACACGGCGAGGCGCCGCAGGTGGTGCTGCGGCGGCTGACCCACCAGCAATATAACAACACCGTCCGCGACCTCCTCAAGGACTCGACCAATCCCGCCGGCCAGTTTCCGCCCGAAGACTACGTCAACGGCTTCAAAAACCAGTACGCGTCGCAATCACTCTCGCCCATCCAGATCGAGGCCTACAGCCTGGCGGCCGGGCGCATAGCCGCCAACGCGTTTCGCCGCGGCGATTCGCGACACCTGATTCCGTGCAATGCGGCGGACCCCGGCTGCCCGCTCGAATTCATCCGCACGTTCGGCCGCCGCGCCTTCCGCCGCCCGCTCGAGCCCGCCGAAATCGCACGGCTCCGAGCGCTCTTTGAAGCGCAAGGCGACTTTTGGAAAGGCGCCGGGACCGTGATCGAAGCCGTGCTCCAGTCGCCCTCGTTCCTTTTCTGGATGGAGCAGACATCCAACCCGAAATGGAAGCCGTACGCAGTGGCCAGCCGGCTCAGCTATTTCATCTGGGACTCGATGCCAGATGACGCAATGCTCGACAGCGCGTCGCGAGGCGAGTTCTCGAGCCGCGAAGATATCGCCCGCATGGCGCGGCGCATGCTGGACGATCCCAGGGCCAGGCAGGGGCTGGACGACTTCGTCTCGCAGTGGCTCCGCTTCGATCGCGCGTTGACGGCGGCCCGCGATCACCACACCTTCCCGCTGTTCAATCGCGACCTGATGGTCGCCATGACCGAAGAGGCCAAGCACTTCGTCGGCGATCTGGTGTGGAACGACCGCAACTTCATGGATGCGTTCACGGCCAACTACGGTTTTGTGAATTCGGATCTGGCCTCCATCTACAAGGTGCCGCCACCCGTCCACGAGTACGATCGCGTGAATTTTCCGCCGGAGCAGCAACGTAGCGGCCTGCTGGGCCAGGCCCTGTTCCTGACCCTCACCAGCAAGCTCGACGACACCGCGCCAACCGCGCGCGGCTTGTTCGTGCGCGAGCAGTTCCTCTGCCAGCACGTGCCTCCGCCGCCCCGTGGCGTGGATACCAACCTGCCGGCTGTCACTGAGGCCCGCCCGGTGACCAATCGCGAGCGCCTGGCCGCCCACACGACAAATCAGATGTGCGCCGG
>DASQHA010000439.1:0-13908 GCA_035632335.1 Terriglobales bacterium
CGGTAAGATAACGGGAAGCATTCAGGGAGTAGATTCCAATATCCATCAGCGATCCGCCCCCCGCCAGCGCCTTGTTCAGCCGCCATTGCGCGGGATCGCCAATGTTGAACCCGTGATCCGCGAGAATGACCTTCGAGGGTCCCAGTTCCTGCTGGCGCGCCATGCGAATCGCTTCCTGATTATAGGGCTCATAACGGCAGCGATAAGCCACCATGAGTTTTCGATTGGCCTTGCGTCCCGCGTCAATCATCTGCTGACACTCGGCCGGCGTATTGGCCATGGGCTTTTCCGAGAGCACGTGCTTGCCCGCCTGGAGCCCGCGAACCGTGTACTCGGCATGCATCCCGTTCGGCAGGACGATGTAGATGATGTCGACCTCAGGATTGTCCCTGATGGTGTCGTAATTCTGATAGTTGTAAATATTCTTCGGATTCACGCCGTAGCGCAGCGCCAGCTTGTTTGCCTTGTCGGGATGGCCGCTGACGAAGGCCACCACCCTGGACTTCTCGCATTTGGCGAATGCGGGCAGGATCTGATTGATCGCAAGGCTGCCCAGTCCGACGATCGCCCAGCCCAATTTCTTTCCCGGTGGGTCGGGGACCTGCAGCTCCGCCGCCGCGCGGTTCAAGAACGTCCCGGCAAGATTGGCCGCGACCAGTCCCTGGCCAACCTTGGTGATGAATCCCCGGCGAGTGATTTCTTTGCGGACTGAATCGGACATAATCAGGTCTCCTTAACACGCGGCGACATTCTATCGCACACGAACTGGGGTGCGGCCTTGAGGGCCTTTTTCGCCCTTTCAGGGCTATCTCGTTCCCCCGATTGCTGACCCCGGGCTGGCGCACGGGGCTCCACTCTGACGCCGCTTCGCGGCTTCGCGGCCATTGCAGTTTTGCGAACTTGCGGCCCGGCGCAATTTACGTACGGCGCTGGAAACGATTCCGCGGCGCGGTCTGGAATACGAAGCGCTCGATTGTCAAGCATTAAGTAAGCGTTTTCCCGCCAGTTAATCGATTACCCTGCCAACAAACAGCTGCGGACAATGGCATTTCCGATGGTATGATGCTGGCCGCGGATTGCGAATCTCGGCAGCCACGAAGCCTGCCACACGAGCCCGGAATGGCAATTGCCAACTTCAAACCTTCCGTCAGTCCGTCATCGGGGCCGGTCTCTTCCAATCGCGCGGCGTTGAGCGTGGTCACCACGTTGTTCTTCATGTGGGGCTTCGTCACCGTACTGAATGACGTGCTGGTGCCTCATCTGAAGGCGATCTTCGACCTCAACTACACCCGCGCCAGCCTGATCCAGTTTGCTTTCTTCACGGCTTATTTCATCTTCTCGATCCCCGCCGCGAAACTTATCGACTCCATTGGCTACAAGAAAACCATGGTGGTCGGGGTGGTGGTCATGGGGGTCGGCGCGCTTCTGTTTATTCCCTCGGCGAGCGCAGCCTCTTATCCACTCTTCCTGGCCGCGCTCATGGTGCTGGCAGGCGGCATCACCGCCCTGCAGGTTGCGGCCAATCCATATGTGGCCGTGTTGGGACCTCCGGAGACTGCATCCAGCCGTTTGAATCTGGCACAGGCGTTCAACTCGGTGGGCACGGCCATCGCTCCATGGTTGGGCGGCACCATCATCCTCAGCGGCACGCGGGAAAACGCCGACGTGGTGCGGCAGATGTCGGGCACTGCCCTGCAGGCTTACCGGGTTCACGAAGCCTCATCGGTAAAGCTGCCTTACCTGGTCATCGGACTGGCGTTGATGGCTCTGGCTGTGGCCATCGCTATGTTCAGGCTGCCGCCTCTCCCCGGCGCTGAACAGCATGGAAAGATTCCCGGCGAGAGCATATGGAAGCATCCGCAACTGGTGCTGGGCGCGATTGGAATCTTCGTCTACGTAGGCGCTGAAGTTTCGATCGGAAGTTATCTCATCAACTATTTCAGCCAGGCCAATATCGGCAACATCTCCGAGTTGTCGGCTGCCAAGTATGTTTCGTACTACTGGGGCGGGGCCATGGTCGGGCGATTCCTCGGGTCAGCTATTCTGCAAAAGGTCCGCACCGGCACGGTCCTGGGGATTGCCGCGCTGGTCGCATGCCTGCTGGTTTCGACCTCCATTCTCAGCCTCGGTCACCTGGCGATGTGGAGCATCATCCTGGTGGGATTGTTTAATTCCGTGATGTTCCCCAGCATTTTCACACTGGGAATCGCAGAACTTGGGCCGCTCACCGGCGATGGATCCGGACTGCTGATTATGGCCATCGTGGGCGGCGCCCTGATTCCCCTGGCGCAAGGCCGCCTGGCCGACATGATCGGGCTGCACCACGCATTCGTTTTGCCCGCGATCTGCTACTTGTACATAGTTTTTTACGCCTTCAGAGGGTCGAGGCCTGTTCCAGTAACGCAAACGGCCTAGCGGAATTTATGGAGACAGCTTCATCCCCGGCCTCAACGGGCTTCATCGTCGGAGTGGACATCGGCGGCAGCAAGATCGCCGCGGGACTGGTGCTCCCGACGGGCGAGATTCGCTATCACACCCGCGTTCCCATGTTGCCGAACGACGGCGCTGCTGCCGGGCTGGCCACGGTTCTCAAGGCGATCGACCAGGTTTGTGCGAAGGCGGCAAGCTCCGGTTGTAAGCACGCGCTGAGCGGGATCGGCATTTGCTGTCCTGGCCCGCTCGATCCCCAGACCGGTGTAATCGTCAATCCTCCCAACCTGCCCTGCTGGCGCAACTTTCCCCTGGCCGATGAAATCTCGCGGAAATACAAAGTCCCGGTAAAAGTCGATAACGATGCCAATGCGGCGGCGTTAGCCGAGGTTTTGTGGGGCGCGGGGCGCGGCTATCGCAACGTATTTCTGACGATCCTCGGAACAGGAATTGGCACCGGGATTGTGTTCGACGGCCGCATCTATCACGGACGCACCGGCGCGGCGGGCGAAGGCGGTCACGTCAGCATCGATTATCGCGGCCCGCTCTGCGGATGCGGCAAGCCGGGCTGCATCGAGGCCTTTGCCGCCGGCCCGGCCATCGCCAAGCGGGCGCGGGCAAAGCTCAACGCAGTGGACATGAAAGAGTCGGCGCTGCTGCGCCTGGCACACGGAGAGTGCGGCAATGTTACCGCCGAAATGGTGGGCGAAGCTTACGCCCAGGGCGATCCCGTGGCCGCGGAGACTTTGCGGGAAACGGTTGCGCTTCTATCTTTATGGCTGGGCAATATGATCGACCTGCTCGAGCCTGACGTAATCATTCTGGGCGGAGGCGTGGCGGACCTGATGAAACCCTTCCTGGGAGAAATTCGCGGCCTGCTTCCCGGCTGCTGTGTAAACCGGCGCTGCCAGGAAATTCCGCTGCTTCCTGCTTTCTATGGCGGGGATGCCGGCATCGCAGGAGGCGCGGCACTCGCCGCCGACGCAGTTTCCGCGAAAACGTTGGAGCCGGAGACGGATTTGGGCCAGTTTGAGTCCGTTAGCCCCAGTGATCGAGGCTTGTGAATTTATCGCCTCTTTTCGACAGTTATGGCTTGAAGCACCGCTTCCCGCGTATTAAGGTTGTGGCTTGAGGTCGTCTGATGAACTCCACTAGGCGCGTCATCGCTGCCACGCAAGGGCTGCTCATCTTCCCCGCCATCCTGTTCATGTCCGCGCTTATCCTACGGCAAATGTCGCCCCTCCAACACGAACCAGCACACACGTCCCAGCAGATCGTTATGTGGTACGCGGGAAGAATGTGGACATTGTGGGTGTTACTCATCACGCTACCGCTGGCCGTGGTCGTAACCGGTTGTCTCACGTTCCTGCGGAGTTGGAACAAAGAACGAGAACTTCCAGGGAGTGTACAGGCATGGTCATCCGTCACAATTCTTGCTGATCCGGTGATGCGGTTTGTCGGCGCCCTGACGCTAACGGCCGGAGTCATTCTCGCAATTGTCGCCGTACACATGGCGGCGAACTGACGCTCTTCGATTCAAATGTGAGGCGGAAACCCACGCTATGCATTTCCGCCTTTCCAATACGCGGCGTCATCGCGTTTGCACTCATTGATCCACTCTGAACGGCTCGGAAAGCCAGGACAGACTTGGGTTAATTAGCCGCCGAAACCCTGTAAAGCCCCGGTCCGCGAGTTAGGACCAAGAGTAAAACGAATCAATAAGTTTGCAGGTGCCTCGAGATCAATTGGTCAGCTGTTTCGGCTCAATTCCCCATCCACCATTCGCCAGATACCCAAAGGATTGCCGTCCCGCAGCTCGGCAGGCAGAGTCGATTCTGGAAATCCTTGGTAACACACGGGCCGGGAAAAGCGGAAAATCGCCTCGCTGCCCACGGAAGTCGAGCGTCCATCGGAGGTCGCGGGATAGGGACCGCCGTGAACCATAGCGTGCGAAACTTCCACGCCGGTGGGGAAACCGTTGAACACCAGCCTGCCGACTTTATCTTTCAGAATCGCAATCAGGTCGCTGAACTCGTGCAGGTCGGCTTCCGTGCCGTGAATGGTTGCGATCAAATGACCGTCCAGGTTGCGCGCGAGTTCGAGCACCTGGGCGCGGGTGGAGTGGCGCACCACCAGGGTTGTAGGACCAAAGACTTCGGCGGCCAATTCCGGATTTCGCAGAAACGATTCCACATCGGCTTCAAAAAGCGCGGCGCCTACGCCCAACTCCTGGTCGCTGCTCGAAGCCGGCCTCCCGGCTATCGCCTTCACCCCGGCTTCAGTTTTGCGGCGCGTCGTGGCGGATTGATAGGCGGCGCGTATCCCCGGCGTAAGCATGTTGAACTGGCCCGACTCGAGCACCGACTTCTTCAGCCGATCGATGAAGGTCGCAGCGTCGTCGTTCGCGGGCAGGAACACGATCCCAGGCTTCGTACAAAACTGGCCAGCTCCCAGGGTAAAAGACTTGTACATTCCGCTCGAAATGTTCTCGCCATTTTCCTGCAGCGCGCCGGGCAAAATGAAAACCGGATTGGTGCTTCCCATCTCGGCAAAGACGGGAATGGGTTCGCGACGGGCGGCCGCCAAATCCATGATCGCCCTCCCGGCCTTGTGTGATCCCGTGAAACCCACGGCTTTCACCAGGGGATGTTTGACCAGTGCTGCGCCGACCACGGTGCCGGAATCCATCAGAAGAGAGAAAACTCCTTCCGGCAAACCGCATTCCCGAACGCTCTCGCGCACCAGCTGGCCCACCAGTTCACTGGTGCCCGGGTGGGCGGGATGCGCCTTGACGATGACGGGATTTCCCGCTGCGAGGGCCGAGGCGGTATCTCCACCGGCCACCGAGAAGGCGAGCGGAAAGTTGCTCGCGCCGAAAACGACCACCGGGCCCAACGCATGCAGCATCGAACGCAGATCAGGCTTGGGGGGCTTGGTGCCGGCATCGGCCCGGTCAATCCGCGCCATCACCCACGAGCCTTCTTCCACTACCTGCGCGAACAGACGAAGCTGCCCGGAGGTGCGCCCGGTTTCACTTTGCAGGCGAGGTTTCGGCAGGGCGGTTTCCTGCTCGGCGCGATCGACCAGCTCATCGACGGCGCCATCAATTTTGGCCGCGATGGTCCGCAGGAACCTTCCTTTGTCACGACCCGATATTTGGCTGTAGGTTGCGAAGGCCTGGTGTGCCAGGTCCGCAGCCATATTGATTTCAGCGGTTCCCGCGGAAAAGAAATCCGCCGGCAGAAGCTCGCCGGTACGCGGATTGGTGGCGCGAAAGGCTGGTCCGGCGTTCTGGGCTGAACCAAATCCGATGATGGACTGTCCTGATATTTTCAAGTGCTCGATCTCCAGATCACTCTGCGTTCCTGGTCACTGTTTACCAGTATATCGGCTCCGGCTTAGCGGGTTATGCGAGGCCATCCGCAGTTTGAAGGTTTCGCGCCGAAGCGTCTTCGCCGGCACCTGTATAGAATATCCTCGGCAAGAGCGGGCCTGCCATTCAGCCGCCGCATCGGGCCAGACAATTTTCCCGGGAGACTTTCATG
The DNA here is from genome assembly GCA_035632335.1 of Terriglobales bacterium. GTDB lineage: Bacteria > Acidobacteriota > Terriglobia > Terriglobales > Acidobacteriaceae > JAIQFF01. The sequence continues at coordinate 5,976 of DASQHA010000439.1, forward strand.
GATATCGTCGTGGCGCGGTGTTGGGTAGTTGCAGTGCTGATCGCAAGTGCGGTGGGGTCGTTTCCGAACGCCATGGCGGCCCAGAAGACGATGGCGGACGGAAAGGCTGCGGAGATCGAGAGCCGGAGAACCCAGCTGCTTTCATTGTTCGACGAAGAGTGGCAGTACGAACTGCGAACCAACCCTGAAATGGCGACGTCCCTGGGGGACAACCGCTACAACGATCGTCTCAACGACCGCTCGCCGGGGTTCTATCAGGCCGACCTGGAAGCCAGACGCAAGTTTCTGGCCCATTTCGAGGGGGTGGATCCCGCGGGCTTATCGGCGCAGGACACGCTCAGCCGCGAGTTGATGATCCGGAACCTGCGCCAGGATATCGAAGGAACTCGTTTCAAGCCGTGGGAAATGCCGGTGAACCAGATGGATGGCCCGCACCTGGAATGGCTCGAGATGCTGAGCCTGACCCCTTTCAACAATGTGAAAGATTACGACGACTACCTGTCGCGCTTGCATCAGATTCCCCAGGCGCTCGATCAGGTGACCGGCAACATGCGGCAGGGGATGAAAGACCGGCTGATGCCGCCCCGATACCTGCTGGAAAAAGTAGCGGCGCAGACCCGGGAGATTTCTGAAACGAAGGCGGAAGCCAGCCCGTTTGCCCAGCCCCTCAATAAGTTCCCCGCGGGCATTTCTGACGCCGATCAGAAGCGCCTGCGAACCGCCGTGCTGGCTGCGATTAACCATGACGTCCTTCCGGCCTACCAGCGCTTCACCGCGTTTGTGCGCGACGAGTACGCTCCCCATGGCCGCACCGAACCGGGAGTATGGGCGCTGCCCGATGGCGCGGAACGCTACCGTTTTCAAATCCGGCGCATCACCACGACCGACCTGACTCCGGAGGAAATACACCAGATCGGGCTCAAGCAGCTGGCCGAGACCGAAGCTGAAATGCTGGCGCTGGCGCACAAACTGGGCTTCAAAGACCTGGCCAGCCTGAATGAACACATCAAGCACGATCGCAAGTTCTATGCCACTTCCGGCCATCAAGTCCTCGACCTCTACACCAGGTACACCCGGCAGATGGAGGCGCAACTGCCCAAGCTCTTTGGGCGCCTGCCGCAAAACAAGCTCGAACTTATCCCCATGGACCCGTTCCGCGCCAAGAATGCGGTGCCCGCTGACTACAGTCCCGGAGCGCAGGACGGTTCCCGGCCCGGGCACATTAACGTGAACGAGTGGGATCCGGAGCATCGCCTGACCCTGAACATCGAAGCCATCGCCTACCACGAAGGCGTGCCGGGACATCATCTGCAAATTTCCATCGGCCAGGAGCTGAAAGATTTGCCTGCCTTCCGCAAAAACGGAGAGTACACCGCTTTCGTCGAGGGGTGGGCGCTCTATGCCGAAAGGCTGGGCAAGGAAATCGGTTTCTACGAGGACCCTTACAGCGACTACGGCAGGCTGGAAAACGAAATGTGGCGAGACATCCGGCTGGTCATTGACACCGGAGTGCACGAGAAGCATTGGTCGCGGGAGCAGATGGTGGAATACTTCCATCGCTACACCGCCATGGACGAGCCCAATGTGCAAAGCGAAGTCGACCGCTACATTGCCTGGCCGGGACAGGCCCTGGCCTACAAGCTGGGCCAGTTGGAGATTTTGCGGCTACGCGACGAAGCCCGGCAGAAGCTGGGAGCCAGATTCGACCTGCGCGCTTTTCACGATGAAGTAGTGGGCAACGGCCCGCTGCCGTTGGGCGTCCTGCATTCCCAGATCGAGGGCTGGATCGACGCGCAGCAAGCGCGGCCGTGATGATTTCCCTGCTCAAGCGATGTTGCGCCTGGACCGGGCCGCGCGCGGCGCAGAGGACAGCTCGACCCGATTGCGCCCTGACTGCTTGGCCCGGTAGAGAGCTTGATCGGCGGCCTGAATCACCTGCTCGACCGAACGGAAACGGGCTGTCGGCTCGGCCGCGCCTATGCTGACCGTTACCGAGATCTGCTGATTCCCCGGTTCGGAGACAGCCGCAGGCACTTTCTTTCGGGTCGCTGGAGGCCGGCGCGTCCGGGCCCGGCGTTCGATGCTTCGCCGGTCGTGACTGCGAAAGTCCTGGGCCTGTCCATTCTGGCTTCGGGTTTCCTGCCCCGCTGACGCATCCTGGGCGCGAGACGTCCCCCGGCGCTCCTGGCCGCCACGGACGCGGAAAGTGGCCACTTCGATGACGGATCGCAGCAATTCCAGATGAGGCATGGCTTCTTTGGCCGACTTCCCCGGGAACAGGATGGAGAATTCTTCCCCGCCGACGCGGTAGGCGCGGCCACCTCCAGTCACGCCGGCAAGTCTCGCGGCCACCAGGCGCAAGACCTGATCGCCGGTTTCGTGGCCATAGGTGTCGTTGAAGCGCTTGAAGTGATCGATATCCACCACTGCCACGGCATAGGGCTCCTCGAGCCGCAACAAAGCATCGTTAAAAGCGCGACGCGCCGGAAGCGAGGTCAGTTCGTCGTGGTAGGCCAGAAAATAAGTGTTTTCGACGATCGAGCTGAGCAGGATCAGGCCTGCGGTCGCCAGGTAGGCGGTGGCGGCCGGGCCCACCGCCCCCACCTGAAACGAGAGAAAAGTCGCCAGCAGGGCCCATAGCAAACCGCTCTCCGTCGGCTTGCGGTATAGCACCAGGCGCACCATCAGTACGGCCAGAGCGGCAATGAAAGCCAGCAGGGCCAGCGCCGGCAGGGGTGTCCAGTGCAGGCGTCCGAGGAAGCGGGAATGCAGGAGCGCCGGGCCCATCAGTTCTCCGGGACGGCAGATGATAGCCACAAACACCGATTCCAGGAACAGCAGCGCCATGCGGGGCATGATCGCCGGGAAAACCAGACCCCGCTCGCGAAACACCGAGAAGGCGATAAAGTTCAAGGGGAGCAGAAAGGCCACCGCTTCGAGAGCGATTCGCCCCGGCCCGGCGGCCGCGATCCGGCCGGACGAGAAGAATTCCAGGGCCCGCTGGGCCAGAAACAGGGTCAGGAGCGCAAACAGGATGCGGCTGGAGTGGAAACGCCATGCCAGCACCATGCCCGCGATAAACACCGAATAAAAGTAGAAGTGGACGGCAGCGGAAGGAATGGAGCCGAATGCGCCCTGGAAAACCACGCACGCCGCCAGCAGGAATAGCGCCCCGGGCAGCACCAGGGACCTAAGCGTTTTGGGGCTCCAGAAATTCACTTCCCAGCGAATCCTTTCGACAAACGCCTGGTAGTTTTAGTTCTCTGTATTATCTCCGAAGCAGGATGTGCACGTGAGTGACCGTACGGATTCCACAAGCGATTCCCTGCCCCGCCGGGATCGACGCCGGCTTCCCTTTTCGCGCCTGGTTCCCTTTTGCGGAAAGCGAGACCTTTGATTCATACACTATCTCTTGTCCCAGCCCGCTTCCTGACTAAGAATCAGAGCAGTTCAAATTAGATTGACCTTATGCGAATTCTAGTCGCCGAAGACGATGCTGCGCTGGCAAGTTTCGTGAAAAAGGGGTTGGAGTCCGAACACTACGCGGTGGACGTTTCAACCGATGGCGAGCAGGCCCGCGCCATGGCCGGGGAATTGGATTTCGACCTGGTGGTGCTCGACCTTACTCTGCCCCGTTTGGACGGCGTCGCCATCCTGCGCTTCCTGCGCACCCGCAAGCCCAGCATCCCGATTCTGGTGCTGACCGGGCGCACCCGGGTGGAAGACCGGGTGTTGTGCCTCGACCTGGGCGCGGACGACTATCTGAGCAAGCCCTTTTCCTTCGCCGAGCTCTCGGCCCGCATCCGGGCCCTGATGCGGCGCAGCCGCCTGCCGGTCGAATCGGTGCTGGCGGTGGATGACTTGAAGCTGGACCGGGTGGAGCGGCGGGTGGAGCGGGCGGGGCGGCGGATCGAGTTGACCTCCAAAGAATTCTGCCTGCTGGAATACCTCATGCGCAACGCCGGGCGGCGCATTACCCGGGCCATGATCATCGAGCACGTGTGGAATCTGTCTTTCGATACCTGCACCAACGTAGTGGACGTCTATGTCAACTACCTGCGCCGTAAGGTAGACGATGGTTACGGCAAGCACTTGATCCACACCATCCGCGGAGTGGGTTACGAACTGAGTGCGCGCTCTGAGACCGGGCCCGCCGCCGGCCTGTCCGCGCAACCATGAATCTGGTTGCAATGGGGAATTACACGGCGCCGGCATTAACGGAATCACAGCAGCTGGTTTCCGACCTGTTTCATCAGCTCAGCCAGCCCCTGACCACTCTGTGCTGCGCTTTGGAATTGGCCCTGCTCCAGACCCCTACCCTCGAACAATATGGCGAGATCGTAAGCCAGGCGCTGGACCAGGCGGAGAAAGCCTCCGCGCTGGCAACCGCCATCCGGGAGCTATCTGGCGCCGGCCAGCCGGGCGGGAGCGGCGACCTGCTGGAGCTGCGGCGGGAGGTCGAAGAGGCCATCGCAGACCTGCTGCCGGTGGCGGAATCGGCGGGCGTGCAGGTTTGCTTTGCGCCCGGACCTGCGTGTCCGGTGTGGTTCGACGCCTCCCGCCTGCGGCAGGGCCTGTTCCACCTGGTCGGCTTTGCGATTGGCTCGGGCGCAGCGGTCGCCATCGAACTGGCGGAGCGAGCAGCGCAAGCCATGCTGGGGCTGACGATTTCTGGCCCAGGCGTCGGCGGCGATACGCCCGCCGACCCAGGCCTGGAACTTTGGCGGCGCTTGGGACTGGGGATCGCGCGCGCCATCTTTGAAGCATCTGGCGGGAGCTGCCGGGTGGAACGCAGCCCAGCATCGCTGCGCGTCGAAGTAAGGATTGTGCGGAAACAGGAATAGCGACAGGGGCAAGGACAGGGGCAGAAACAACGAGGGCAGGGATTGATGATTCGAAGTTATCGGGCCAGTCCGGAATCGGTGCGCCCCGGCAAGAAAGACTATTCCCTCTTTCCGGCTGCGCCTCGGGCCAGGTTGGCCTGCCGGCGTTCCTTCCCGTCCCACGACCGGTTGGGACGCCGCTGGTGGGCTGCGGGGGAAGGCATCAGCTTTTCGTCCCCAGGAGGCGCCCCTCTTACATCCAATACCGAGCGAATCGTGGCCAACAGCAAGTCAGGGCCATCGCGTCTGGCCACAACCGCATCCACCGAGCGCAATGCACTGACCGGCAGGTCCAGGTCCTGCGCGACCATGACGATGGGGACCTGGGGTTTGACCTTCTTGATCTCAGCGGCCACCACTCCCCCGTCCAAAAGGCCCAAATGGTAGTCGAGCACAATCGCATCCACCGGCCGTGACATGAAGAGCCGCAGACCCTCGCGGCCATTGGTCGCGGTTAACAACTCGTATCCGCTTTGCTCGAGAAGACCCAGCTGGGCTGGATCCCGGTGTATGCACAGTAGAGTGCTGTTTGCCGCCATGGCAGTTTATAGCCCAGCGCCTGCCTGCCATTCTGCTCACAATTGCTCACAATGAAATGATCTGGTTCGGTCTTCCGCCGGCAGCTTCGAACCGAATTTCCCATTTCAACCCCGTTCCTGAAACTGAGAAAGCTTTGCCGACATCAGGTTTCTCTAATCTCCTACTAATCTCCTTCTTAACTCGCCGGCATTAGATCAGCACATGTCCGATATCACCGGGCCCTGGGCCCTCGAAGAACTGTCCCCAACGCGGGTCCGGGCGGCGAAGCCATGAGCGAATCCAGCCAACGCGCCTACACCCGCTGGCAGGACGACGATGAGCGGGAGCGCCTGCTGATGGAACAACTGCCCCAGGTGCGTTACATTGCGCGCCGCATTCACGACCGCCTGCCGCGCCATGTGCTGCTCGAGGACATGGTCCATGCCGGAGTCGTCGGACTGATCGATGCCCTGCAGAAGTTCGACGGCAGCAAGCATGTGCAGTTCGGCTCTTACGCCAAGTTCCGCATCCGCGGAGCCATCCTCGACAGCCTGCGGGAAATGGACTGGAGCCCGCGCGACCTGCGGCGCAAAGCGCGGCGCCTGGAAGAAGCGCACAACACCTTGCGCTCCAGCCTGGGACGCAATCCCAGCGAACCTGAGCTGGCGGCGGAACTGGGCATCGACTTGCGTGGCCTGCAATTGCTGCTGGGAGAAATCTCCGGCCTCGAGATCGGCAGCCTGCGGGTGGAATCGCCGCGCGACGGCCGGGAAGAAGATTTGTGCGAGTATCTGCCCGATGATTCGGAAGAGACTCCGCTGTTCCTTTGTCTGCGCTCGGAAATGAAGCATTTGCTGGCGCGCGCGATCGCGGAATTGCCGGAGAAAGAGCGCCAGGTGCTGGCTCTTTACTACTATGAGGAGCTGACCATGAAGGAGGTCGGGCTCATTCTGGGAGTTGGTGAGTCCCGGGTTTCACAAATCCACTCCATGGCCGTGATCCGATTGCGGGCCCGGCTCGCCGAACTGGGCGATGGCAACGGACACCAGGGCCCCGAAATTGCTCGCGGGGCTGCGGGCGGAGCATGATGAAACTTCGAGAGATTTCGTAGTTGCACCCGGGCTTGCGCCCTGGGTTGCAGGTTTGCGCCGCTACGCGGCGGAAAGGGGGAGAGAAAGAGCGCATGAGAACCGAACGGAATGCCAATAAGGCAGGAGCTGAGGGCAGCACAGAAAGCAGCACAGAAAAAGGAAACGCGGAGTCAACAGCGGACCCGACACCCACGGAGTGCGGGCCCGACCAATTTTTGCTGCAGCAGGACGCGATCCGCCATGCTGCGCTGGACTGGGCCGGGGCAAGCCGGTTGGCCGCCCAAGCCCCTCCGCCGGAAATCCGGGACGAGAAAATCGCTGCCATTCAGAACGCCCTGGCCCAGGGAACTTACCAGGTCTCTTGCGAACAGACCGCGGAAGCCATCATTTCCGAACAACAGGTCCGCGACGGAACCGCAGCTTAAGAGCTGCCACGGAAGCCGGATTCCGCCTTGAGAAACGGCGTCTTTGCGCTCCCCGCCACCCCTTCAACTCTTCCGCTGGACGCTACATCTTCTCTGACGCCTGGTTCACCACTTCTTTGATTTTTTGCAGAAGAGACGCGGCGGAGAATGGTTTGGGCAGATAAAACCACCCGGGATGTTGCAGCCCTTGCCGGGTAATGCAGTTTTCCGGATATCCGGAGATAAAAACGGCCTTGACTCCGGCACGAACACCGGCCAGTTCCAGCGCCAGATCACAGCCGCTCCGGTCGGGCAGCACCACGTCAGTGAGCAAAAGCTGCACCTCTTCCGCGTGCCCGCGAAAGGTCCTGGCCGCATCGGCTGCGTTCTTCGCCGGCAGCACGCGATATCCCGCGGAACACAGGACTTCACAGGCCACCTTGCGCACAAAAGCTTCGTCTTCAACCAGCAGGATGGTAGGGGCGAGATGCGAAAGTAGCGCGGACGAAAAGTGCGTCGGCGTGGCCGGTGTACTCTCGCCCGGATTTTCAAGATCCAAGTATCACCTCTGGCGAGGCAGTGTGCATTTGTGCTTCCACGATTCTCGCCGGCTGGGGGTATCCCGCCGGGGCTTCATGCGATGAGGGTTATACGCGGTGAAGAGCCCGCCGAGGCATTGACTCCGCTGGAAGATACTCCGGTCGCGATTTCGTTTCGGAACGCGCAAGCGTGTTTTGGGAACGCTTTTGGGCACTGCCATGCACGAGCGGGGCGCTCGCGCCTACACTACGGGCGGGGGAGCAGGGTCTGGTAGGGATCGAGTACGATCTTCCGGGTTCCCGGCGGCGCAGACAAATGGAAGCTGGTTTCCGCACCGTCGGCGAATACCTGGCCCACGAGTACATTCTTCCCCGCGACCACAGCGTAAACCGGAACCACGGTGACCAATTCCTGGGGCGTGTCCTTTTGGACGATCGTCCCGCTGACCGCCGTGCCCCCAGCTTTTGGCGCGTATTTCACCGACTGCAATTCAAGA
>DASQHA010000440.1:0-5242 GCA_035632335.1 Terriglobales bacterium
GCCTCGATCATTGCCGCCGACGGCCAGGCTGCCGTCACCGACGCTGCCCGCGCCGTCCTCACCCGGCTGCGCGCAGAGATTGCAGCCGCTCGGCTGGATGCCGCCGCCGTCGATCTCGCTCTCTCCGGAATCTCGGACGCCGTCATGCGCCAGGTTCGGCAGTCGCTGTCTTACTCGCTGCGTCCGGTCATCAACGCCACCGGAGTCATCCTGCACACCAATCTGGGGCGTGCCCCGCTGGCGGCATCCGCGCTGGAACATATCGCCGAGGCCTCCTCGGGATATTCAAACCTTGAGTTCGATGTAGAGACGGGAGAGCGGGGCAAGCGCGACGTCCATGTCGATCGGCTCTTTCGCAGGCTTCTCGATGCACACGTGGGGACAGCCGCCCCCGGCTGTCCGGGCGAGCCAAGCTCGCCAGTTCGGGCCGCGCCCAACATCTCCACCATCGTGGTCAACAACAATGCCGCCGCCGTCCTGCTGGCGTTGAACACCCTGGCCGAGGGGGGAGAAGTCATCGTCTCGCGCGGCGAGCTGGTCGAGATCGGCGGATCGTTCCGCATCCCGGATGTCATGTCCAAATCGAGCGCCACCCTGCGCGAGGTCGGCACCACCAACCGCACCCGGGTGGCCGACTATGAGCGGGCAATCAATGAAAAGACCCGTCTGTTGCTGCGCGTGCACCGCTCCAATTTCCAGATCACCGGGTTCACCGAGCAACCGGCGATCGAGGAACTGGCTGCCCTCGCCCGCGCGCGCAAGATTCCCCTGATGGACGACCTGGGCAGCGGCGCGCTTTTCGACTTGAGTTCCATCGGAGTAAGCGGCGAACCGGGCGTGCTCGACAGCCTGCGCGCCGGCGCAGACGTGGTCAGCTATAGCGGCGACAAATTGCTGGGCGGCCCCCAGGCCGGCATCCTCAGCGGCCGCGCCGACCTCATTGCCCGCATGCGGGCAAATTCCCTGTTCCGCGCCCTCCGCGTCGACAAGCTGACCTGCGCCGCTCTCGAGGCCACGCTGCTGGCCTACGTGAAACAGGACTACGGCTCGATCCCCGCGCTGCGCATGATGCATCTGTCAAAAGATGAAATCGGCCGACGGGCAGAGGCCGTAGCCGCGAAGGCCCGGTCATCCGTAATGACGATCGAGGTCATTAACGGCGAATCCGTGATTGGCGGCGGCGCGGCTCCCTCGGCGGTCCTGCCCACTCGCCTGCTGGGGGTGACTCGCAAGGGCTTGAGCGCCGATGAAATCTCCGCGCGGCTGCGGGCCGCGGAACTGCCGGTCATCGCCCGCGTGGAAGAAGGCCGCGTCCTGCTCGATCTGCGCACCGTGTTCCCGGAGCAGGATGAAAAAGTGACCGAGGCGCTCCGGGCGCTCTGAAAATAAATTTCAGATTGCTGATTTTAGATTTCAGATTGAGGACCGTAAGCGAAACCTGACAAACCGCAAATCTGAAATCTCCAGTCGGAAATCTTCAATCTGAGATCTGAGATCTGAAATCCCTTGTCGACTCTCTACACCATCGGCCATTCCACTCGCACTCTCGACGAATTGATCGAAGCCCTGCGCGCGCATTCCATCGCCACGCTCGCGGATATCCGTTCCTTCCCGGTGTCTCGCCGCCTGCCGCACTTCAACCGCGAAGCGCTGCAGGAGACTCTGCCGGCCGCGGGAATCCGGTATGCGTGGATGAAAGACCTGGGCGGAAGGCGCAAGACAATCCGCGATGACTCTCCCCACATCGCGTTGCGAAACGCCAGCTTTCGCAATTACGCCGACTACATGCTCACCGACCAGTTCCGTCGCGCCGCAGGGGAGTTGGTCAGGAAGTCCGAGGAGTCGCGCACTGCCTACATGTGTGCCGAACGTGTCTATTTCCACTGCCATCGCATGCTGGTGTCGGACTGGCTGACCGCTCACGGACATGAAGTCCTTCACATTGATGGCACCGGGCGGGCAAAGCCCCACAAACTGCTCGCCGAGGCGCGGGTGATGGATGGCGAACTGATCTATCGCGGAGATCTCCTGCTCTAGCGTGCTGAGCGTCGCGCTACAATCGTTCCATGCCCCCGCGCATCGCCATCCCCGTTCCCCACTCCGGAGACCCGGAGTATGCCGAGCGCGCTTTCCCCCAATATGCGCAGGCCGTCGAGATGGCCGGCGGAGAGCCGGTTCGCATTGCCCTGGACGAGCCGCCCGCAAATGTCATGCAGGTGATCCAGCGCTGCGATGCTGTCCTTCTGCCCGGAAGCAAGGCCGACGTGGACCCCGGGAAGTACCAGGCTGCCAAAGGTCCCAAGACCGCCCCGGCCGATGCCCGGCGCGATGCGGTCGACCAACTGCTGCTGCACGATGCCTACAACCGGGGCAAGCCCATTCTAGGCATCTGCTACGGATTGCAAATCCTGAACGTGTTCCGCGGCGGGACGCTCTTGCAGCACATCGAGTCGCAGGTCAATCATGAAGCGGGAAGAGAAGTGCGGATCGCGCACACCGTGGATCTGGACTCGGGATCGAGGCTGGGTAAAATTGTCGCTCCGCCGGCAAACGGAAAACACGTTTCGGTCGCAGTCAACTCAAGTCATCATCAATCAGCAGAGAATATCGGAAGCGGACTTCGCATCGTGGCCCGTTGTCCGCAGGATGGAATTATCGAGGCGCTGGAGAGTGTATCTCCGGACCACTTTGTCGTTGCCGTGCAGTGGCACCCGGAACGTTCCGTGGAAGAAGACCAGGGCTCGCGGGCAATCTTCAAGGCGCTGGTCGAAGCGGCAAGCCGTTGACCATATCGACCATGTGGGCGCGAGCGCCCGCGCTCGTGCAGCAGCGCCACGGACCTGGTCTGACAGATTCTGACCGCCAGGCAACCATCCCGGTTCCGGGCGGTCTTCCTCAACACCGTCTCTGCCCCCGCAGCACGAGTGACGACGCTCGCGCCTACATAATCAGATCCGTTTCCTCGGCCCACCCTTCACGGCCTTCTTCTCCAGCAAAACCACGGCATGAGCAATTGCAGCATTGTCCGTCCCCATGCCTTCCGGGGTCTTGGCTTTCACGCCCACGCAATTCGGGGAGATCCCCAGCAGTTTGGCGACATGGGATCGAATAGCGGCCGCGTGCGGACCAATCTTGGGGGCAGCCAGAATCAGGGTTGAATCCAGATTGACCACCGCGTATCCCGCCGCACCCACGCGCCTGACTGCCTCCGCCAGGAAAAGCGCCGAGTCGGCGCCCTTCCAGCGCGGGTCGGACGGCGAAAACAGCGAACCAATATCGGGAGCGGCGACCGCGCCCAGCAAGGCGTCAGTGATGGCGTGGAGAAGAACGTCCCCGTCAGAGTGTCCGCCCAACCCCTTGGGATGCGGCAGCGTCAGGCCGCCAATCTTCAACGGAATGCCGCGTTTGAATTCGTGAGAATCCCAACCGTAGCCGATGCGAGTTTCTGGTTTCAAGTTTCTGGTTTCCAGTCTGGTCGTCAGTCTTCAGCCGTCGGTCGTCAGCCCACACGCGCCCTGGCTCGCGGGCCAATCCGTGAAAAATCCGTGGCCGCTTTACCGTTTCAGGAAGAACTCAGCCAGTTCCATGTCCGCGGGAGTGGTGATCTTGATGTTTCGCGGCGAGCCCATCACCACCACGACCTCGTGCCCGGAACGCTCGACCAGGGAAGCCTCGTCCGTCCCCAGAAATCCGTCCGCCGTGGCCTCATCGAACGCCTTCTTGAGCACGCGATGGCGAAAACCCTGCGGAGTTTGCGCCATGACCACGCGCTCGCGCGGGATGGTCGCGGTGATGACCGCTCCCTCTGCGGTGCGTTGCACTTCCTTGATCGTGTCCATGGCGGGCATTCCCGCGATGGCCGCACCGTATTTTCGCGCGGCCTCGATCACGTCGTGAATGATCTCCGTGGTCACGAAGGGGCGGACAGCGTCGTGCACCAGCACAATATCGTCGGGAGCTGCTGAGACCGCCGCGATGGCATTCGACACCGACTGCTGGCGATGTTCGCCGCCCTCCACCAGTTCGATGGCGTGGCGCGCCAGGTCCTTGTCCGCCTGCAGCCGGGCGCGAAAACCCGCAATCTCATTGGCCCGCAAGGCCACGTAAATTCCCGAGACCTCCGGGCTGGCGGCAAATTTTCGCAGCGTATGGATCAGGATCGGCGTCCCCCCGATCTCGGAGAACTGCTTCGACGCCGCCGGCTTCTTGCTTCTGGCAGCCGAGACCGAAACCATGCGCGTCCCCAACCCCGCCGCCGGAATGATCACCACAACCTTCATCGCGGCCTGTAAGTATACGGGCCAGCGAGCGCGGGTTCAAATGTCCAAAACCCGATCATTGTCATCCTGAGCGGAGTGGCCGCGTCGCGAAGCGAAGCCGCCGCGCAGTCGAAGGACCCCTATAGGCTGCACAAATATCGTCGCAGTAAAGAACAGGGCCTTCCCGCTCATCGGGCCTGTGGAGATTCTAGGGGTGCTTCGACTCCATCAGCCCATTCGCAAGCGAATGGGCTGTTTCCGCTCAGGATGACGCGGCTGACATTATGAGGCGCACCAGGAGAGGAGTTTGCAACGGAAATTACGCGGGAGCCTGCAAAAAAAATAAGAGCCCCGAAGTGATGTTGAACCTGTTCGTCTCGGCCAGTAGCTCGCTTTAGACCCTTGCTGACCTGCATTCGTGGTCTTCTTGCGAAGACGACGGCGCGCGATCCGTGCTTGGGCTCCGGGCTTACCGCCAACCGGAAAAACTGTTCAACGCCTCGGGACTCTATCTTGCCTCTGACGGGTGTTCCTGTTCGCCTCGACCAGCGCTTCGCTATAGGCCCTTGCTGACCCTCCCTGGCGCATCTTGCGATGCTCCAGAGTGACCTCGCTTGAGCCCCGGACGCCGCACCAACCGGGTAAACTTCAGAACGTGTCAAAGAACGAGATTGGTTTTACGCTTTTCATTTTTATAGTCAATAAAAAATGGCCCGTTTTATCTTGTTTGCCTGCAAGCGAGTGCAGCCTCTCCACAAGGGGGTGACCGGAATTGGTGCAATCCGTCGGCGGGCAGCGCTCAAGGCGTGGGGAGCGTCGCGATTCTTGGCGATTCAGTTTATGCCAGGCGCATGATCCTTGGATTTTCTGTGGATCTTGCGGCTGTGAAAATTCCCGGAGAAATCAATTGGCACGCGGGTTTCGCGAGAAGCCGCATCCGCCCTGGCAGGCCCGGGTAGTGGTCGGTGTGGGCGCGGGGGGGG
>DASQHA010000441.1:0-3255 GCA_035632335.1 Terriglobales bacterium
GTGCCCAGCATGTGGGCCAGAAATTCCTGGGTCAAGGGCACAAAGTTGGAGCCAATCCGGTCCTGGCACATCAGGAGCCAACGGGCCAGGCGTTCGTCCACTTCATGCAGCCGGTTGCAGGCCGCAACCTGGGTCCCCTGCATGGCCAGAATCTGCACATAGCGTTGCAGCCGGTTCGCCAAGACCGGGCTTTGCAGCACGGCTTGCGAAATTCCGCGGGCGCCGATCCGGAAAGCGCTGCCGGCAATCTGGACTACTGCCTGGGTGGGGCCGCTTTTGAAGCCCACGATCAGAGGCAAGCCGACAAAACCGTCCTTGCCGGTCAGCCCGACTTCCACGCTTTTGCCCTCAGCCAGCACGGTCAGAATGGAAGTCATTCCGCTGTTCAGGAAGTAGCCAGACTTGATGGGCTCGCCGGGTTCATGCAAGACTTCGTGCGTCTTCAATTCAACCGGAGTCAGCTGGGGAAGTATTGCCTCAAGCTCTTTCGCCGGCAACCCGAGCAGGATCTCATTCTCAACCGACAGACCATCGACAGTGAGTCGAGCGATATCGGGCTTGGCCCGCGGGCCCGTGGGTTTTTCGGGCATAGTGGCTCCTTGCGTGACAGGGTTGACCGTCTGATTTCGCAGGGAACCGTCACCGAGTGGCGCGGCGGGAAGATGCGTTAATGAGACTGTTCTAACGGTACTCGTATACGGGAGGGTTTACTAGGGAATAAATCATCCCGGCCATGTCGGCGAATTCACCATAAGGATCAACTCGACCCGGGCAGCGGAGTCCAGGCGGAATTGCGCTGGGAAGAGGCAATGACGGCGGAAATGAAACGCATGCCGGCAACGCCATCGTCGACCGTCGGGACCAGTAAAGACGACGCGGCCGGGGAGCGGTTCTCCAATCGGGCGCTGATCTGCTCCGCCATGTCGGCATAGAGTTGCGCAAAGGCTTCGAGATATCCCTCGGGATGGCCAGCCGGAACGCGGCTGGCGTGCGCGGCCACCGGAGTTGTGCCCGGTCCGGCGCGGTAAATGAGTGTGGGGGCCTTGCCCAACGGGGCGAACCAGAGGCAATTCGGATTTTCCTGCCGCCATTCGATGCCGGCTTTTTCTCCGTAAACCCGCAAGCGCAAGTTGTTCTGGTTTCCGGTGGCTACCTGGCTGGCCCAGAGCTGTCCGCGGGCGCCTTCCGCGAAGCGCAGCATGATTTGCACATTGTCGTCGAGGCGGCGGCCGGGGACAAACGTGTGAAGTTCAGCGGCCAGCTCGCGACAATTGAGGCCGGTCACAAAGCTGGCGAGATTGTAGGCGTGAGTTCCAATGTCTCCCAGAGAACCGGCAGGCCCGCTCTGTGCCGGATCGGTCCGCCAGGCAGCCTGCTTCTGGCCGGTTTTCTCCAGGGGCGTGGCTAACCAGTCTTGCGCGTACTCGACCTGCACCACGCGAATCGGCCCCAGTTCGCCCTCGGCGACCATCTGGCGGGCCTGGCGCACCAGGGGATAGCCGGTGTAGTTATGGGTCACGGCGAAGAGCAGGCCGGTGCGGCGAACGGTCCGGGCCAGGTCCTCGGCGTCTTCCAAAGTAGTGGTGAGCGGTTTGTCGCAAATAATGTGGATGCCGGCTTCAAGAAATGCCTTCGCCGGCGCGTAGTGCAGATGGTTGGGCGTCACGATGGCAACCGCATCGATACGATCTTTTCTTTTGGCCTCCGCCGCAGCCATTTCTGCAAAGCTGCCGTAAGCCCGCTCGGGGACGATGTGGAGATCGAGGGCGGCTGTCCTTGCTCGCGCAGGATCGGACGACAGCGCCGCCGCCACCAGTTCGAAACGGTCATCTAACCGTGCGGCGATGCGATGCACCGCGCCGATGAAGCCGCCCGGACCGCCGCCTACCATGCCCAGGCGCAGGCGGCGTCCTTTTTTATCGTCCTGCTTTATTTCGAGGCTCACGAGGCGATCCTTGATTCAGTGATCAAACTTTTGATTTCGGATTCAGATATCAAGTTCTGTTCTTAAGTTCCGTTTTCAAATTCTGTTTCTAAATTCGGTTATCAGTTCGGAGTTCTCTGTTCTCAGATGGGTGCTGGAGAGGTTTAGTCTAAACCCAGCATTCGGCGATTGGCTGCCTCATCCGCACCGGAACCGGCGAAGTCGTCGAACGATTGCCGGGCCGCCTGAATGATATGACGCGCGATGAAAGGCGCGCCCTCGGCCGCTCCCTGCTCGCCACTCTTTATACAGCATTCCCATTCCATCACCGCCCAGCCTGTGAAGCCGTATTGCGTGAGTTTCGAGAAAATGCCGGCGAAATCAACCTGGCCATCGCCCAGCGAACGGAAACGCCCCGCTCGTTCGATCCAGGGCTGGTAGCCGCCGTAGACACCCTGCCGCCCGGAAGGGCGAAACTCCGCATCCTTTACATGGAACATCCGGATGCGATCGTGATAGAGATCGATGAACTGCAGGTAGTCGAGCTGCTGCAACACAAAATGGCTGGGATCAAACAACAGATTGCAGCGAGGATGGCCCTTGACCCGCTCCAGGAACATCTCGAAGGTGACGCCATCGTGGAGGTCTTCCCCGGGATGAATCTCGAAACATAAATCCACTCCCGCATCGTCAAAGGCGTTCAAAATGGGAAGCCAGCGCACGGACAACTCGTCGAAAGCAGTCTCGATCAGTCCGGCAGGACGTTGGGGCCAGGGATAAATATAAGGCCAGGCCAGCGCTCCGGAAAACGTGGCGTGAGCCTTCAGGCCCAGGTTCGCAGATGCCTTCGCCGCGAACCGCAATTGTTCGACCGCCCACTCCTGCCGTGCCTGCCGGTTTCCGTGAACCTGCGGGGGGGCGAAACCATCGAACATCGGATCGTAGGCAGGATGCACGGCGATCAACTGGCCCTGTAGATGAGTGGAGAGCTCGGTCAAATGCACGCCGTGGGTGGTCAGCGTATCGAGCACGTCGTCGCAATAGGCCTTGCTTTCCGCCGCCTGTTGCAGGTCAAAGAGGCGGCCGTCCCAGGATGGTATTTGCACGCCCTTGTAGCCCAGCGTGCTCGCCCAATGCGCGATATTGCGCAGATTGTTGAAAGGGGCCGCGTCCGCGGCAAACTGGGCCAGAAATATCGCCGGACCCTGGATGGTCTTCATTGTCATGTGGCTGGCTCTCAAATATTTCGCCAGCTAATTTACACCAGCCGCAAGGTCAAGCGCTGCAAATGTAGGCGCGAGCGACCACGCTCGTGCAGGGACCAAACGGGA
>DASQHA010000442.1:0-9403 GCA_035632335.1 Terriglobales bacterium
GGCGCACAAGGTGTGCAAGGCGTCCACCGTGGATTCATTCGCGGTCTCGAGGGGCACGCGAATGCGGAGCGAATTGGGCAGCGGCACCTTGGCGTCTTCTAACGGAAGAATCTCGTTCACCGTCAGCTTCGGGTTCGCTCCCTCTTCGATGCGCACCCCGCCGCGGATCAGCACCGGAACCTCCAGCTTCACTTTGTCCTGCAGCTTCCGGTAGGCCTCGGGGAACACCAGCATCTCGACCGAGCCGGCCATATCTTCGAGCGCTCCCTGGGCGTAGAAATCTCCGCGCTTGGATTTGAGCACCCGCAGGTTGGTGATGATGCCGGCGGTCGTAATGTTCTCGTCCTTGCCCGTGGATCGCGTGAGCGCGCCGATCTCTTCCGTGCTCAGGGCACGTAAGTCTTCCAGCTTGTCGCGATACTTCTCGAGCGGATGTCCGCTGATGAAGAAGCCGAGAATCTCTTTCTCATTGGCCAGCCGAGTGTGTTCATCCCAGTCGGGGGTGTCGGGCAATTTGTTCTGGGAGGCCGAAACTTCCTCCTGCTGGAAGACGCCGAACAGGCCGTGCTGGCCGCTCTCGGCATCGCGCTGGGTTTTCTGCGCGCCTTCGATGGCGCGATCGAGAACGGCCATCAACTGGGCGCGGCGGCCCAGTCCGTCCATGGCGCCGCTTTTGATCAGCGATTCCAGCACGCGCTTGTTCAGCAGGCGCAGGTCCACCTTCTCGCAGAATTCGTAAATCGAACTATAGCGGCCCAGCTCTTTGCGTCCGGCCACGATGGAAACGATGGCGTTGTGGCCGACGTTCTTCACCGCGGCCAGCCCGAACCGGATGGCGCTGCCATGGGGCGTGAAGTTCGCGTCACTCACGTTGATGTCGGGGGCCTCGACGGCAATACCCATTTCGCGGCATTCATTGATGTACTTAACGACGTCATCGGTACTGCCGGTCACCGAAGTCAGCAGCGCAGCCATGAACTCGACCGGGTAGCGGGTCTTCAGATACGCCGTCTGGTAGGCCAGCAGCGCGTAGGCGGCGGAGTGCGATTTGTTAAAGCCGTAGCCGGCGAACTGGGCCATCAGGTCAAAAATCTTCTCAATCTTCTTCGGAGGATAACCGCGCTGATTTGCGCCGGTGACGAAGCGCTCGCGCTGTGCCGCCATTTCCGATGCAATCTTCTTGCCCATGGCGCGGCGCAGCAGATCGGCCTCGCCCAGGGAGTATCCGGCCAGCCGGTTGGCGATCTGCATCACCTGTTCCTGATAGACGATGACGCCCAGCGTTTCCTGCAGGATTTCCTGCAGTTCGGGCAGCTCGTATTCGATCCGCTTGCGGCCATGCTTGCGATCGATGAAGTCGTCAATCATGCCGCCCTGGATCGGTCCCGGACGATAGAGGGCGTTCAGGGCGGTGAGGTCTTCGATTGAATTGGGCTGATAGCGGCGCAGCACGTCGCGCATGCCGCGCGACTCAAACTGGAACACGCCCGAAGTCAGCCCCTTGTGAAATACCTTCTGGTAAGTTTCCTGATCGTCGAGCTGCAGGCCGTCGAGAGAGATGCGCTCTCCTCTGGTCTGCGCGATCAGCTTCACCGCGTCATCGAGAATGGTGAGCGTGGTCAGGCCGAGGAAGTCCATCTTCAGCAGACCCAGCTTTTCGATGGCCACCATGTCGAAGGCGGTAACGATTTCGTCGTTCTTGGTCTTGTGCAGCGGGACCAGTTCGTTCAGCGGCCGCGGCGAGATCACCACGCCCGCGGCATGCACTCCGGCATTGCGCACCATGCCTTCGAGCTTCCTGGCGGTGTTCAGCAGCTCGCGCACTTGCGGATCGCTGTCGTAGGCCTGCTGCAGCGCCGGCGATTCCCGGATGGCGTCTTCCAGCTTGATGTTGAGCGTGGTCGGGACCATCTTGGCGATGCGGTCAACGTCGGCGTACGGCACGTCCATGGCGCGTCCCACGTCCTTAATGGCTGCCTTGGCCGCCATGGTGCCGAAAGTGATGATCTGGGCGACATTTTCGCGGCCATACTTGGCGGTCACGTAATTGATGACTTCGCCGCGGCGGTTCATGCAGAAATCGATGTCGATGTCGGGTAAGGAAATGCGCTCGGGATTCAGGAAGCGCTCGAAGATCAGCTCATGCTGCAGCGGATCGAGGTCGGTAATGCCGAGCGCGTACGAGACCAGCGATCCAGCTGCCGAACCGCGACCCGGCCCCACCGGAATATCGCGTTCGCGGGCGTAGCGGATGAAATCCCAGACGATGAGAAAGTATCCGGAAAATTTCATCTGCTGAATGATGGCCAGTTCCCGGGCCAGGCGCTGCTCGTATTCCGTGAGATTGTGTTTCAGTCGTCCCTGGGCATCGAGGGGGCGCAGGGTTTCCAGGCGGCGGGCAAAGCCTTCGCGCGTGACGTGCTCGAAGTAGCTGTCGAGAGTAAATCCGGCAGGCACATCGAAATGCGGAAACGGATTGCTGATTTTTTCCAGGCGTATGTTGCAGCGTTCCGCGATGGCCAGGGTGCGAGAAAGCACGTCGGGCGCGTCCTTGAAGACCTGGTGCATTTCGTCATGGCTCTTGACGAAAAACCCGGTGCCCTGGAACTTCATGCGGTTGGTGTCCTGAATCGACTTGCCGGTCTGAATGCACAGCATCACGTCCTGCGCGTGGGCGTCGTCTTCACAGAGATAGTGGCTGTCATTGGTGGCGACCAGGGGAAGGCCCAGATCCTTTTCCAAACGGAACAGGCTGGAGTGAATGCGGTGCTCCTGTTCCAGGCCCTGGTCCTGAATCTCCAGGAAGAAATTATTCGGCCCGAAAATATCGCTGTAGGTAGCGGCCGCATTCCTGGCGGCGTCGTAGTTGTCTTCCATCAGGCGTTCGGCGACTTCGCCTTTCAGGCAGCCGGAAAGCCCGATCAGTCCTTTGGAGTGCTCGGCCAGAAACTTTTTGCTCACCCGCGGCTTGTAGTAGAAGCCGTGCAATGAGGCTTCCGAGGTGATCTTGGCCAGATTGCGGTAGCCTTCCTCGTTTTCCGCCAGGACCAGCAGGTGGTTATAAGTGTCGCCCTCGGGAGGAGTGCGTTCGATGTTGTGGTCGTCCTTTTTGCAGACGTAAAGCTCGCAGCCCACGATCGGCTTGACCCCTGCCTTGTGAGCGGCATTCACGAAATGGACCGCGCCAAAAATGTTGCCGTGGTCGGTCATGGCAACCGCGGGCATGCCCAGCTCTTTCACGCGCTGGACAAGCTTCTCCACGTCGCAGGCGCCGTCCAGCATGGAATAGTCGGTATGGAGGTGCAGGTGGACGAATTGGGACATGGAATCGGTATGATTTTACGTTGTCGCTATTCTAACGGGAAAGCGGAAACGGGTTCGGCTGAGTTATCCACAGTCCAGTGTGGGGCGGACACTCCTGTCCGCCGCCTTTAAAGTTTCCTGCCGTTCGGAATCTTGGCGGATGGCTGATTTGGTCGGGCTCGATCTGGCTTCGCGAGCAAAGGCTCAAAGTCAAAAGCGGCGGACAGGAGTGTCCGCCCCACACAAGTTGATTCAATTTGGCAACCGGAAATCGACGCCGCGCTCGTCGTTGGCTTTGGCAGTGGCGTCGAGGTCGAGCCAGGACAGCGGAAGTTTTGTGGTCCGCTGTTCGCTGAAAATCCAGAGCGTGCCGCCAACAATCGCGTAGTTCTGCACTTCCTGAGTGTGTTTGTCGCGGAAGACCAGCACGGTGGGAGTTGAGACCACGGATCGGCTCTCGGCTTGAGGCGCCAGCGCCGGGCTGGATTCTTGCTCCGATTCCCGTTGCTCCCGTAAGCGCGCTACTTCCTCTTCCAGGCGATCGATGTCCTGCTGCTGGGCCGCTTGTTCCTGTTGGACGACGTCATTCTGGGCGGCGGAGTAACCGGGGGAACTGTAGTACTCGTAAGCGGGATCGTAATCGGGCGGCGGGTAGAAGTCGCCGCTGTAGTAGGGATAATCGTAGTATCCAAAATAGCCCGGCGAAACCGTTCCAAAGAAAACGCGATTCCCGAAATGCCGATGGCCGAAACCAGGCCGGCGAAATCTGCCGGACCAGGAGCCCGATGAAAGAGTCGGCCGGCGCATGCCGGTAGCGAAACTGGAGCCGTAGCGCAGTCCCGCGCCCAGGGTTCCGCCGCTGTGGAAGCCGGAAAATCCGTCGCGCCCGATGGACCCTCCGCCGCGAAAGCCGCCGGATGAAAGGCCTCCGCCTCCCATCGAGCCCCCGCCTCGGGAGCCACTGTGCATTTGGGCCAGCACAGGGGTCGCGGCCGCTGCCAGGGATAGCGACAACGCGGAAATGGCCAACCAGCGCCGCATGCCGGCGATTATAGCGCCGTCCGGAACCCGCTTTGTCAAATCTTTCCGGATGGGGGAAAGTATGTGGCCCGAATCTTCAGGGCTTTTCTTTGCATCCTTGCGGAGTCCCCGGGCGTCCCTTGCCGCCGTGCCTTTTCCCACCAAGCGAGCAGATTCCTGCGGTGCTAGTTCTGGTCTCCGCCCCCGTGTTTCTGGCGGCAGAGCTTGCAATAAGTCGGAGGCAAGGTGTTGTCCACTCTATGTTTAACGGGAGGCAAGGTGCGCAGGTAAGCAAAGATCGCCTTCAGGTCGTCATCCGTCAGGTTGGCGAATTCTCCAAAGGGCATGATCGACGACAGTTTTCTTGCTTTCACATATCCGGTCCGCATGACCTGGATGAAAGTGGCCTCATCGTAGTAGCTGATGCCGGAAGGGTCGGGAGTGATATTCGCGCTGGTGACTTCTCCCCACGGTCCCTCCAGGTGCTCGCCGCCGGCATACGCCAGTCCCGGGAGCGGACCTTTCTGGTCGGCGGGAATATGACACCCGCAACCCACGCTTACCATATATTTTCCGCGCTCCACAGGGCTGGCTTGCGGACCGGGGCCGCTGACCGGGCCGGTTAAAGGTTGCGGCACGGTGCGAATCAGATACTTGACCGGAAAAATAACCTGGGTGGGGGGCAGCGGATTTCGCACCGGCGCGATCGACCTGAGGTAGACCACAATCGAAGCTGTATCTTCGTCCGAAAACGCGCGGTAGGCTTGGTAGGGCATCATGGGGAAAATCGTACGCCCGTCGTGCCCGATGCCCTCGCGAATGGCGCGCGCAATTTCATCGTCGCTCCACCCGGCGGCGCCGGTTTCCCGATCAGGCGTGAGGTTCGAAGCGACGATTGTGCCCGGCAAGCCGGTAATGGGAAGCACCTGCCCCGCCAACTCCATGCCCGGCAGGTTGGGGGCTCCGTGGGTCTTCCAGTCCTTTGGAGAGTGACAAACCTCACAGCCAACCAGACCAGTCACCAGATAGCGGCCCCGCGCCAGTCGCTCAGGTGTACGTTCGAACTGGCGGTTGCTGGTGGCCCGGGCCCGGGGGCCGATAAACGGCCGCCAGCCGATGGTGAAAGTGATGGCCCCTGCCAGCAGCACGCAGATAACCAGCAGAATCTTTCCGAGTGTTTTCACCCTTCACCCCCAACGAAGGATTCGCGGAATGCGACAGGCATTCCCAACAGTCTTTACTTAACTTAGGTATTTGGAAACCGCGGGTACTCAGCGTTTTTTCTTGCCTTTATTTTTCTTGCTCGTAGCCGCGGGAGCTTTCTTCGCAGCTTTAGGTTTTTCGGGCTTGGGTGCGGCCGGCGGCGCCTTGGAGACTTCGGCCTTGGCCTTGGCTGGAGCAGCGGGTGCCTGCACCTTCCCCTTCTTTTTACCTGCACCTGACGCAGCCGCAACCGCAGCAGCAGACGCAGCAGCAGCCGCGGCAGCTTCGGCCGCGGCAGCCTTCGCAGCCCTTCCTCGTTTGGGCGGAGGAGGTGGCGGCGGCGGTGGTGGCGGCGGCGCGAGCGGCTTCAGGTACTTCAAGGTTTCGGTTCGCGAACGCAGTTTGCCGTCGAGCAACAGCATGAATACGTCGTGCGCGATTTTGGGATACTCCGGCAGCTGCGGGGTGATATGCAGCTCGGTCATTTCCGGCAACGGAATCTTCTGCTGCACCTGCCGCCACTTGGTAAAGAAGTTCTTTATCTTTTGCGATACTGCTTGCTGGCGGGCGGTGAGGGCGAGGAACAGGATCATTTCCGGACGCGCCTCGGTTAGCAGTTTCCAGGCGCGGGAGGGCGTGGCGGCTTCTTTGCCCATGAGCCGCTTGGCCAGTTCCTTGGCGTGGTCTTCCAGGTCTCGCCAGGCCTCGACCAGATCCTTGCGCGGGATCTGTTTGCGCATGTCGGCGATGTCCTTGTCGCTGAGCCGGGCAGTGAGGAAATACATGACGGCCGGCGCCGGGTCCGGGGCGTACCCCAATTCCGTCATCTGCTGGCGGGTCTTCAGCAGCTGGCCCAGCTGCGCCGTATCCACCTTGGCGCTGGTCCAGTGCGGATTCAATACTTTGAGCCAGCCTTCTTTTTCCAGCACGCGCACGATGTGCAGCGGGTCTTCTTCGTAGGCCAGCTGCTCAATCTCGTAACCCACCGCCTTGTGGGTGATGTACTCGATGTAATTGTTTTCCTTGGCCGACTCAAAACGGGCCTGGGTGCGTTCCTCGAGCGGCCAGTGAAAGCGCGCTGCGAAGCGGGTGGCCCGGATCAGCCGCGAGGGGTCCTCGACAAAGGCATAGTTGTGCAGAACGCGGATCAGCTTGGCCTCGATATCGGCCGCTCCGTTGAAGGGATCCATCAGCAGGCCGCGCGAGCCCGGATTCAGCGACAAGGCCATGGCATTGACGGTGAAATCCCGGCGGCGCAGGTCTTCAATAAGGGTGGCGGGAGAAATTACCGGCGGCTTGCCGGCTTTCTCATAGTGCTCGATGCGCGCCATGCTGATTTCCGCGCGCACGTTCCCCGGCAGGCCCAGGTAGAGGGTT
The DNA here is from genome assembly GCA_035632335.1 of Terriglobales bacterium. Lineage (GTDB taxonomy): Bacteria > Acidobacteriota > Terriglobia > Terriglobales > Acidobacteriaceae > JAIQFF01. The sequence continues at coordinate 6,904 of DASQHA010000442.1, forward strand.
TTGGAGTCGTCATCGACCCCGGCAACTCGCACCCCGGACTTTTCCAGGTCCTTTTGCAGTCTGAGGGGATTTCCCTGAACGGAAAAGTCGAGATCGCGGATGGGAAAACCACTGATGATGTCGCGAACCGCGCCTCCAGTCAGGTAAATGTTCATACCGGCGGCCCGCGCGATGTCTTGTACCAGGGTGACGCCGCGCTGCTGGTCCGGCGTCAGCCGGATTTCCATGGTGTAAATGTAATCGGCCATGCTTGCTTAAGGGCGCGGCTCCGCGACCCGGTTTGCGACAGCAGCGCGCGAGTTTTCCACAGGCCTTGGCCCGGGAAAACAAACTACTCCGGTCACCTTTTCGTAAGTCACTCTATCCAATAGGCTTAGAGTATATGAGATGGGACGCCGCAAGCTATAGAAAATAACATAAGGTTAACGCTTTGGCTACAAAGAACATACAAGGCATCGGTTTTGTGGCGGAAAAGTGCGAGAATCCAGTGAAACAGTCGTCAGTCGTCGGTCTTCAGCCGTCAGCGGGACCCCAAAGACTGAGGACTGTACACTTTAACCGACTTCTGCCCGAAAACAGTCGTCGGTCACCGGCTCCGTCTTCCGAGCCACGCTGACGACGGACGACTGAAGACTGACGACTGAATGCCCTCAACCCATAAGAAAGTCGTGGTCCGCAAGATGGACCGGGATTCGATCAACGGGCACGTTGCCCCGGCCAATTTCGTCCGCGAAGGCAAACTCGAGCTCCTGAACACCTCGGGCAACGTGGTCGCCATCGACCTGAAGGACATCAAGGCCGTGTATTTTGTCCGGGAGTTCAGCGATTCGGAAGCTCTGAGCCGCAAGACCTTTACCAGCCGGCCGCGCACCGAGGGACTGTGGATCAGGCTGAAATTCAAAGACAACGAGGTACTCGAAGGCATGATGCCGAACGACCTTAGCCTGACCACCGCCGAGGGCTTTCTGATCAATCCCCCCGACTTGCGTTCGAACATTCAACGGATATTCGTACCCCGCAGCGCCCTGGAATCACTGACCGTGCTGGCCGTGATTGGGGCCACTCATCGGCGGCGCAAGGGCGCCCCTCCGGACACCCGGCAGGTTCCTATGTTTGGAGAGTGAGGAGGACGTCGGACCTCGGACTTCAGACCCCGGACTTCAGACCTCGGACTTCGGATCTTACCCAGATAACCAAAATCTTGCCGAGGTCTGACGCCCGACGCCCGGTTTCAGGGCTTTTCCACTCGCAGGTTGTTGGTCACCGCAAACACCCCGGGCACGCTGCGGGCCCGGATGTTGGCAACGTTCTTGTCAGCGTCGTTGTCCACCACGCCTTCGAGGGTCACGTTTCCGTTCTTCACAATGATTCGGATCGGCTGTTGCACGCCCATGGCGTACTTCTGCAACGAGGGGTAACCGTAGATGGCACGGTAAGTGGCGCGGCGAATGCGCACGTCATTCGGCGACAGGGGCAGGACTTCAATCTGGTTGTCGACGTGTTCGACGCCTTCAATTCGCTTCACCACGTTCTCGGCGTCGGATTTCAAGGTCGGCCGCGTGACCTGTCCGATCAGGGTCACGTTGTAACCGTCCACTTTGTAGGAGAGATTGTCGAACACGCTGAAATAAGGCAGCATCAATAGCTCGTGCCTGACTTCTCGGGTAATCCGCGCGGTAGCGGCCTCGGGCGCGGCGGCTTGACGGCCTAAGGCGGCCAATGCCAGGGCAAGCACCACACCAGTGACAAGCAAAGGTCGTAGCTTCATTTCACGTTCTCCTTCTTGAATCGATGTCGGCAGGAAAGACTGTATTTCCAGGGTGCACATAGTAGCAAATGATGCGCCGGATTGTCCCGCAAGGTCAAAAACCCTGATTCCACGCAACGCCCATAACTGTCAGCTGCCACCGACCTTCGATGCACACCCGAAGGGAAGCGGTTGTCTGTTCTTCAGATGTCAGGTGGGTCGTAGCTGAATCTGAAATGCAATCTCGAAGTGCCGTCATCCTGAGGGACTTCAGTCGCGAAGGATCCGGCGCGTGGCTGCGCCAGTGGCGGCTTTCTTTCCGGTCAGCTCCACGCGCGATGCTTCACCAGCTCAGCATGGACCCTCGCTGGAGGAAAAGGGCACAAATTCAACCACTACCAGTCAGGTCCCGGTTGTTCTTCCTGGGATTCAACCGGTGTAACATAGGGGTGAAGCTATGGAACCCGACCAGGACAATCAGGAACTGGATCTTTTGTTGCCCTCGAGCGTCACCGGTCCGCTCTGGAGATCCCTGCTGCGCAATCTTCGCGACCGCTTCTTTCCGGAAAAGCTGCCACCGCTGAAGCTTACATCGCGACCGGTGAACACCGGCATGCTGATCGGCGACGCCGTCAGTTTGCCGTGGTACCGCACCGTCTTTACCAACCTGGGGAATGTGATCAATCCGGAAGTCTTGCCGCCGCTGGAGCTCGAGTCGCAGCCGGTAGACGTAGGCGAGCTGGTCAGCGATCA